>JAFRNY010000063.1 GCA_017429945.1 Bacteroidaceae bacterium
CACTTTTCACTTTTCACTTTTTCGTACACTCTGACGTAGTCTATCTCGTAGACGAGTGGGAAAGCCGTGTCGTCGGGTGTACCTCCACAGCCACCGATGGCGAGGTTGAGAAGGATATAGTGTCCGAAGCCTTCTAAACTGTTGCTGAAGGGGTTGAAATACCCGGGCCTGTCGGCATCAGCCTGCGAAGTAGGAATATCGTTGAGGAGTTCGTCATCGAGGTATATCTTGATGGCTTCGGGTGTCCAGTCCATACGCCAGACGTGGAACTTAGAGGCCCAGTCGGAATCTTTTGAAGTCCAACGGGTGAACGGCCAACGTCCTGTGTTCCAGGCATCGCGCCCATTGGCTCCTTGCCAGCAGGCGTTTGCCAGAATGACAGGCACCGAGCGTTCAGCCTGTGCCTGATGGTGGATGTTGACGTCGGCTGGCGGCACGCGATAGAACTCCATTACGTCGATTTCGCCGCAGGCGGGCCATCCTCCATGGTTGCCGAGCGTCCATATGGCGGGCCATGACCCCGGCGCCACAGGTATGCGCGCCTTTACCTCGAGGCGTCCGTAGCGGAATGTGAAGCTTTTGCGACTCTCGATGCACGAACTGGTGTAGTGGGCATATTGGCGGTTGCGGCGCCAATCGCGGCTGTCGGCGTCGTAGCGTGGGTTTGCGACCTGTTCGCGCCGCCCTGTAATCTTAAGCACGCCCCCTTCGCAGCGGGCATTGTCGGGCTGATACCATTGTAGCTCTTGGTTGCGAACGAATCCGTGCTCGAAGGTCCACCGTGCAGGGTCGGGCGCCCCGTCGATGTCAAACTCGTCAGCCCATATCAGTTCGTAATGGGTTGTGCCGGCAGGCTGGGGTAGTGTGGCGGCAGCCTTCGTCGCCATGCTAACCAAGGCAAAGATTATTGCTACGAGAGTAGCCTGTGAGCCCATTGCAGTGCACCTTGATGATGCCGATGTAAATGCTTTCATGCTCTTTCGTGTTAATTTGTGGGCAAAGTTATGAAAAAATGCAGAATGAGGAAGGCAAATGGAGATTTTTTTATTACTTTTGCCGCGCAAGAAACAATTAAAGCTATTATGAACCTAAAAATTCGTCTGTCGATACTCAATTTTATTGAGTTCGCCGTATGGGGAGCTTACCTCACATGTATGGGCAACTATCTGGGTTCCGTAGGTCTAGGAGCTCAGATCGCTTGGTTTTATGCCATTCAGGGCATAGTAAGTATATTCATGCCGACAATCATGGGCATTATCGCCGACAAGTGGATCCAACCGCAGCGATTGCTGGGGCTCTGCCACTTGGCAGCAGGCGTAGCCATGCTGGGCTGCTGGTGGATAGGCTTGCGCTCGGGGCTGGGTCATGACCTGCCCAACAAAGCCTTGTTCATAGGTCTTTACACCGTAAGCGTAGCCTTTTTCATGCCTACGATAGCGTTGGCCAACACCACGGCCTTCACCATACTCAAGGATGGAGGTATGGACACCGTCAAGGACTTCCCGCCCATCCGCGTCTTGGGTACCGTAGGTTTCATCGCCACGATGTGGTTTGTCAACTGTGCGGCCTTTGATGACGCAGGTTTCCACTTCACGCTGGGCGAGAATGCCATGAAGTTCCAGTACACCTACATGCAGTTCTTCGTCTCGGGCGCGTTGAGCATTTTAATGTGTGCCTATTGCTTCACGCTGCCCGAGTGTAAGCTTGAAGCAAAGCCTCAAGGTCCGCTGTCTGAACGCTTGGGCCTCAGTGCCTTCCGCTTGTTCAAGACTCGTCGTATGGCACTCTTCTTCATCTTCTCGGCGCTGCTTGGTATGGCCCTGCAAGTGACCAATGGCTATGCAGGTCCGTTCATTACGAGCTTTAAGGGTTCCACGGATCCCATTGTGGCTTCGTCTTTCGCTGCCAACAATGCCACACTGCTGACCTCACTATCCCAGATTAGCGAGGCGCTTTGCATACTCATGATACCATTCTTCCTCCGTCGCTTTGGCATCAAGACAGTCATGCTGATGTCGATGTTTGCATGGGTGTTCCGTTTCGGTTTCTTTGGCGTGGGCAATCCCACTATGCCAGGCGTGCTCTTCTTCATCCTCTCGTGCATCGTCTATGGTGTGGCCTTCGACTTCTTCAATGTCTCGGGCGGTATCTTTGTGGATCAGGAGTGCGACCCGAGCGTCAAGGCTTCGGCCCAAGGCTTGTTCATGCTCATGACCAATGGCCTCGGTGCTACCATCGGTACGCTCATTGCCGGTCAGATTGTGAATCGCTACTGCTCTTGGCAGGATGGTTTCCTCGTGGGCGACTGGCAGACCTGCTGGTTTATCTTTGCAGCCTATGCTCTGGTCGTAGCCGTGGCCTTCGCATTTCTTTTTAAAGATAAGAAACAAGTGAACTAATTCGCTGCAATCTTTTGTTAAGAGCTGAAGTTATGTTGATAGAATTAAAGATACATGGAATGGCTTCGACAGTGGGGCAGGATGACCGCTCCATGGTCATCCTCAAGGAGAAAGATGGCGACAGAATCTTCCCCGTGGTGATGTCCACGCGTCGTGCCGCCACGCTTTTGATGCGTTCGCAGATTCCCTTGTCGCTTCCCGTCGCCGCCACCGTAGGCGATGCCTACAATCTGCTGCTGATGAAATTTAAGATCAACATCAAGCGCATAGAATTCACCGGCATCATGAACGGGCTCTTCCTCTGCAAGATAGTAGCTGAGCGCGAGGGCGAGGAGCAGGTTGTTGACACTTGTCAGGCTCAAGATGCTCTTGTGATTGCCTGCGCTTCAGTATGTCCGATTATGATCGACAGCGAGCTCTTCGAAGCCCAGTATATGCGTAAGACTGGCGACAATTCCTTTGCTATAAATATAAATGTACTTACGCGTAAGATGCTTGAGGATGCACTGAAGCAGGCCGTAGAGACGGAGAACTTCGAAGTGGCCACCCAGATACGCGACGAGCTGGCCCGCCGCGAGAAGGTGCACAATCCGATCGAGGATGGCAATCCTTATGCCGAATGACTTGATATTTCCCAGAAAGCATTGAAAGAGATACGTTATTTCTATGTGCCCGACCCGGGCTGCGGCGAGCTCCCTTCCGACGAGGCTCAGCATGCCGTGCGTGTCCTGCGCCTTGGGGCAGGTGCCGAGCTTGTGCTCGTCGACGGCAGCGGCACGCTCCACGATGCCGTCATCACCGAAGCTTCCAACCACCATTGCCGCTTCGCCGTCACCCAGTCGCGCCCTCAGGAGCCGGAGTGGCACGGCACTATTCATCTGGCCATGGCGCCGACGAAGAATATGGACCGCGTGGAGTGGTTCGTGGAGAAAGCCACCGAGATAGGCCTCGACCGCCTCTCGCTGCTCGACAGTCAGTTCGCCGAGCGGCGCGTGGTAAAGACCGAGCGCCTCGAGCGTGTGGCCGTAGCAGCTATGAAGCAGAGCCACAAGGCTTGGAAACCAGTCATCGATGAACTGGAGCCGTTTGCGGCTTTCATCCGCCGAGTCGACCTTCCCGAACAGCGTTTTATAGCACACTGCTATGATGCCTCCGATATCGCAGGCGACACGGCAGCTGCAGAAAAACCGTTCCTGCTTGACGTCCTCGAGCGCAATCGCCCAGCGCTCGTACTCATAGGACCCGAGGGCGATTTCTCAGTCGATGAGGTTCGGAAGGCAGAGGCTGCCGGTTTCCGCTCTGTATCGTTAGGTACTAGTCGCTTGCGCACTGAGACAGCAGCCCTCGTAGCAGTTCATATTATGCGTTTGGCCAACAGATAGAATTTTAATAATCATGACAAAGACAAAGAAACTACTAGCACTGATAATAATCCCCATTGTGGTCGCAGTGGCCACAGGAGCTTTCTTCTTCATCAGCCGTTCACGTAGCGCTTACCTCAATGCGCTGCCCGGCGAGGTTAAGGCATTGGCACGCTTCGACCTTTCTACTTTTGCCGACGAGGCCGATGTTCCTGTCGAAGCCTTTGTAGATTTTGTTCGCCATTCACGTTCTATGGAGAAGGTGGCTTCGGGCATCGATTTCTCCCGTCCCCTTTATGCTTTCGCTGCCAGTTCGGGCTATTTCGGGCTGACAGCAGCTGTGGCCGACGACGATGCTTTCGCTGCGCTCTGCGAGGAGATGCACGCTCAGGGCCGTGCTTCGGCAATATCACGCCAGCGTGGCTTCTCGTGGGTGACGCTGCTCGACCAGTGGCTCTGCGCCTTCGATGGCTCACGGGCCTTAGTGATGGGGCCTGCCGTAGGCTCTGCCCAGGACCAGCTGCGCACCGAGATGGCCCGCCTGCTCTCTCAGAATAAAGATGTTAGCGGTCAGGAGGGTGACTATTTCAAACAGCTGTCTAAGCATTCTGGCGCTGCTGTCGCTATGGTCGGCCCGGAGCTTTTTCCGCCCCGTCCCCGCCTGTTGCTCTACAAGGCTGGCATTCGTTCGCATGACGATGCCCTCATACGTCTTCAGCTCACCACGCGCGACAATGAGTTGCAACTCGTTGGCGGAGTGGAGGCCTTTACGGATGAAGCCAAGCAGCATATGGAGCAGCTGGGCAACATCCTGCGTCCAATGCAGGGTGAACTGGCCGCTCATGCCCATCGCGAGAACAGCGGATGGCTCGGTATGAACATTGAAGGCAGCAAACTGTTGAACTACATGCGCTACCACAGAGGCTTCCGCTCGGCGCTCATCGCAATGAATCTGGCCTTTGACCTCGACAATATCCTTTCATCGATCGATGGCGACGTCGCCCTGGAGTTCACACCCGACTTCAGTCCTTCGCCCAGCAAGCTTGTCAACTTTGACTTCCATGGCATCTACCTCACCGCCCGCCTCGACGACACCCGCTGCTTCGACGGTTCGGCATCGTGGGGCAACAACTATGTCGATGTTAAGCGCCTTGGACAATTCGACTACGCCCTGACTTTAGGCCGCGAGCACTACTACCTTGGTGCATCCGACAATATTCTCTACCTGGGCAGCGAACGAGGTCTGGCAGCTGGGGGTAACAAGGAATTGACGTCAGCCACTGTGGCCGGAAAGCGCTTCTATGCCACCTTCGCCACACCACACCTGTTCAAACTCCTCTCAGGTCTCACCACCGTGCCGTCGGCCCTACGCAAGTTTGAGCGTGTCACGCTCGATCTCGATCAGACCAATACCGCCCATTTGCGCCTCTTGGCGCCCGAGGGCACACATATAGTAAAAGAACTACTATCGAATGAATAAAATCACAATCCTCAATGCCTTGCCGCGCGTCTTTGCCGGGCGCACCGACATCAGTTCCGACACGTGGCAGCGCGAAGTGGTGCTCGAGCGCGGCCACGTCTATCTCATAGAGGCCGCCTCAGGTACAGGCAAGTCGTCGCTCTGCAGCTATCTTATCGGCTATCGCGACGACTACGAAGGCCAGATATTCTTTGACGATCGCGACATCCGCCAGCTGCACCAGGCTGATTGGACGCAGCTACGCCAACGCTCGCTCAGCTATATGTTTCAGGAACTGCGCCTCTTTCCCGAACTTACGGCCTGGGAGAATGTGCAGGTGAAGAATCAGCTGACGTCGCACAAGAGCAGCGCTGAGATCGAGTCGTGGTTCGAGCGCCTCGGCATTGCCGACCGCCGCACCACCAAGCTTGCACATATGAGTTTCGGGCAGCAGCAGCGTGTAGCCTTCATGCGCGCACTATGCCAACCCTTTGATTTCATCCTGGCCGACGAACCCGTCAGCCATCTCGATAAGGAGAACAGCGCTATAATGGGCGCTATGCTCCTCGATGAGGCACACCGACAAGGCGCAGGCATCATCGTCACCAGCATAGGCCATCACATGGATCTTCCCTACGAAAAAACGTTCCGTCTATGAATCTTATCTGGAAACTACTCCGCCGACATATCAGCGCCGGACAACTCGCCGGCTTCTTCCTTGCCAATTTGCTGGGCATGCTCACCGTGTTGCTCAGCGTTCAGTTCTACGAAGACATCATCCCGGCGTTCGGGGGCGAGGACAGCTTTATAAAGAACACCTATGTCATTCTCTCCAAACGCATAGCCGCCAGCTCTACGCTCAACGGCGAGACACAGTCGTTCACCGACTCCGAGATAGCCGAGATTGAGGGCCAACGCTTTGCAAGCAACGTGGGGCGCTTCACGGCATCGCAGTATCAGGTCTACGCCTCGCTGTCGATGGGCGGCTCGCAGATGGGCACCAGCATGTTCTTCGAGAGCGTCCCCGATGAGTTTGTCGATGTAACGTGGCCGCCGCAGCGTGATGGTGAGGTGCCAATAATCCTGCCTCGCGCATATCTCGCCCTTTACAACTTCGGGTTTGCGCAAAGCCAGTCGCTGCCCAAGCTCTCCGAGGGTGTGGTATCAATGATTCAGCTCGACTTGCGGTTGCGCGGCGAGGGTGGGGCAGAGCAGTTGATGAAAGGGCGCGTCGTGGGCTTCTCCACTCGCCTAAACACTGTGCTCGTGCCTGCTTCGTTCATGCAGCAGAGCAATCTTCAGCTTGCCCCTTCGTCCAAGCCGCAACCCACGCGCATCATCGTCGAGGTCAAGAATCCTGCTGACGATGCCATCGCCAGCTTCGTGCAGGACCATGGCTACGAGATCGACGACAACAGCCTCGATGCCGGACGCACCACCTATTTCCTCAAGATCGTGGCAGGCATAGTTATGGCCGTGGGCCTTTTGATCAGCGCCCTCTCGTTCTACATCCTCATGCTGAGCATCTTCCTGCTCGTACAGAAGAATGCCGACAAACTGCAGAACCTCCTGCTCATAGGCTATTCGCCCGCCCGTGTGTCACTGCCTTATCAGCTGCTGACGATAGGGCTGAACGTGCTCGTGCTCATTCTGGCCATTGCCGCTCTGCTGTGGATACGTCAGCTCTACCTTGAGCGCCTATGGCAAATCTTCCCGGCTCTGAGCGAAGGGCCTCTGACTCCGGCTCTGCTTGTAGGCATAGCCATCTTCATAGTAGTCTCGTTCTTCAACATCATCGCCATCCGTCGCAAGATCAACCGGCTTACAAAAGCTTAACTCATCATGGACAAACTGCGCGAGCTTTACATCTCATATACTTCCCACGAGCCTTATTCCGTTGAGCCTATCCTTGGGTCGGGCAGCAATCGTCAGTACTATCGTATGGTTGCGCCTGATGGCAAGAGCCTTATAGGCGTCGTGGGCACGTCGCTCGACGAGAACCACGCTTTCATCTATCTCGCACGCCATTTCGTGGCCAAGCATCTGCCGGTGCCGGCCGTGCTGGCTGTGGCCGACGACGGCCTGCGCTATCTTCAGGAGGACCTCGGCGCACGCTCGCTCTTCGATGCCCTCAAAGGTGGTCGCGATGCCGGCGGCCGATACAATGAGGCGGAGAAACGCTTGCTCCGCCTGACAATAGCTGAACTGCCGGCATTGCAGATACGTGGAGCAGTAGGACTCGATTTCAGCCAATGCTACCCTCAGGCCGAGATGGACCAGACGAGTGTCCTCTTCGACCTCAACTACTTCAAATACTGTTTCCTTAAGGCTACCGGTATCGATTTCCACGAGTTGCGCCTCGAAGCAGCCTTCAAGCTCTTTGCCAAAGATCTCACGGCCGATGCTCAGCTGGCATTCCTCTATCGCGACTTTCAGGCGCGCAACGTCATGCTCAGTGCCGACGGCTCGCCACATTTCATAGACTTTCAGGGTGGGCGCCGCGGTCCTGTGCAGTACGACCTTGCCAGCTTCCTATGGCAAGCCTCGGCACGCTATAGCCATGAGCTGCGCGAGGAACTCATCGATGTCTATCTCGCCAATCTCAAGCTCTACGTCGAAGTCGATGAGAAGCGTTTCCGCCAGCGATTGCGTCTCTTCGTGCTCTTCCGCATCCTTCAAGTGTTGGGCGCTTATGGCTTCCGAGGCTATTTTGAGCGCAAGAAACATTTCCTCGAGAGCATTCCGCCCGCAATACAAAACCTACGCGAACTGTTGGCCGACGATTCAGCGTGCCCCTATCCATATCTCCGCGAGATTCTCGAGCAGCTGGTGGCCCTGCCTCAGTATGCCTCCGAAGAGCAACGGCCACCGGTCCGCACCGATGGCTATCGCACGGCTGTCGACAACGTCTATAAGGCGCATCCGGCCGATGGACCGGCCACATTCTCGAAGTACGATGGCAAAGGTCCGCTGCGCGTGCGCGTCTTCTCGTTCTCCTACCGCAAGGGCATCCCTGAGGACGAGAGCGGCAACGGCGGAGGCTACGTCTTCGACTGCCGCTCCACGCACAACCCCGGACGCTACGAGCCGTATAAGCAGATTACAGGTCTCGACGAGCCCGTCATTCGCTTCCTCGAGGACGACGGCGAGATCCTCACGTTCCTCGACTCCGTATATCGTCTGGCCGACGCCCATGTCGAGCGCTATCTCCAGCGCGGATTCACCGACCTCATGTTCTCCTTCGGCTGCACCGGCGGCCAGCATCGCTCGGTCTATAGCGCACAGCATCTGGCCGAGCATCTCAACGCCAAGTACGGCATCGAAGTCGTGGTCGAACATCGGGAGCAAGGCATCAAGTCGGTGCTTGCCGCTAAGACGTTATAGGACGAAAAAGCGCGTCCCCTACACAATATAGGGCATGCGCTTTCGTTTATATTATAGTTACATCCTCAGACTTCACATAATTCATTGCGACGCCTTATCATTTTTCTCTGCATGATCTCGCTTGCCCTTGTTGCCACGGCGCAGGAGGCGGGAGGCACGGCGGCCGACACAACGGTCGTCGCCGCTCCTGTTGTAAGGTCGTGTTCACTGAGCGGTCGCGTCACCGATGAGGACGGCAAGGCACTACCCCTTGTGACAGTGAAGGTTGAAGGGCAGATGGCTGGCGCCATGACGAATCTCGAAGGACGATACTCCTTTGATTTTCAATCGGCAGACTCTGTCGTGGTCAACTATAGCTTAATGGGCTATGAGCGTAAGCGCAAGGTGCTTGTGCGGCCCCATGGCAAGCTCGTATGGAATGTAAGCCTCAGTTCCACTGGCACTCAGATGGGTGAGGTCACCGTCAGCGAGGTGCGTCGTCAGTTGGGTTCTACACAAGAGCTCTCAACAAAAGATCTGAAGCGCCTGCCCTCCACCACAGGCAACGCCGTAGAGGAATTGGTGGCCACGCAGGCTGGCGTCTCCACGCACAACGAACTATCGTCGCAGTATAATGTGCGCGGCGGCTCGTTCGATGAGAACTGCGTCTACGTCAACGGTGTAGAAGTTTATCGTCCGCTGCTCGTCTCCAGCGGCCAGCAGGAAGGCCTCTCGGTCATCAACTCCGACATGGTGGAACGCGTGCAGTTCTCCGCCGGAGGTTTCGCAGCCCAGTATGGCGACAAGATGAGCTCCGTGCTCGACATCACCTACCGGCGCCCCGAGCGCCACGAAGGCTCGGTCAGCGCCAGCATACTCGGTGCCAACGTCTACGACGGTTTTCGCGTGGGGCGCCTCTCCTTCTCGCAGGGCTTTCGCTATAAGTCCAACCGCTACATGCTCGGTTCGCTCCAGACCAAGGGCGAGTACGACCCCGCCTTCCTCGACTATCAGGCCTACCTCTCGTGGGATATTTCCAAGCGTTGGACCTTCGACGCCATAGGCTATATCTCTCGCAACCGCTATCGTTTCAAGCCTAAGAATCGCGTCACTAAGTTCGGCACGATGGAGGATGTCAAGAGCTTCACCGTATATTTCGACGGCGACGAGCAGGACCTCTTCCGCACACTCTTCGGAGCTGTCTCGCTTACCGGCCGGCTTGGCAGCCGTAGCACGCTCACCCTCGGAGCCTCTGCTTTCTCCACTAAGGAACGCGAGACCTACGATATCCAAGGGCAGTACTGGCTCGACGACACCAACACCTCCGAACAGCTTGGCGTGGGCACATACATGGAGCATGCGCGCAACCTCCTTACTTCCGAGACGCAGTCGCTGCGCGCACTCTACAGCTTCCGCCCGGGCGAGCACGACATCAAGGCCGGCCTGCAGTGGCGCCACGAGAAGGTGAAGGAGAACACCCGTGAATGGGAGTTCCGCGACTCCGCCGGTTACTCTATGCCTCACTATGCCGACCGCCTCGAGCTCATCTACAACCTCAAGAGCCAGCAGGACATCTCATCGAACCGCATCGAAGCGTTCCTTCAGGACACTTGGCGCCACGAGGCTGCCGCAGGCATTTTCTCCGTGAACTATGGCGCGCGTCTCAGCCATTGGTCGTGGAACGGCGAGACGCTCCTCTCGCCACGCGCAAGCATAGGCTTCGTGCCCGCCCGCAACGACAACCTCACCTTCCGACTTGCAACAGGAATGTACTATCAGGCTCCTTTCTACAAGGAACTGCGCGACACCGTGACGACCGACGGCGCAACAGTCGTACAGCTCAACCGCGACATCAAGAGTCAGCGCTCTTTCCAGGTCGTGGCGGCTGCCGAGTATAAGTTCCGCGTGGCGGAGCGTCCGTTCAAGTTCACCACCGAGGCTTACTACAAGGCGCAGAGCCGGCTCAACCCCTACAATGTCGACAACGTCAAGGTCGTTTACTACGGTCGCAACGAAGGCAGTGGCTATGTAGCAGGTGTCGACTTCAAGGTCTATGGCGAGTTCGTGCCCGGCACGGACTCATGGATATCATTCTCGTTGATGAAGGCGTCGATGAAGCTTCATGGCAAGACCATCCCGCAGCCTACCGACCAACGCTGGAACATCAACTTCTTCTTCTCAGACTACTTCCCCGGCACCGACCGCTGGAAGATGACGCTCAAGATGGCCTTTGCCCACGGACTGCCATTCGGACCGCCACACTCCGGACTTGAGCGCTTCGCCTTCCGAGCTCCGGCTTACCGCCGTGTGGACCTCGGCATGAGCTATCGCCTCTTACGCCCACAGGAGGAAGGGCGCCGCACGGCCTTCGGACGGGCTCTGCGCGATGCGTGGCTCGGCCTCGACTGCTTCAACCTTCTTGGCATAAGCAACGTCTCCTCGTACCTTTGGGTCACCGACATCTCCAACCAGCAGTATGCCGTGCCCAACTATCTCACCGGACGCCTCATCAACGTGCGCCTGACCGTGGACTTCTGACCCTTGCAACCACAGCGACTCCTCTAGTCCTTCTTTCAACTGCGGATTTTACTTTTTTCTTTTAAAAGTACCGCACATGTCATAGATTTTTGAAAAGTTTTTCAAAAAAAGGTTCATCTTACATTGCAAACGCCTGATAATCAAGATAGGCATCAACGAGACAGTGTGGACAGAGTGCTCAGGGGAGAACTAAGAATGAAAAATGAAAAGTGAAAAATGAGCAGCACCACAGGCTTTCTAGCTCTCTTTGCTCTCTTTGCTCTCTTTGCTCTCTTTGCTCTCTTTGTTCTCTGTGTCCTCTTTGCTCTCTTTGCTCTCTTTGTTCTCTTAGTTCTCTGTGTCCTCTGCCTCCTCTGTATCCTCTGTGATAGCGAAGCTATCATTGAAAATCAGGCGCTTACAATGTAAGATGAACCCTTTTTCAAAAACTTTTTGTTTTTTTGATTCCAAAACGGTCATGCTGATCAGAGGTTTTGCGAGTTCTTACTGAAGGTCTTGTGGGTTTTGGACAAATGTCTTGTGGCTTTAGGTCAGATCTCTTGAGGGTTTTTGTCATATGTCTTGAGAGTGTTGCCCGAAAGTCTTAGGAGTTCAGAGGTAAAACAACTTGTTTTACTGTCATGCGACCGGTTGAAAGTGGCGATGCGACCAGTTGAATGTGGCGAAGCGACTGGTTGAATGTGGCGATGCGACTGGTTGAATATGCCTGTGCAGCCGGTAGGATGTGGTGATACAGCCTGTTGAATATCGGGAAAGGACTTTGAAGATTGGCCAATGAAAATAGTAGAGCGCACCTGCTATCATCGGCAGGTGCGCTCTGTTGTTAGTGAACACTATCTATTAGAATTAGTGATAAAGAAATTGTCAATTATGACTGATCACCCTTGGCAGCGTAAACCTCCTCGATGCTCATCGGCTTCTTTATCGTACCGAGCAGTTTCACTTCGCCATCAGGCATGACGGCGTAGTTGAGCTCGTTGCGCAGACCGGTGAAATTGCGCCAGGGGGCGAGCTTGTCATAGCAGATGAAGTCGGTGAACTGATGCTCGGCCTGCCACTTGTCCATCAGCTCGGGAATGAAATAGATGCCGGGCTCCACGGTGAAGACGAAGCCGGGCTCCAGCGGGCGTGCCAGGCGCAACGACTTGAAACCGAATTGTGTCGATTTCTTGTTGCCGTCGAGGTAACCCACGTATTGCTCGCCGAGGTTCTCCATATTATGAACGTCAAGGCCCACCATGTGACCGAGACCGCAGGGGAAGAAGAGGGCGTAGGCGCCGATGCGTGCGGCCTCGGCGGGGTCGCCTTTCATCAGTCCGAGCGCCTTCATACCCTCGCAGATCTTTGTGGCAGCAGCGATGTGAGCGTCGCGGAAAGGCACGCCGACCTTAAGCGTATCGACGGCAGCGTAGAAACTTTGAAGGTGAATCTCATAGATGGTCTTCTGTCGGTCGGTGAAGCGCTCGCCGACTGGCATCGACGACGAGAGGTCGCCGGCGTAGTGCGAGCGCGTCTCGGCGCCGGCATCGAGCAGGAAGATGTCGCCCTCCTTCAGCTCGTGGATGAAGCCGTGGTTGTGGAGCACCTGCCCCTGAACGGTTGCTATAGTGGGGAAGGCGAGGGCGTTGCCGTGGCGGCAAGCCACCTCTTCGACAGCCGCTGCCACTTGGCTCTCATGGATGCCGGGGCGCACGGTGCGATAGGCGGCCAAGTGCATCTCTGTGCTCAGGTCCACGCTCTGCTCAATGAGGCGTATCTCCTCGAGGTCCTTGTGGTTTCGCTGGGCCACGATGGCCTTGATGAAAGGCACGCTGGCTTCAGACGGCTGTGCTGCCGGTTCCACTCCCAAGAGTTCCCACAGCCAAACGCGATGGTCGCCTCGGTAGGGCGGCAGGAAATGGATGGGCTGGCCTTTGGAACGTGCGCGGTCGATGTAGGCCTTCAGCTCGCTCATGGGGCGGGTGTCGGTAATGCCGAAAGCGCTGGCGCGTTCGTGCAACGTAGGCATCGTGCCCGTCCAAACAATGTCGTCGATAGTCAGTTCGTTGCCAAACACGATTTCACGGTCCTCGTCCACGTCGATGATGGCTGCGAGGTCAGGGTTGTCCATACCGAAGAAATAGAGAAAGGTGCTGTCCTGACGGAAACGGTAAGTGTTGTCGGCATAGTTCATGCCCACCTCGGCGTTGCCGAGGAAAAGCAACAGGCCACTGCCCATGTCCTTCTTCAGGCGGGCACGGCGACGTAGATAGCTTTCTGTCTTGATAGTCATAAGTTGAACTTTTTATTATGTTTGTGCTTTAAGGTTTGGGATTATTGATTTTGGAGCTTGGGCTTAAGTTCGTCGGGAGAGTCGTTGGTAAACATATTCACTGCAGGGGCTTCGCGCTCGAAGAGGTGGCGGAGTGTTTCGGGCGAGAGCTCAAGGGTGGGCTGGAAGTCAGGGCTCTGCATGTAGCGGATGATGCTTTGGCGTAGCTGGCGGGCCACGATACGATGGTCGAGGTCGCCGGTGAGGTCGAAGGTGGTGAGGATGAGGCGCCCTTTGCCGACGCGGGCTTCGAGGAGCATGCCGAGCTTGCGTGAGAGATGCCACGTGTCGATAGGTTGGACGATGGGCTGATAGTCCGTAGGGAACTCGGCGAGATTAATGCACTGGGCACGGTTGGTCAGTTCCCACCATTGGAGGTCCTGCCAGTCGTCGGTCGGGAAGTCGCGGAAGATGGGGTGGTCGGCCTGTATGTAGGCGCCCGTGGTGTGCGGTGGCTTCATCTTGAACCACGAGGTGTTCCAGAAAACGGGCAGGAAGCGATGGACGACGTCGTTGCCATACTTAATCTTTCCGCCCGCGCATAGGAGAACATCGTTGCCTGCGGCGAGGAGGGAGTCGATTCCTAATGACGAATGACAAATGATGAATGACGAATGAGAATTACTCTTAGGGCTGGAAGGTAATTTTGATTCGTCATATCTAGCTAAGAGAGATTTGTCATTCGTCATTCTTTTGGGGTAGACCCAAAAGTCCCAGTGGTTCCGATGGCCGGCATCGGCGGCGATGGTGAGAGTGAGTTTAGCGGCTTGCTCTATGGCAGAGGGGATGAAGGAGATAGTGTCGCCAGCCTGGCAGGTGCCTTCCTGGAGGCTGAAT
Source organism: Bacteroidaceae bacterium (assembly GCA_017429945.1). Classification (GTDB taxonomy): domain Bacteria; phylum Bacteroidota; class Bacteroidia; order Bacteroidales; family Bacteroidaceae; genus Physcousia. The sequence goes on from JAFRNY010000063.1 coordinate 14,269, forward strand.
TCGCCATGGCTGATGGCGTAATGCATCTGCGTGATGGCTCTGCCGCTCTGGTTATATAATAATATAGGTATACGCAGGGTGTCGGTTGTCTCAAAGGTGAAGCGAGGGAAGCGGGCGAGGGGCACGACATCCGAGCAGAACTCGCGCCAGTCCTCGGCTGTGCAGTAGCCTTTCTCGCGCCAATGGACGTTGAGGGGCCCCACGAGGGCAGTGCCTTGGCCGCTATAGTCGTTCAAGGCGAGGAGCTGGAAACCAGCATAATGGGGCGTGCGCAGGTGGCGCTCAATCTCGTATTTGTATGCCAGCACTTGCAGGCGTCCGCTGGCCATCAGGAACTTCTCGGCCTGCGAGGCCATTCCGTTAGCAGCCAAGAGGTCGCGGAAGATTTCGAAGTTGTCTGCTTTGTAAGCGCCCGTGTACTGCGGGATTTCCTTGGAATCAGGGAATGCGCACCATTGGCCTTGTTCGTGGGAGATGAGGGGAGAGTTGTTAGGCTCCGTGCCTTTGTAGTTCCTCGGCTTGACAATCTGCTCGGCAAAGTCATCGTCGCTGCTGGGCTGACGGCGGTTCCATTCCAAGCCGCGGGCACCGCCTTTGACGTGGTACTCAGAACCGTAGTCCCATTCCCATCCGCCGCCGACGCTGGCCGTGCAGTAGATACGTGAAGGGTCGTAGGCTTTCATTTCCTTGACGAAATCGACGCCCCATTTCACCCAGCTTCCCGCGGGCTCATTGCCCGCAGCCAGCATGATGAAGGAGGGATGGTGACCGTAGGCGTCGAGGATGGCGCGGCACTCATCGGCAAGGTATTTGTCGATAGGCATTCTGTTGCCGAGCTTCACGCCATGGTTGGGCCACGAGGGCCCTTCGGGCTGAAGGTAGAATCCGAGTCGGTCGGCAGCTACGAAAGCTGCTTCGGGCGGACAGTAGCTATGGAAACGCATATGGTTGAGACCGAAGTCCTTGCACGTTCGGAAGATTCGTTCCCAGGATGCCGTGTCGGTAGGTGGGAAGCCAGTCTCAGGAAAGCAGCAGTTCTCGACGGTGCCGCGTAGGTGGATGGGCTTACCGTTAAGCAGAATGTCGCTACCGCGTACGGCTATCTCGCGAAAACCGAAGGTGACGCGAACGGGCTGTCCGTGATAGTGGACGGTAGCAGTGTAGAGCTGTGGCGTGTGTTCGTTCCACGGCTTCGCTCCAGGCACACGCACAAGGAAAGACATTTCGTTGATGGTGATATGTGCGGTCTCGGTGGCGAGGTCGGTGATGACGCGCTGCTTATATATATAAGGTGTGGTGCGCAGTTCGATACGGCCTGTGATGCCATTCCAGTTGCCTTGCGTCTGGTCGGTGACGCTGTGGGAGTCCTGTCCGACGCAGACGTTCTCGATGCCGTTATAGACGCGGATGGCAATCTCGTTGTCACGACCGAAGCGCAGGTAGGGGGTGATGTCGTACTGATGAGGAACGGAGAGGCTCATCTGGTGGCCTACTTCATGGCCGTTGACGACGACGGTGGTCTCGATGTGAGGGCGTTCGAGGAAGAGGGTGACGCGCTGTCGTTTCCATGTCCTGGGGATGGCGATGGTGCGGCTATAGGTGGCTTCGCCAACGAAATGCTTCGCAGGGGTGAGGAAGAAGGGAAACTTCATCTTGCCGGCACGGCGGTAGGGCTCCATAAAGGGGTTGAAGTAGTAGCTGGAGTCGTAGAGTGAGCCTGTCCAGCGGGTGTCGACAGAGAGGTCGTCGCCGAGGCCGTTGGTGAGGAGTGAGCCAGGTAGGGTGACAGCGCTGGCATCGAGGCGTGAGGTGAGGTGCCAGATGCCGGAGAGGTCGATGGTGGCCTGGGCTGCGGCATTGCCGCAGCATACACAGACAGAGAGGAGGAGAAGGAGAAGGCGGGTCACGGGAGGAGGGGGGGATTTAATGGATAATTGACAATGGATAATTGACAATGAACAATTGGTGATAGAGGGGGGAGGTTATTTGTTGGGCGTCAGTTCAACTGTCACTACGGCTTCGCCGGCGGCGTGGTCGGCTTCACGGGGAAGGTAGATGGGGGCTTCGGGCTGGAGGGGCAGGATGCGGAGCTCGAGCTCGATGCATCCTGCGGGCAGGCGCCAGAGACCGTAGAGGAAGGGACGGCCGTAGTAGAAGTTGTCGGCGATGAGATGGCCATTGGCATACAAACGGGCGCAATCGCCACGGTAGGTAATACGTAATAATGACGAATGACGAGTTACGAATGATGAATGGCTTTCGAGTGATGAATCGCTGGGTAGCGTGATGCGGTAGACGGCGGCTTGCTGCCAATCGGCCTCTTCAGGGGCCGCAGCAACTTTGGCACGGCCCTTCGTGATGGTGCGTAAGGGGCCTGCATCCCGAACCTTAGTGAAGGTGGGGACGGATGATGCTAATGTACCGGAGGGTGAGGAGGTGAGGAAGAGGTGTTCGGCCTCGTCGCGGGTGAGGAGGTAGTAGTGCTTGTAGATAGGCTTGGCCGTGCCACGAGGCTTAGCGCTCTTGAGGGTCTTGCCATCGGAGAAGGCGAGGGTAGCAGGGATGCCGGGCACTTGCATGAGGTAGGTCTTGCCGTCGTGTTGGGCTACGAGCTGGGCGGTGGCATAGCGTAGGCCGGCCACGTTGACGGGGAAGATGGCGGAGCATCCGGCAGGGATGGTGAGCTTGGGTAGGCGTATGCCACAGGCTTCGAGTTCGCTGGTGGTCTTGGGCTTGAGATCGGCAAAGCGCTCGTAGTTGTTGACGAAGATGAAGGCTTGGCCGTTACTGTGGCGATAACTCCAGCGAAGGGCGTTGTCGTCGCCTTGCTTCAGGTCTTGGGCAGAAGGGAAGGTGGCTTCCATGGGGGCGAGCAGCTCGCCGAAGTCTTGCATAAAAAGGTGCAGTGGACGAAGGCCATAGTACTGCGGATAGGTCTGCCCAAACTCGCCCAACGGGGCTTGGAAGTCGTAGGTGCAGACGGGCAGGTCGTTGTTGGCGGTGAAAGGCGATGTCTGACATTCGTTCAGGCTCGTCAGCTTGCCTTCGGGATTGGTGCCGCCGTGGTACATATAGTAACCAAGAAGGTTAGAGCCGCTGCCGAGCTTGACGAGGGCCATGGCATAGGCGTCTTCGGGATAGACGTAGGGACGGCGATGGTAGGCTGTGGCCATGCCGCCACCGAGCTCGCAGGTGAAGTAGGGGTAGGTGGACTCTCCCCCCGCCCTCCCTGTTAGGGAGGGAGCTGAATGAACTTGAGAGGATGAAGGATCACTGCTCACAGAAGTACCCACTTTCTCCTTGTCGGGGAGAGTGGTTGGTGAGCCTGAGTCTGGTGCTCCCATATTGCTGGCAGGTTTCACTTGTCCCTTGAAGTTAAAGGCTTTGTAGTAGCTGCCGACGCCCTCCTTGGTGCTCTTGTCCCAGAAACCGTCGGCATAGTCGCCATAGAGGGGGAGCATCTCGCCGAAAGGCATGGGCGTGGTGAGTTCGGGCCAGCCGGTGCGGGTGTAGAAGGGGAGGTCGAAACCTACGGCGAGGGCGATGCGCTTCAGCGCCAGCAGATACTCGGCCGGACCGCGGTATTCGTTGTCGAACTGGGCCGCGATGACGGGACCGCCGTCTTTCCATTGCAGGCCCTGCACTTGGGTGAATATCTGGCGATAGAGGCGGGTGGTGTAAGCAAGGAAGGTGCTGTCCTGCGAACGCATCTTGCAGCCTTTGGTAAAGAGCCAGTCGGGCAGACCGCCGTTGCGCACTTCGCCGTGGCACCAAGGACCCATGCGCAGCACAACGGGCAGTCCCTCGGCCTTGCAGACCTCAAGGAAACGGCGTAGCGAGCGCTGGCCGTCCCACCTGAAGATGCCTTCTTCCTCTTCGATATGGTTCCAGAATACGTAGGTGGCGACGATGGTGACGCCACCCTCACGCATCTTGCCCACCTCTGCAGACCATTCGTCGGCCGGGATGCGGCTGTAATGAATCTCGCCCATGACGGGACAGACGCGGTGGCCGTCGAAAAGGAGACTATGGTGGTCCCAGGTTACGGTCTGACCAAAAGGTGTGGTGTCTTGTGCGGCAGTAGGCTGTGTGAGGAGGACGGCAGCAAATGCTGTCAGGAAGAGGGAAAGTCGGGTCATTGCTTGAGGGCTTTTGTTGTAAGGAGGCTTGAAGTTGGGCTTTCTTTACGGCTGGAGGAACGTGCGAACACATCCTCATTTTGTTTCTACAAAAATAACCTTACCTTCAAGAACTCCATACATAGAACTTTCTTTAAATACCTTTGTCTTTGGAACATAATCAGAATCCATGGGTTCTACTAAATACCAAAGGTTGCCATCATCTTTCCACGTTGCTTCAACAAGTTTCTCACCTTTCTCAAGGGTAATAGTAGTTGTACCACCATATTTCTTTGTAATTGCTTGATCACAACAAGTCAAACATACCAACGAAATAGTAAGAATCAATAATTTTTTCATATGATTTTTAATCGGGGTTAAGGCTTGTGAATCTCGTTGATCTTCTTATGCTTGCTGATCTGTTCGTCGGTCTCGGGGAAATGCTCGGCGAGGAGGGCGTAGAGGTCGGGGTCGTAGACCTTGAGCTCTTCGCGTGTGTTGCACCAGTTATGCTTGCCGTCGGGGCGGGGCATCTCGGCGTTGACGTTGAACCAGTCTTGTACGGCCTCGGCGAAATATTCCATGTGGTCGGTGGCGCGGTAGGTGCCGTCGAGGATGCCTCGGGCCTTGGCATTCTCATAGAGTTGCTTGAGGCGACCGTCGAAGTCGGGCTCTGCAATCATGAGGCCGATGCAATGGATGGCGTGGGCAAACTCATGGATGAGGATGTCCTCGGCGTGGTATTTGTCGATCTGATAGGCGAGGACGTTCTCTTCGGCACAGGAGGTCAGCGGCTCATCGATGGTGCCGCCGAGGCCACGAGCGCGTAGGTCCCAGTTGAGGGCTGTGTCGTTGACGAGGTAGTGGTGCTCGGGCAGGTCGGTGGTACCTTCGTAGCGACCCATGATGGCCACGCGGGCGTTTGCTTTGATCATAGCTTGCAGCACCTCAGGCTTCAACATGCAAGTCATGGCGTATAATGTACGGTGGGCGGCCGTGAAGGCTGAGTCGGGCACACGCCAAGAGGACACGAGTGGCAGGCCGTTGACGTCGACATATTTGACGTAGAATGAGTCGAGGCCAAGGCTGTCGGGAACGGACGAGACAACGCACTCGGGGACATCAAAAGACTCAATCTCTGACGCCTCTTGTGAGGGGCGGTTATGGCAGGCAGTTAACGCTACGATAAAACTTACGGAGAATAAGGTAAGATAGCTTTTCATAATTAAATATTGAATATGAAGGTAAATGGAACTTTACACCGCCCTCTCCCCTCCCATACGGGAGGGGGCGGGGGTGGGGCTTTTGGTGGACAGTTCTCTCCTCTCCCATGCGGGAGGGGGCAGTAAGTGAGGTCCTATTTATTTCATATAGGAATATCTATAGTCCGTCGGGCTGACGAGCGTCTCCTTGATGACGCGCGGAATGATCCAGCGGATGAGGTTGAACTCGCCGCCGGCCTTGTCATTGGTACCGCTGGCACGAGCGCCGCCGAAAGGTTGCATGCCGACAACGGCTCCAGTCGGTTTGTCGTTGATGTAGAAGTTACCGGCGGCGTAGGCCAGACGGTCGGCAATCTTCTCCACGGCCAGACGGTCGCGACCGAAGACGGCACCGGTGAGGCCATAGGGAGATGTCTCGTCGCAGAGGGCGGCAGTCTCCTCGACCTTGTCGTCGTCGTAGGGGAAGACGGTGATGATGGGACCGAAGATTTCCTCTTCCATCGAACGGAAATGCGGGTTGGATGTCTCGATGACGGTGGGCTCTACGAACCATCCTACGCTCTTGTCGCACTTGCCTCCGGCTACGACCTTGGCGTCGTCGGCAGCCTCGGCGAAGTCGATATAGCTCTTGCACTTGTCGAACGAGGCCTCGTCGATGACGGCGTTGACGAAGTTCATCGGGTCGCATACGTCGCCCATATGGATTTCGGTCATCATACGTTTCATATCTTCTAACACCGTCGGCCACAGGCTCTTGGGAATATACATACGGCTGGCGGCCGAGCACTTCTGGCCTTGGAACTCAAAGGCACCGCAGAAGGCTGCCGTGGCCACGGCCTTCGGGTCGGCGGAGGGATGCACGAAGATAAAGTCCTTGCCGCCCGTCTCGCCTACGAGTCGCGGGTAGCTGACATAGCGGTCGAGGTTGGAGCAGGCCTGGCTCCAGAGGCTCTTGAAGGTGGCCGTGGAGCCTGTGAAATGGATGCCTGCGAAGTGCTTGCTCTCGGTGCAGACCTTGCCGATGAGGGCTCCGCTGCCAGGTAGGAAGTTGATGACGCCATCGGGCAGACCGGCCTCTTTGTAGAGCTGCATTAGGTAGTAGTTGGAGAGTAGGGAAGTGGTCGAGGGCTTCCAGACGGCCACATTACCCATCAGCACGGGCGTCATGCAGAGGTTGGAGGCGATGCTGGTGAAGTTGAAAGGCGTCACGGCCAGCACGAAGCCTTCGAGGGGGCGGTATTCGGTGTGGTTGATGTTGCCGGCACCGTCCTTGGGCTGCATGGCATAAATCTTCGAGGCGTAGTGGACGTTGTAGCGGAAGAAGTCGATGGTCTCGCATGCGGAGTCGATCTCGGCCTGGTAGAAGTTCTTGCTCTGGCCCAGCATGCAGGCGGCGTTCATGATTGGACGATATTTCGTGGCCAGCAGTTCGGCCATCTTCATGGCTATGCCGGCGCGAACGGTCCAGTCGGTGCGCGACCATTCCTGCCATGCCTTCATGGCCGTCTCGATGGCCAGCTTGATCTCCTTCTCTCCGACCTTATGGTAGGTGGCGAGCACATGCTTGTGGTCGTGGGGGCAGCGCACTTCGCCGGTGTCGCCCGTGCGGATTTCCTTGCCGCCTATGATGATAGGAATATCAACTACAGTTTTCGACTGGCGCTCGAGCTCTGCTTCGAGTGCGATGCGTTCGGGTGAACCTTTGAGGTAGCTCTTCACCGGCTCGTTGGCCGGCAGTGGGAATGAGATGATAGAATTACGCATAAAGTAAGTTTTTAGTTGTTTAATTAGGTGAATGACGTTGCAAAAATAATAAAAAACTTTGGGCGTGAGAATTATCGCCTACTTTTTTTATCTCTTATAACTTAAAATTCATTTATGTTTGCCAAGTTCCCAAAAGGCGACAGCCGATGCGGCTGCTACGTTGAGCGAATCGACGCCATGGCTCATAGGAATCTTCACCACGTAGTCGGATGCAGCGATAGTGGCCGCAGGCAGCCCGTCGCCTTCGTTTCCCATGATGATGGCGAGTCGCTGTTCGCGGCTCAGCTCAGGGTCTGACAGAGGTACTGACTTGTCGGAAAGAGCCATGGCAGCTGTTTTGACGCCGATTCGATGTAAGGCGTTGATATAGTGCGCTTCAGCAATATGGTCGTTGGCGATAGGCGCATCGACCCACGTCCACGGCACAAGGAAAACGGTGCCCATGGACACTCGCACAGCCCTGCGGTTGAGTGGGTCGCAGGAGGTGGAGGTTACGAGCACGGCGTCGATGTCGAGTGCTGCCGCCGAGCGGAAAATGGCACCGATATTCGTGGAGTCGACAACTCCATCGATGACGGCTATGCGCCTGGCGCCAGAGCAGACGTCATCAATACTTACCATGTGCGGGCGACGCATAGCGCAGAGGACGCCGCGGGTGAGTGTGTAGCCGGTGAGCGAGGCCAGCAGCTGGCGCTCGCCCGTGAAAACAGGGCATGCGCCTATGCGCTCTATAATGTCGGCGGCATCACCGTTGATGTGGCGTTGCTCGCAGAGCAGGGCTGTAGGCTCGTAGCCGGCATCGAGTGCTATGCGTATGACTTTGGGGCTTTCGGCTATGAAGAGGCCCTCTTCGGCATTGAGCCGGTTGCGCAGCTGTGCCTCGGTTAGCGAGGTGAACGGTGCTAGGCGCGGGTCGTCGAGCGTGGCGATCGTGATGATGTTATTCGGGCAGCTCATTCTTTCGTATGTGTTAGGGCTTAGTGTCAGTAAGGCTTAAAGATGCGACCGGTCGTATCGGCTTGTCTCACCGGTGAGACTGCTCAATTCGACCGGTCGCGTAGGGCTGTCTCACCGGTGAGACAGCGTGATCCGACTGGTGGCTCTTGTCTTTTGAACTTCTACAGTTGGTTGATGACTTTCATCAACTGTTCGCCAAGGCCGATGGTGTAGCCTTGCTGAACGAAGACGACGCGGTTGAACGAGTCGCAGATCAAGAAGATAGGCAGCGATGCGGTGGGCAGATGTTGCTGCTCAACGGCTTCGCGCAGAATTGCGCCATCGATGTCGCTGCCCCAGCTGACGGTAGCTGGCAGTCCTTGGAACTCGTCGGCGTTGAAGCGTGCGGCGGCGTCCTGGTTCTGGAATAGTAGCACTATGCCCCGTCCCCAGTTCTCGAACTTGTCGCTGACGAGGGCGATGTCGCGCAGGGCGTGGTTGGTGGGTTCGTGGTTGGGGGCCACGATGCCGAGGATGTAGTAGCCGCGGCCACAGGTGGCGAGGAGCGAGCGTGCTTCACCTGCCGGCTGTGCGTTCTTGGCGCCCACGGTGAGCGGTTGATAGAGGTCTTCGGCATTGAGCGACCCGATGACGGCCACCTCATCGGTGTTCTGCCGAAGGGCGAAGGGCAGTGTGGTGACAGCGCCTTCACTGATTTCGAAGGTCTGCATGGAGGTCAGCACGCTGCCGTTGGCCATGCGGGTACCGGTCGTCAGCACATAAGTGCCGGCATCGAGGCTGACGCCTTTGGCAAAGGTGTTGGCGAACGTCGCTTCTTCGGGATAGGTGAGAAGCTGCAGGCGGTTGTCGTCGCCGAGGCGTGAGATGGTGAAGTGCGTGTAGTACTTGGCATCGGGCACATACTTTGTAGGCGTGAAGGTGAGGCGGAGGGTGCCTTGCGGTGCCACGACCTCTGTCTCGGCATCGAATTTCACTTCAATCCACTGTCCTTCGTCGTTGAGATATTCCACTTTGCCGTTGATATCATTGATGCGAGCGGGCGAGCCTATAGAGCGGCAGGCGGCCACGAAGAAGATGTTGCGTCCGAGGGCATCGGCCTTGCGGCTGTTGAAAACGCCGAGGGGAGTGATGCGCAGACGTTGTGGGTTGCGTCCTTCGACGATGGCGATGCTGTCGCGCGTCCAGGCAATGAGTTGCTTGACGCTAAGGCCATCGAAAGCTTTGTTCAGTGTCGCCTTGAACGGCGTGAGGCGCTCACGCTCGATGCGCGGCGAGAGCAAGTATTGGAGCTGCGGACTCTTCATGGCGCAGAGCTCTGTGAGTCTGGCCGTGAGGGGTTCAGGCGCCTGAATATTGTCGATGAGAACATCGAGGGTGACGTCCTGAAGGTCTTTGTCGGGCAATAATTCGATAAGCGCTTCAGCCAGTGGCGATTGCCCTTGAGTGGCAGCACTGTCGATGAATGCCTCTATAACGGAGTGGTTGCCGCGCGAGCGCTGATCGGGCATCGTAGCTTCGTAGGCAGCACGAATGCTGTCCTCCACGGCGAGTCGGCTGTTATTAGCTGCGCGTTGTTCGTCGGTGACCTCAGGTAGTTTTACCGATGATGCCGGGGGCACAATGTCGAAGGTCAGTGTGGGCTGCGCTACAAATGCTGAGCGCGGTTGCAAGGTGAGCGTGACGAGACTGTCGCGGGTGAAGCTTACTTGCTGATATGCAATGGCATCGGGCGTGGAGGCCCAAACGAGCATATCGCCCAGGCCGGCTGTCAGCGAGCACCGGCCGTCGGCAGCTGTTTGCGCCTGAGCCACGGTGTAGAACTCGGCGTAGTTGTACAACTTGAATTCTACCGAGGCGCCTTCGACAGGCTTGCCTGTGGAATCCGCTACGCAGACCGTGAGGCGGCGCGTCGGGGCATAGTTGTCGGTGACGTTTATTTCTGTCAGGTTGTGCTCTTGCTTTACTACATCTTCAGGCCCGGAATAGTTGCCGAAGACTTTCGTGTGCATAAGCATTCCGCGCGATGCGCTCTCGTTGAACCATCCGAGGTCGAGCACCGGCTCGGGTTCGCAGGCTCCGAGGAAATGCCAGTCGCCGTCGGCCCAGGCTTCAACCCATGCGTGGTTGTCGTCGGTGTGAGCCCAGCGGGGAGTATAGACCTGTCGGGCTGGAATGCCTACCGTGCGTAGCGCTGCCACCAGCAACACAGATTCCTCGCCGCAACGACCGTAGGCTGTACGCACTGTAGATGCCGGTCCGAGCGTTCGTGAGCTGGTGGGGCGGTAGGTCACGTGCTCGTGGCACCAGTGGTTGACCTCGAGTATAGCCTCTTTTATCTCGAGACCTGCGACTCGAGCTGCCAGTTCCTCGTAGTAGCGTGTGCGGAAGTCATCGAGGTCCTCGTTGTTGACGCGTGGCGGCACGACGAAGTGCTTGAATTCGCGCTCGGGCACGAGTTTGCCCCATGGCATTTCAGCCTTGGCGCGCAGGGCTGTCTCCACTTGAGCAGCGAAGTACGAGCGAGGGTAATCGATACTGTCGGGCATCGACATGTTGGAGTACAAGAAGTCGAGATAGGCCTCGGCCGATGGAGTGTTGCAGGCAGTGAGTGTAGCTGCCAGCAGCACTAATAAAGACAGTTTTTTCATTTCAGGCGTATGAGAAGGTTTTGTGTTTGAGGTAAGTTGAATCATGAGAAAGCAAAACCCAGGGCAACAGACCCTGGGTTATGCCTAAGAGGCTGCCACTATCCGTTCTGCAGCCATTGGTCAGCTTCTTCGTAAAGCTTCGTAAGGTATTCGGGCCGACTCTTGCCCGGCAGTTCTTCGAGAATCGTCGTGCACGACTCGATGAACCACTCTCCGCTGGTACGGCTGAGACGGTAGATGTACTGCGAGTCGCCCGTCTGGTTGAACGTCACGCCGGCAATCTCTGTCTTCACGGGGAAGGTAGTCTCTACGATGGCCACTGCTCGGTTGCCGTGGGTCCACACCAAGCAGGCGTGCACGTGATAGGGGATGTGGTCGGTGCGTGCAGCCAGAGCCTCGGTGAATTCCTTTACCGTGCCCTCAAACCACGATGCCTTGACGCATGCCCCTGCGGTGTAGCATGCCAACATCTCGTCCCACAACTGGTTGTCGCGAGCAAAACGCTCGAAGGTGAGCAAGCGCCGCACGGCCTCTTTCTCGCGCCGTGCTTCAAGGCCTGTGTGCACAGGTCGCTTGAGTATTAAATTAGTGTTCATAAGGCTTTATGTTTTGCTATCTTTAGTTTGCAAATGCAAAGATACACATTTCTTCGGATTACCGTATCTTTTAATGAAAAGATTTACATAATTTAATACTCTTGACCGCTTTTCAACGAAAAAGCCCCTGCTTGACAGGGGCTTTTTTAGCTTTTGCGCCTACACATTAATTAATTTACGTGTGCGCGCGTGCGTATGTAATCAATAGAACATGTAGCGCTTGTCCTGAATGCCGGCCTTCTCGTAGAGCTCCTGCATGAAGCGTGAAGCAGCACGCATAGCCTGCTGGGCAACCTGATTGCCAGCCATCTTCTTGGCTGCATCGTCGAACTTGGCACCATTGTTGCTCTCGTTGATAACCTGGAAAGCATAGACGCCGGAGTTGCCCTTGACGCCCTTGGCAAATGAACCCTTGGCAGTCTTGGCAACAGCACCTGCGAGAGCGCTCTCGCTGGCACCTGCGCTCTGGATGAAGACGGGAGCACCGAAGGTGATGTGGCGAACGGTGTCGATAGCGGTGGCACCGGTGAGCTTAGCTGCAGCAGCGAGGTCGTTGGCCGAAGCCATCATCTCCTGAAGCTTGGCAGCCTTCTTGTCGCGGATCACTTCAGAGGTGATGAAGTCCTTGACGCTCTCCTCGGTGCGATATTCGCCATCGTTCTTATCGGTCACCATGACTACGAGGAGGTGGTCGTTGTTGCCAACGGTGTAGATATCAGAAACGTCGCCGACCTTGGTGTCATTGTTGAAAATCCAGCGGAAAGCTTCGCGTGTGGCGCTCAGACCAGCCACGTTGTGCTCGCTGGCCGACAGGCCTTCGCGCTGCTGCACCATGTAGCCAGCCTTGAGGGCGTTGGCTTCAATCTCCTCGATGGTCTTGTTCGATGCGATAAACTGCGAGAAGTCGTTGAACGTCTTGTTGAAGGTGTCGTTAGAGAAGTCGAGCGGACGCTTTACGATAGCAACCTGATACTTCTCAACCGGAGCACGACGGTCGGTGACGCGCAGGATGGCGATGGCATTGCCGTTGAGCTTCACCTGCTGTGTTGTGCCGAGAGCCTGTGAGTTGAGGGCGTTGATGAACTTCTGGTTGTTGTCGTCGAGCGTGGCGTTCTCGTACTGAGCAGAGCTAATCCACTGCTCTTCGCCAGTCTGGTTGAATTTCTTTGCGATGCTGTCGAAGGGCACACCGGCGGCGAGCACAGTCATGATGCTGTCGGCAGTCTTCTGGGCTGCAGCCTCATCGATGCCGCTGACGCCAATCTGGCGGAACTGAATGCTGTCGGGCAGGGTCGTCTTAGCAATGAGGCGAACGATATTCTGGGTGTTGTCCTGAGCATTGAGGTAGGGACCTTTCTGCTGACCTACAGCAATGGAGTCGATCTGTGCTGCGATGTCTGAGGGAAGGGCAGCGCGGCGCACGGGCAGTGCATGATAGGCTACAGTGCTACCGCTCTTGCGAATGATGTTTGCGAGGTCGGCACCTTCAGCAGCCATCTGCTTTGCAATTTCCTGCATCTCGGCATTGATCTCGTCGCGGTCGGCCTTGCTGGCCTTGACTGCTACGTCGATGTACTTGATGTCGCGGATAGGCTCCTGCAGACGGAAGAGATCCTTCAGCTCGTTGTACTTAGCAGTGAGTTCCTTTGCATCGGGCTTCACTTCATCGTCCTTGATGGAGGTGTAGGGGAGCGAGACAATGAGTACGTCCTTCTCTAAGCGTGAGCCCTTGAAGGCATTCTCAGCGCTAACAGGATTAGCGAAGAACGACTTGCCGAGCAGGCCCTGGAACTTCTGAGCGAGAGTCTGCTGACGGATGTTCTTCTCGATGAACTTCCAGTAGTTGTACATCTGGGTGTAGTATGACACAGCTTCAGCGGGCTGGCCTGCCTGACCCTTCATAGCGTTGTACTGGGTGAGGAACTGGTTGAGTTGTTCCACGTCGAAAGCGCCGGTCTGCTGGTTGCGGAAGGGCGTCTGAGCGAGCATGGGGTTCTGGCCGTTCTTGATGATGTCTTGCATCTCAGCGTCGGTCACTGTGAGTCCGAGTTCTTCTGCCTCGTGGTTGAGGAGTTCGTTTTGTACATAAGTCTGCCACACTTGATCGCGCACTTGCTGCATCTGTTCCTCGCTGAGGTTGTCGGTGCCTGAGGTGAACTTCAGGACGTCGGTGTACTCGTCAACGAGGTCGTTGAATTCCTGAATGTTGAGGTTGTTACCATAGACATTGCCGATGCGCTGGTGGCTCTCGGTGCGTGATGAGGAGAGCGAACGAACGGCTTCCTCCGCGATGAAGGCAAAGAGCGCGAGACCCACGAACAGGATGAGCAGTGCTCCTTTGCTTCTGATTTTTTGTAATGTTGCCATTGTTTGATGTTTTGTTATATTGTTTTGTTTTCTTCAGTCGATGTTGTGCTTTTTATTCAAAAAGCGCACGAAGGTACACAAAAATTACCGAACTGCAACGTTTTTGCCTTGAAAAATGCGTTTTGTGGGTAAAGATTGTGTGTTTTAGGCTTACTTTTCAAGTATTTTCAGTCTTACGAGCTCAATTTTGGTGCTGGTATTCTTTAGAATCTTAAACTCAAGATTATCGAAGCTGACGACTTCGTTGAGCTTCGGGAATCGCTGTATTTTGTGAAGGATGAGTCCGCCTACGGTCATGTAGTCCTCGCTCTCGGGCAGTTCGAGGTCGAGCAGTTCGTTGGCTTTCTCCACTTCGAGGCGAGCCGATAGTTCGTATTCGCCCGAAGGCAGCTTCCGTGCGATATATGACTGCTGGTCGTGCTCGTCCTCTATATCTCCGAAGATTTCTTCGACGAGGTCCTCGAGGGTGCAGATGCCGCTAGTGCCTCCGAACTCATCTACGACCACGGCGAGCGATATCTTCTGTTGCATGAGTGTCTGCATGAGTTTCTGCGCGCTCATGCTCTCAGGCACGATGGGCACTTCGCGTACGTGGTCGCGCCAGGCGTCGCCGGGCTTCATGCGGAAAAGTTCAGAGGAATGTATGAAACCGACGACGTTGTCGATGTCGTCTTCATAGACAATGAGCTTCGAGCATCCGCTCTCGATGAATTTGGCCCTCAGTTGCTCAATGGTTTCAGTGATGTCGGCGGCGACGATCTCTGTTCTGGGAACTATACAGTCGCGAACCTTGCATGTGCTGAAGTCAAGGGCGTTCTGGAATATCTTCACCTCGTCGGTTATCTCTTCTTCGTTGTCGGTCTGGTCAATAGTCGTCTGTATGAGGTAATCGAGGTCGACGCGTGTGAAAGCTTTGTCGCTGTCGTCGCGGTTTACTTTTAGGCCGAATATGCGCAGGATGCCTTTGGCAAGACCGCTGGTGAATTTGGCAATGGGGTAGAGCAGGATGTAGAAGATGTATGCAATTGGCGAGAGCATCAACAGCGTGCGGTTGGGATTGATCTTGAAGAGCATCTTGGGCAGGAACTCTCCTGTAAAGAGCACGATGATGGTCGATGCTATCGTCTGCACGAGCAGTGCCAGCCATTCGTTGTGAATGCCAAGCGGCTGAATGAGCAGCGGGTCGAGCAGCCGTGCAATGAGAATGCCATAGATGACGAGGGCAATATTGTTGCCCACGAGTAGTGTGGAGATGAAATTGTTGGGATGCTCAAAGAATGTCGCAGCAAATCGTGCACCGATACTGCTTTGGGAGCGGTCCATCTCAAAGCGTAGCTTGTTGCTCGAGACAAAAGCTATCTCCATGCCGGAGAAGAAGGCCGAGAACGCAAGGGTTATTGCGATGTATAAGATTAATGTGCTCAATGTCGTTAAGTTTTGTTCGTAGGATTAGTTCTTCCTGTGGAAGTCGGCTTGCGACGGGCGCTGGAAAGTGGGCTCACTCTGCTGTTGCGCTCCCGCTTCATCATCTTTCTTTTCGTTCATCGGTGTGTAGCCGGCAGAATTATTGATGCTGTATTTTGTCATCTGCTCGTCGGAGCGGAAGTGGTAGCCCCGGAGCTGTTGGTTGGTAGATGGTTTGGTGATACACATATAGACTGTGTTCCACATCTCATGGGCGTCCATATCCCAGAAGAGTTCTTCGGTCTCAAAGAGGTCGCCGTCGCGGTTGAGCACGACAACGCGTCCTCGCAGTTCCCAAGTCCGGTTGTTATGGCAGTAGGCCGTATCGCTTTGCACATACCAGTTGACGTGGAAGGTAGTGTCGAATTTCTCTAGGAAAAGGCCTTTAGGGAAATACCATTTAGGCTCCGGCTGTGTGTAGATAAACCAGTCTTCGGCAACGATTTTGTAGCTTATGACTCCGGAGTCGGAAATAAGGTTCGAGATACCATGTGCGGTGAGCAGCGGCAACGAATCGCACTCGTCAATTGCTGGTGCCAGGTGTGCGCGCTTACGTTGGCAGGCGGCGGTGAGTGCTGCCAAGAGCGCAAGTATGCAAACAAGCAAAAGGCTCCGCAGGCCATGGGCCGTGCGAAGCTTTAATGCTGAATTATTTGCTTCTGACTTCATTTGCTTGAGAGTGGTTCGCTGATGTTGGCCTTCGCTTATCTGAACTTCCACTTCTGGAACCAGAGTTCGTTGAATGTTATGCCAATGTTTATGCGCAAGAGGTTCTCGGCGATGAGGCGGTCTGACGAAGGTTGCCTGCGAGACCATTCCACGCCTATGTTCACGTAGGACGGAGCGTAGACGTTGAGGACAGTGTTGCGCGTGATGCCGTTAGCTATGGGCAGTCCTAAACCTGCCGTGATACCAAATTGTGCGGGGCCGTCGAAGTTGCCTCCTGAAGCCAACTGTATTTTTTGATATGGAGTTGCATAGTATGCTCCGGCGCGATAGCAGATGCGCTTGAGATAGCTGTGGTCGAGGCGTGCGGGCAGGTACTCTATACCGGCATTGAATTTCAAGCGGTTGTTGTAGTCGCCGCTCATGGGAATGTAAGTGGCGTTGTAGCTGTCGTAGTGTGGCGTTGTGCAGTCTTTCCAAGCCTCAAAGGTGGCGTCGGCTGCTACGTAGAGCTTGTTGCGGTGGTTCCAGGCAGCTCCGAAACTATATGTCATTGGCAGCTCAAAGGCTTTCTTCACGCTTCGTTGAATGGTGTCACCTGCAAGTGCCGTGCGCAGTATTGTTGACTCACCGCCCACCTTATGTCCGATTCCTACGGTGGCTCCGAGCGTCAGGGCGTCGGTGCGTGAGAGCGGCACTACGGCTTGCACGCCAATGTCGGCCTTCCATGTGAGCAGCGACGAGTTGTAGTACGAACGCAGACTGCTGTAGCTTGAGCTGTTGGCGGTGCCGTTCTCCGCGAAGGTTTGTACCACAGAGTGGTCGATGCTTCCCCAAAGCAGTCCGGCGTTGGCGCCTATTGAGAATCCTCTGAACGGTCGCCATCCGAGTCCGGCATAGGCTTCGTGGAGGCCTCCGCTACCGTCGAGTGCAAAGCTGTTTGTAAGGTTTTGGCCGGTGTAAGGGTCCGTGCCGATGGTTTGCTCTTGTGAGAAGCTATAGCCAATGGCGGTGAAGGGCTGGAACCCGAGGCTCATACCGAGATGCTTGGCCAGGCGGAATTGAGCGCTTACGTACTCGAAGTTGGTGTTGTTGGCGCTATTATGGCTATCGCCCAGTGTCATCTTGGTTCGCTGCAGGCTCATGCCTACATCGAAGAGGAATGTCAGCGAGTCCACTGCTGAGTAGCTGGCGGGGTTGAGCTTGTTGATGCTGTGCCCGGAGCGCAGTCCCTGGCTCACGCCGCCCATAGAACGGTTGCGGCCTTGCGACTGGTCGCTGAGCAGACCGAGCCCGAATCGCGAGTATGATGAGTTCGAACCATTGGTCTGGGCATACGCTCCCGCAACTCCGGCGAGTGTGAAAACGAGGGCTATCAGTGCCTTATATGTCTTTTTCATAAATCAGTTTTTCGATAACTCTGTAGTGGTGGGCTTGGCAGTCTGTAGTCTGCTGTCTGCGACCGATATATGGTGCTCCAGTATGGCGTTCAGTCCGCGAGCCACAAGAAATTCGTCGGCAAAGGTACGTGAAGTTTGCGTTATGGCCAAACGTTTTGCGTCTCCGCCCGTTAAAAAAACCAAAAGCTCGGGATATTTTCTTCTGAAGTGGCTTATATACCCCCTTATTTCGTGGCGAAGGCCTTGGATTACACCGGCTCGGATAGCAGTAGGAGTGTCATAGCCCAGCTCGGGTGTGTCGCCCTCGGCTTCGACTAATGGCAGCCGTGGGATGTAATCGTCAATGGCTTGCAGGCGTGCGTGCATCCCCGGCGCGATGTTTCCTCCGAGATATGTGCCTTCGGGCGCCACGACGTCGAACGTTATGCAACTGCCGGCATCTATGATGAGCAAAGGCCGCCCTGGCTTGAGGGTCCAGGCGCCTACAGCTGCTGCCAAGCGGTCGGCGCCGAGGGTGGCAGGCGTGTGGTAGCCGTTCTTTAGGGGCGTCGGTGTCAGTGATGTGAAGCGCAGAAGTGTGCCGCCGAGGTTCTTGAGCCTGCGCTCGGCCTCACTGCTAAGATCAACGACCGTCGATATTATCGTGGCCTTGGGCCTGAAGCTTAGATGTTCGATGCACGACAGAGTGTGACCTTCCTCGTGGAAAGTCTCTCTGAGCGTCTCTCCTTCAAAGATATAGAACTTGGAGAGCGTGTTGCCTATGTCGATTATGAGATTCATTGAACTTTGAACATTGAACTTTGAACATTGAACTTTGAACATTGAACATTGAACTTTGAGCATTCAATCTCCCTTGATGACGCATCCCGTAAACATCCGTCCGGAATTGATGCCGAGGCGGCGGGCGGAGAAGAATCGGGCGGGGTAGGTGAATGTGCAGAGGCCTGTGGTAGTGATGGCTTCAGGGGGTACGGCCGCAGTCTGAAGGTCTGCGGCATTGGCTGCCCAAAGGTCTATGTGCCAGCGTGGTTCTTCGGTCGGGCCGGCGCTGTCACGAAGTTTCTTGAATGCAAGACTTCCGGTGTCGAAGCCTGCTGTAGCGAAGGCATCTACGACTTCGTCGCCCACTTCGAACGCGTCGGGGCCAATGCTTGGCCCTATGATGGCTCTGACATCCGCGGATTGAGTGCCGAATCGCTCGCGCATATATATTAATGTCTTCGATGCTATGCGAGCGACCGTTCCGCGCCAGCCTGCATGAACGGCGGCAATAGCCCGATTGCGGCTGTCGTAGAGCAAGATAGGTACGCAGTCGGCTGTGGATACGCCGATACACGTGTTGGCCAACTGCGTCACAACGGCATCTATGCCTTCGAGCGGCGACGAGAGGTTGGCGGCCGTGATCTCAGCAATCTGTGTGCCGTGTACCTGATGCGGAAGCACAAGGTTGCTGTCGTCGATGTGCAGGCGTCGGCAGAGCTCTTGGCGGCAAGCAGTGACGTGTGTGGGCGCGTCGCCCGTGTACGGTGTTATGTTAAAGCCGTCATATGGCGCCTCAGTCACTGCGCAATGGCGCTCAGTGCTGAAGGCTGTTACTGATGGGTGAAGATCGTAGATTACCATTTGCTTATGGCGATGGCGCTGTGTCGGGCATTCATTCAATGTCATCGAGAATCTCAAACTCGTCGCAGTCGAGGTCTTCGATGTCTTCTACGTCATCGTCATCGAGTATGATTATGTCCTCGTCCTCGCCTTCAGCCGCCATCTCATCGCGCAGGGCGGTGATGTCTTTGTCGCGGTGGACGATGGCGGAGCTATGGGTTGCAAAGCGGTCGGCCGTGTCGAGGTTCTGCCACAGGAGGTCCTTCAGCTGAGTGATGTTATAGCCCGTGAAGGCCGAGATGAAGATGTGCGGGAGGTCGGTAGGCAGATCGGCGCTGAGCATCTCCATGAGCTCTTCGTCGAGGAGGTCTGCTTTAGTGATGGCGAGCACGCGCTGCTTAGCGAGCAGTTCGGGGTTGTATGTCGTAAGTTCGCGCAGGAGCACTTCGTAGTCGCGGCGGATGTCATCGGTGTCGCCGGGAATCATGAACAGCAGCAGGGCGTTGCGCTCTATGTGTCGGAGGAAGCGTAGTCCCAGACCTTTGCCCTCGCTGGCACCTTCGATTATGCCAGGAATGTCGGCCATGACGAATGAGCGGTTGTCGCGGTAGCTGACGACGCCCACCGATGGCTCAAGCGTGGTAAAGGGATAGCCGGCAATCTTTGGGTGTGCCGAGCTTATGGCATTCACGAGTGTACTCTTGCCTGCGTTGGGGAAGCCCACGAGGCCTACGTCGGCCAGCATCTTCAGCTCCATGATGACCGTCAGTTCCTGCATGGGTTCGCCCGGTTGTGCGAAGCGCGGTGCTTGGTTTGTGGCTGTTGCGAAATGCTTGTTGCCTAAGCCTCCGCGGCCTCCACGTAGGAGCATCACAGTTTGTCCGTCCTCGGTGACGTCGCATACGAATCGCCCGGTGTCGGCATCGTAAACGACGGTGCCGCAGGGCACGTCGATATAGCGGTCGGCGCCATCGGCTCCGTGCGACCCGTTCTTGCCACCGTTGCCTCCGTGTCCGGCGAAGATATGGCGGTCGTAGCGCAGGTGGAGCAGCGTCCAATAGTTGCGGTTGCCGCGCAGGTATATGTGTCCGCCGCGCCCGCCGTCGCCGCCGTCGGGCCCGCCGTTGGGTACGTATTTGGCCCGATGCATGTGCATTGAACCGCGCCCGCCCTTGCCTGATCGGCATACTATTTTGACGTAATCTATAAAGTTAGTATCCATTGACTTATGCGATTCGGCTTAAATGCCAACTCTAATGTTTGTTTAAGAATCTTATTACCCTGCTTTGTCAACTTGTCAACTCATCAACTCGTCAACTCGTCAACTTGTTAACTTGTAAAAACGCTTTTGGCAGATAGTTGATGATGTCGCTTGCAATCAGTGCTTCTTCTGAGAGCTCTTTAGCGGCGAGGTCGCCTGCCAGGCCGTGCAGGTACACTCCGAGCTGTGCGGCTTCTGCCGGTAGGTAGCCTTGTGCCAGCAGCGATGTGATGATGCCCGTTAGCACGTCACCGCTGCCAGCTGTGGCCATGCCGGGGTTTCCGGTGGGGTTGATGAGCACATCACCCGTAGGAGTGCAAATCTGAGTGTAGTGCCCTTTCACGACGACGAACAGTCTGTGACTGACGGCGTAGTCGCGGGCGCGGTTCATTCGCTCGAAAGCGTTGCGGCAGCGGCCTATGAGGCGGTCGCATTCGGCAGGGTGGGGCGTGAGAATGCTGTCGGCCGGTATGCTTGCCTGCCAGTCGGGGTTGTCGGCCAGGATGTTGAGGGCGTCAGCGTCGAGCACTATGGGACCCTCATGGTTCTTCAGATAGGCATGCAGGGCAGTAGCTGTGTGGCTGTTGCGCCCTATGCCCGGTCCTATTCCTACGGCTTGGAATGTGTAGGTGTCTATGGCTGTCGTCGTGATGTTGGCATCGACGTCGATGTCTACGATGGCCTCAGGAATGGAGGTCTGTAAGATGTCGAGACACGAGTGTGGTATGTGCACTGTCAGCTTGCCAACGCCTGAGCGTAGTGCTGCGCGGGCAGAGAGGATGGCAGCGCCAGCCATGCCGCGCGAGCCGGCCACGAGCAGGGCATGGCCCATGGTGCCTTTGTGGGCAAAGAGAGAGCGGCGGCGTGTGATGGCGCGCATCTCGCTCTCTTCGGTCAGCCAGAGATAGGTCTTCATGCTTTTCAGGCCATCGGCGCTGAGGCCAATGTCGAGCATCTTCACTTCGCCCACGAAGCGCTGGTTCTCAGCCAGGAAGAATGCCAGCTTGGGTTGCCCGAGCGACAGCGTGAGCCTGGCGCGCACGATGTTCTGCGTGTCGTTGTAGCTATTGTCTTCGCACATTAGCCCCGACGGCACGTCGATGCTTACCACCGTGGCCCGGCTTTGGTTGATGCGCTTAGCCACGAGGGCAAAGCCTCCGCTGAGCGGCTTGCTCAGTCCGGTGCCGAAGAGTGCGTCGATGACGATGTCGTCGGCTTGCAGCTCAGGGAAGAGCAGCTCGGAGGTCACCTCGATGAGCGTGGCATCGGGTGTCTGACGCAGGCGTTCGCGGTTGGCCTCGCAGTCGGGGTTCAGACTGCGGTGCACGTTGAAGAGGTAGGTCGTTGTGATGTGTCCCGCTTCAGTGAGCATGCGAGCCACGGCCAACCCGTCGCCGCCATTGCCGCCAGGGCCGGCGAAGATGAAAAAGCGTTGTCCCGCAGTCGGCCATCGCCGCAACAGCTCGTCGGCCACGGCGCGGCTGGCGCGCTCCATGAGGTCGATGGAGGCTATCGGTTCAGACTGGATTGTTTCGAGGTCCAGCTCGCGAAACTGACCTCCCGTAAGTATCTTCATTCGATAAAAATCTAAAATTTGCTGCAAAAATACGTCAATGATTGCTGAAATCAAAATAATTTCTCTACTTTTGCAACGCCAAAAGTCAAAAACGTTAGTTTATGAATAGGATAAAGGTAAAGGATAAGACTTTTGAAGTCTCTATTCCCGCAGAAGAACTTGCTCGTGAGGTGCGCCGTGTGGCGACCGAAATCAGTCGCGACTATGCCGGTCGCGAACCATTGTTCCTGCCGGTGCTCAACGGCTCTTTCATTTTTGCAGCCGACCTCCTGCGTGAGGTCGACCTCCCATGCGAGATCAGTTTTATAAAGCTTGCAAGCTATCAGGGAACACAATCTACGGGCGAGATTCGTGAAGTAATTGGTCTGGCGCAGGATATTACCGGTCGCGACGTCATCATCGTGGAGGATATCATCGACTCGGGCCTCACCATGGCTCACATGATTGAGACGCTCGAGCGCCACAACCCCGCCAGCATCCGCGTGTGCTCGCTGTTGGTGAAGCCGGCAGCATTGAAGGTGGAAGTGCCTATCCACTACCGCGCTCTCGACATCCCCAACGATTTCATCGTAGGCTACGGCCTCGATTACGATGGCTTCGGGCGCAATACCAAGGACATTTATACATTAGTTAAATAAAATGAAGAATATCATTATTTTCGGGGCTCCGGGCTCCGGCAAAGGAACATATAGCGAGGAGATTGCTTCGCGCTATGGTATGGGACACATCTCAACGGGCGACGTGCTCCGCGCCGAGATCAAAAACGGAACAGAACTGGGCAAGATAGCCCAAGGCTATATCGACAATGGTCAGCTCATACCCGACGACCTGATGATCGACATTCTCGCATCGAAGTACGACTCGCTGCCTCAGGGCCGCGGTGTCATCTTCGACGGTTTCCCCCGCACCATAGCTCAGGCTGAGGCTCTCAAGAAGATGCTCGCCGAGCGCGGTCACGACCTTGGCATGATGATCGAGCTCATCGTCAGCGAGGACGTGCTCATGTTCCGACTCCTGCGTCGCGCACAGATCGAAGGACGCGCCGACGACAACGAAGAGACTATCCGCAAGCGCTTTGCCGTATATCACGCTCAGACGGAGCCCCTCTCGAAATGGTTTGAGGCCGAAGGCATCCGCCACACCTTCTCATGGGACGTCTGCAAGACGAAGGAAGGCATGCTCGAGGCTATCTTTAAGGAGATTGATAACCAAAACTCGTAACAACTTGATTGTTACCTTGTAATAAAACGCATTCCTGTCGTGAAGAAATATCTATTTGCTCTTGCGGTGCTCTGTAGCTCAATGCTTTCGGCACAGACTGAGGTGGCGCCGTTCCGTCCGGGAGTGACCCTCGACGGCGTGAACTATTTCCTGCCGAAGACCGTCCTGCGCGTTGTGCTGACAGCCGATAAGGCCGTCACCGTGCCTGGCGAATTTGCTGCCTATGCCGACCGCTATCTTCGGCAGCCCGCAGTGCCCATGAATCCATCCACCGAGTGGACGCTCAAGGAGGTCAGTCTCCAAGCTATCGGCATGCCGGATTCAACGAAGGCCTACAATATTAAGTTAAAGTCTAAGACAGCGGCGCCCCTAGTACGCCTTACCGACGACGGCCTCCTGCTCTCCGTAAATACTGATGCCGAAGCCGAGCCCGAGCCTCAGTTGCCGCGTCGCGTGGCAGCTCCCAAGGCAGTCAACGGTCGCGATGCCATGACGCATGAGATCCTCTCTGCCGGCAGCACTGCCAAGATGGCACAGCTCACGGCCGAAGAAATCTACGATCTGCGCGACAGCCGTAACGCCCTCATCCGAGGCGAGGCCGACAACACACCCAAGGATGGCGCTCAGCTCAAGCTCATGCTCGACAATCTCGATGCACAGCTTTTCGCCCTTGAATCACTCTTTAAGGGGCAGACACTCACTTCCACCGAGGTGCAAGCCCTTACCTTTGAGCCAACCTCAGACCCCGCGCAGACAGGCCAGCGGTATATGCTCTGCCGCTACTCGCGCCGACTCGGCCTCGTGGATGCCGATGACCTCAGCGGTGAACCTCTGTGGATCACCCTTAAGCCGCTCGGTAATCTGCCTGCCACGGAGACCGACGCCGACGTGGTCAAGAAGCGCGCCAAGATGGAGCAGGGCTTGTGGGTCAACCAGCCAGCCACTGTGCAGGTAGTAATAGAGATGGGCTCCGAGACACTCCTCACCACCGAAGTGCCTATCTGCCAGCTCGGCACCACCGAAGTGCTCTCCGATGCACTCTTCAACAAGAAGCTCGATACCCGCGTAACGCTATATCAGAACACGGGAAGCGTGAAAAGCGTTGAATAGGGTAGGGCTCGAGTCTCTTCCCTTCAAGGCTGTCAATATAGGTCCGTCAGTTTCGGCAAAAAAATATTTTGTTTGAAATAGACTACAGACTACATCCACTACAGCGCAACCGCCTTCAGCCATTACAAAGAAACCGCCCCGTTCATTTCCGAACGGGGCGGTTTTCGTTAGAATTGCTGCCGGTTGAATCGCCTTATGCAACCAGTTGAATCGCCTTATGCAACCAGTTGAATCGCCTTATGCAACCAGTCGAAATCTATATATCACACAGTGATATATAAAAAACACCTTAGTTTGTGATGCAAGTTCCCATTATGGAAGAGCGCCAGATGTCTGATGCTTGAGCTTATGCCCTCCTCAGCAGGAGATCATTAGGCGCGTGGCTGTAGTCTGTAGTCTATTTCAAACAAAAAATTTTTTTACTTGCCATGATATAATTCAGTACAGCTTGAATCTTGAAATAGAGGGTCAGGGGCAGAATGCGATGTCGCCACTGTAATTTTTATGCTTCGTGCTCAGCCCGACGGGCTTCGCGCTTCCGCTTTCGCTCTTCGCGTCGCAGCTTACGTTCCTGGCGGCGCTGTTCACGCTTCAGTTTGCGAAGTTCACGCTTGCTCTGACGGGCCTGCACCTTCTCGGAGGCTTCCTCTTCCTTCACTTTAAGAGATTCTTCGAGTTTCTCTCGCAGCATCTGCTTGTCGAAAGTGAAGACGTGGCCGAGGAGTCCTACAGAGAGCAGTTGGTCCTTGCCTTTGAGGCGAACGTAGGTGGTGTTCCATAAGTAGTAGTTGTTGACGCGCAGTTTCAAATTGAGCGCTGTCTCAACGGTCTTGGTTACGATGCCCTTGCTTATGGTTCCGAGAATACCGTTGCCGATGGGGCGGCCATCGACTTCTTCGTCAACATACTCGCTGACGGCTCGCATCATCGCCTCTTTGTGCGCAGCTTTATCTGGCACGGTCAGAATCATGATGACGGCAAAAAGTAATAAGGCTACAAGTGCAAGAAGTTTTTTCATGATTTGTTAAACAATAAATCGTTAACCTGTTAATTTGTTAATCTGTTAACCTGTTAATTTGTTAATCTGTTAACCTGTTAATTTGATAACCAGTTAACCTGTCCAGTGGAGCTGGAGGGAATTGAACCCTCGTCCAAACAGGGGATTCCGGAGTTTTCTACACGCTTAGTCCAGCCTGGGTTTTCGAGCTTGCAGCGGACCTGGACCACCGCCACTAGCCTTATCCTCTAAAGAGTTTCACCCTCTGCGCGAGGCCGCTTCGGGCTATCCCCGATTTTGCTGCACCACTTGATCAGAGCACTTCGGGGCGATTAGTCTCTGAGTGATGTCCCGTCTCAGCACCTTGTGCCGAGATAAGCTGATCTACTATACTTCAATCAAGCAGCGAGAGCGTAAGTGTTTTCGCCAGATAATTGTTGGAGACCATTGATTAAGGAGGACGATCAGCGACCCTCCGCGTGCTTGCTCAAGACTCTCAACCTGCTGTCAAATCCATGTCAGCCCCAAGAGTATTGCGGGCGCAAAGGTAGTGCTAAAAGTTCAAAGTATAAAGCATAAAGCTTAAAGTTTAGTATTTTTTCGCATTTTTTTACTCTCGCGTACAATAAAAGGGCATTTTTTAAGTTATTAAATATATTGCGAACTTTATTTATGCGCGCGCATACAATATATAGATGATTCAAGAAGCCACACTGGAACCTACGATATCCGACGGCATGAATCCCACCGAGCGAGTTGTCAAGCGAGTCTTTGACTTCGTTGTCGCTTGTGTGGGAGTGATTCTGTTGTCGCCTGTTTTTTTATGTATCTTCGTGCTCTTACGCCTTCAGGGCGATGGACCCGTGCTGTTCCGCCAGGAACGCATCGGCTACAAAGGTCGTCCGTTTTATATCCTTAAGTTTAGGACGATGGCCGTGGAGACTGAGGAGGATGGCACACCACGCCTGACACCGCAGGACAACGAGCAGCAGACGCATCTAGGGCGCTACCTCCGTGAGCACCACCTCGACGAGCTGCCTCAGCTCTTCAACGTGATTCGTGGTGATATGAGCTTCGTAGGTCCAAGGCCTGAGCGTAAGTATTTCATTGATAAGATTATGGCGCTCAACAGCGACTATCGCTACATCTATCTTATGCGCCCAGGTACGACGTCGATGGCAACGCTCTACAACGGCTATACAGACACGATGGAAAAGATGCTCATTCGCTTGCAGATGGACTTGGAGTACTACCAGAAGCGGTCGCTATGGCTGGATGTGAAGATAATGCTGACCACTGCCAAGTTCCTGCTGGCCGGCAAAACGTTTTGATAGAATGAATATAGAAAATAGATAGATAAATGAAAAAGTTTGCATTCATAAGCTTATGCCTTCTATTCGCCCTCGCGGGGGGTGTGAAGGCGCAGTCGATGTCCGACAATCAGCTCGTGCAATACATACTGCAGGAGAAAGAGAAAGGCACTGACCAGCAAGTGATTATCAAGAATGTGCTGGCGCGCGGCGTCACCACCGAGCAACTGCGCCGCGTGCGCAAGAAGGTGGAGGCCGAGCAGAAGCAGCTCGGAGCCGTTGACCTCACGGGCAAGACCCAAGGTCAGAAGTCGCGCTTGCGCACACAACGTGACATCGAGAGCGACGACCGTCAGAAGAAACAGGGCTTCATGATACGTTCGCAGCGGGAGACCGAAGACTGGCGCTACATGAACCGTGAGCAGCGTATGGCCGAGATAGAGGCTGAGAGTGATTACTTCGATCTCGATTCGCTCGACTACTATAGCAGCCAGATTCCTAAAGACCAGCAGGTGTTCGGCCGTAATATCTTCAGCCAGAAGAACCTCTCGTTTGAGCCCAATATGAATATGGCCACGCCCGCCAACTATCATCTTGGTGCAGGCGATGCCGTAATCATTGACGTATGGGGTGCTTCGCAGGAGACGTTCAACGAGACCATATCACCCGACGGCACCATCACGATCGAGGGCGTTGGTCCCATCAAGCTTGCCGGCCTCAGCGTGAGCGAAGCCACCAACCGCCTGCGTAGCCGCCTTGGGCAGTACTACAGCGACTGCAGCGTAAGCCTCAGCGTTGGCGAGACGCGCTCGATCATCGTGCAGGTGATGGGCGAAGTGGTGATGCCAGGCAGCTACACACTGAGCAGCCTCTCTTCAGCTTTCAATGCCCTGTACGCCGCAGGCGGTATCAGCGATGTCGGTACGCTGCGCGACATCAAGGTCTATCGTAGTGGTAGGCAGATTGCTACCATCGACGTCTACGACTACCTCATCCACGGAAACTCTCGCGGCGACGTGCGCCTGCAGGATAACGATGTCATTATCGTAGGTCCCTACGATTGTCTCGTTGAAGTCCGCGGTAAGGTCAAGCGTCCGATGTTCTATGAAATGAAATCCAACGAGAGCGTGCAGCGCCTGCTCGAATACTGCGGCGGTTTCTCCGGCGATGCCTTCACCAAGAGCGTGCGCCTCATCCGTAAGAAGGGCGAGGAGTACAGCATTCATAATATCGAGGAATTCGACATGAACGGCTTCACGCTCGCCGACGGCGACTCGCTGTTTGTCGACAGCGTAATCCCCCGCTTCCGCAATATGGTGGAGGTGCGCGGAGCTGTGATGCACCCGGGTATGTTCCAGATGGACGGCAGCATACAGACCGTGCGCGACCTCTTGAAAGCCGCAGGCGGCCTGCGCGAGGATGCCTTCACCGAACGCGCCGTCATGCACCGCGAGAAAGAAGACCTCACGCTCGAAAACGTTGCCGTTGATATCAAGGGTATTGTTGATGGCAATAGCACCGACGTAGCCCTGCGTAAGAACGACGTTCTCTTCATACCGTCGCAAGTGGATATGAACGGCGAGCGCACATTGCGTATCAATGGCGAAGTGAACTACCCTGGCTACTACGAATATGCAGACAACACCACCATCAAAGACCTCATCCTCCAGGCCGGCGGCCTCACGCGTGCGGCCTCCACAGCCAAAATCGACGTCTTCCGTCGAAACTACGTCCCTGATGCCGATCAGACATCAATGGAATTGGCCGAAATCTTCACGTTCAATCTTGCTAACGGATTCATAATCGAGGATACGGCATTCGTGCTACAACCATTCGATGAAGTGCAGGTGCGTAAGAGTCCCAACTATGCCGAGCAGCAGAACGTGCGCATCAGTGGCGCCGTGAACTTCGAAGGCGAATACGCCATGACCTCGCGTGAGTTCCGCATCTCAGACCTCGTTAAGATTGCCG
Source organism: Bacteroidaceae bacterium (assembly GCA_017429945.1). GTDB lineage: Bacteria > Bacteroidota > Bacteroidia > Bacteroidales > Bacteroidaceae > Physcousia. The sequence goes on from JAFRNY010000063.1 coordinate 42,520, forward strand.
GCGGCCTCTCAAAAGTAGGGTATGCCAAGGGCGCCCGCCTCATCCGCCAGATGACACAGGAAGAGCGCGAGCAGCGCGAGTCAGCACTCCGTGCTTCGCAAATCGCCCTCTATGAGCAAGCTCTCGACTCCGACAAAGACTTCGATATGGCCCGTGCCGACTCTCTGCTCGACATGAAAATGAACCTCGGCAACTACTACAACGTAGCCATTAACCTCGATGAGGCTATTGCTCATCCAGGTTCGATAGACGACGTAGTCCTTCGTGCCAACGACCAGCTCGTAGTGCCCCAGCTCTCCAACACCGTCAAGATCTCGGGTGAGGTAATGTACCCCATCTCCGTAGGTTATAAGAAAGGCGCCTCCCTCGGCTACTACATCAACCAGGCCGGTGGCTATGGCAACCGTGCTGGTAAGAAACAGACCTACGCCATCTACATGAACGGCTCTGTCGACAAACTCGGTCGCCGGGCGTCGGGAAAGCATATTGAACCTGGAACTGAGATCGTTGTCCCGACGAAGAAGAAGAAAGAAGGAATGTCCACAGCCGAGATCACCGTCCTCGGCACCTCCGCCGCCTCGCTAACAACAATGGTTGTTGCACTAATAAATCTTTTGAAATAATTAGTATGGAAGAGAATAATAAAAATCAAAAGGTAATAGACCTTGGAGTGTTAGTTCGCAGGCTTTATGCTGACAAGAAATTGTTTGTGAAGCCATTGGGCATCGTATTTGTCCTGTCATGTGTATACATCTTCAGTCTTCCGCGATACTACCGTTCAGAAGTGAAGTTGGCACCAGAATTGGAGGGCTCTTTAGCCGATGGCGCCTTGGGCAACATAGCATCTTCATTTGGTATGGACTTAGGGGCTATGACAACAAGTGACGCAATCTCACCAGATTTATATCCAGAACTGTTGGGCACAAATGACTTCGTCACGTTACTTTTCCCAATAACCGTTGAGGATGCCAAAGGTGAGCTGAAAACGACTTACTACAATTATCTCGATAAGCATCAGAAGCATGCTTGGTGGGCTCCAATCCGCAGTTTCCTTTTGGGGTGGATGTCGAACAGCGGCGATCCAAACGAGCCTTTAGCTGCGGGTGGTAAGGTAAAGGGTGATAACTCAATCGACCCTTTGAATCTGACCCGAAGACAAAACAAGATTGCATCATCTGTGAAGAATAAAATAACGTGTTCTGTTGATAGAAAAACGAATCTTGTGACAATCGGCGTTACTGATCAGGATAAGCGCATTTGCGCCATCGTAGCAGATTCGATTCGCCTCTTGCTTCAAGAATTCATCATTGACTATCGTACGAAGAAGTCTCGTGTTGATGTAGACTATTTCCGTGCACTGACCACTGAAGCAAGAGCCGAATACGAAGAAGCCAGCCGCCGTTATGCCAAGTTCGTTGATGCAAACCGTAATACGATATTGCAATCAGCTTTGACACATCGGGATGACCTTGAGAACGATATGCAGATAAAGTTAAATAACTATACTGCATACAACACTCAGTTGCAGGCTGCTATAGCTAAACTCCAGCAGCGCACACCTTCATTCACGCTGCTTCAAGGTGCGGCCGTACCAGATAGACCGGCAGGTCCCAAACGCATGATTTTCGTAGCAATCATGATGATCCTGGCTACAATAGGTACCTCTCTTTATATTCTTCGTGACTTAATTTTCAATGAATAATAGTTTTATTAGGGAAAAGTAAAGTCATATAATGGCGACAGTTATCTCTGTCATAATTCTTTTCTGTATCGTAGCTATATTGCCGCTGATAGAGAAATATATGGGCAAGCTAAAACTCCCCATATATATTATCGTAGGCCTAATTATGATTCTTGTGGCTGGCTTCCGTGAGGTGGGAGCTGACCCCGACTCAAACAGCTATGATGAAGCCTATCGGAACTACTACTCAAGGTCCAGCGAATTCACAAAAGAACCCACGTTCATTTGGATGTCTGCAGCCTTGAATCAGGTTACGTCAGATGTCCATGCATTATTTTTGGCTTATGCATTCTTGGCAGTGGTGATGCATTTTGTAGCGTTCAGAAAGCTGTCCGAACTGTGGTTTTTACCCGTGCTGGTGTATGCGAGCTTTTATTTCGAGATGCACGAGATGATTCAGATAAGAACAGGGGTGCTTTCAGGCCTGTTTATGTTAGCCATAAAACCTATGGCAGAACGACGATGGTTGACGGCATTACTACTCATTCTTATTGGTACAACATTTCATGTATCTGGTTTGGCCCTTCTTCCATTGCTTTTCTTGACAAATAAGCCTATGGGCAAGATGTCAAAGTGGATATGGGGTATGGTTATTCCTATCGGTTATATTGTTTATTTTATGGGGATGGCCGTTACCATGTATATTGACATTCCGTTTATTGGTGAAAAGTTAATGGAGTATCAAAGTGGTGATGAAAAGGGTCAGGGCATTGTCAATGTTTACGCATTTAACTATATCCAGCTGTTTTCAATCTTAGCATTCTACTATCTTTTGTATTTTTATGACACTGTAGCAGCTCACAACAAATATTTTCCTCTGATGATGAAGATTTTTGCTATAGGCACTGCCATCTATGCAGGCTTCTCATTCTTCCCAGTTGTCGGCGACCGCATCGGTTATCAGATAAAGATGGTCAACATAATCCTTTATGCCAATATCTACTACACGTTGCGTCCAAAGTGGGCGGGTATACTGGCCGTCTTCTTAGTGTGCTGTGTGCATATGTATTATATCACTATCTATACCTTCTTCTGGACATGAACGGGGAAACATCAGTAGAAAAGAAATCTGTAGGTCATCGTGTGGCTTCAAACACGGTGCTACTATTCCTTCGGATGTTTATCCTGACGCTTATTAATCTCTATGCCGTCAGGCTCCAAGTTCGAGGGCTGGGTGATGAGGACTATGGCATCTTCACTGCAATAGCTGGTGTCGTTATGACTGCAAGTGTGTTCAATAGCGTTCTTGCAGTAGCTCTCCAACGTTTTTTCTCCTTTTCCATGGGGCGGAATGAAGAGTCCAAGCTGCAGGATATTTACTCATGTAGCATAAACCTTGTTATATATGCTACAGTGGTGATCCTTCTTCTGTTGGAGACAATAGGTCTATGGCTGGTATATACAAAACTCTCAATTCCTGAACCGCGTTTCAGCACAGCTCTTGTTGTCTATCAGGTATCTGTGGTAATGCTGATATTGTCTTTCTTCCATGTTCCTTTCATGTCGGCCGTCTTTGCCCATGAGGATATGGGGGTGTATACGCTCCTCTCAACGATAGAATGTCTTTTGAAATTTATTGCCGCTTATGTCATTGGCAATGTTCTCGTGGACCGTCTTGCACTCTATTCTTTTTGTATGATGGGAACATCTCTGATTGTGTTCATCATGTATTTCGCTGTTGCTCATCATCGTTACCCAGAGTGCAGGTATCGTAAGCCTCGCGACAAAAAGTTATATAGAGAATTGCTGTCGTTTGCAGGCTGGTCGCTTCTCGGCACAGTTGCAAATATGTGTATCATTCAGGGTAATACCCTGTTGCTGAACATTTTCTTCGGATCGATAGTGACTGCAGCTTTCGGTATATCTATTAATATTTATAATGCTTTCAACTCGCTATGCAACAGCATGGTGCTGGCTTTTCGTCCTCCAATGATCAAGGCTTATGCAGATCGGCAATATGACAATCTTTATACATTATTCTGTGCAAGCAATAAGTTCCTTATATATATGCTTGTAGCGATAGCTATACCTATAGTCGGAGAAATGGATACCATACTGTCTTTGTGGCTTGGAACCTATAGTCCTGAAACGCTAACCTTTGCTAGACTCACCATTCTCTACATCATTATCATCGCAATCCACAATCCTATTACTATAATTATTCAGGCAACAGGACACATAAAACGTTACCATCTAACGGTCGAGACTTTCACACTCTTGTGTCTTCCATTAACCTGGCTCTTTTTCAGAGCAGGCTATCTTGCAGAATCTGCCTTTTATTCAATGGTAATAACTTGCGTCTTTGCCCATTTCATTCGCATTATTCTTCTCAGAAAAGAATTTTCAGCATTTTCAATATCACAATATTTCTTGTCAATCATATTTCCTGCTTCAATTGTTGCAGTCATATCAGGCGCAACTTTCTTACTTACGATATATAAATTTGAACCTTCTGTTTTTAGAATGTTGTCTTCGTTCGCTTTCATTCCTATGCTGACGTTGTCGTTCGCTTATCTAGGTGGAACTACAGCGCATGAAAAGACCATTATACGCGAAATGGCAGCTCGACTTTTTTCGAAAGTAAAACGGTCAGTATCTCATAAGTAAAGATATACTCGATGAACAACATAATCAAGCAATTTAAAGCATTTTGTGTGCTCATGCTTACTCTCTTACCCTTGAGAGCCGAGATTCCAATAGTTGCTTTTGGAAGTATCCCTATAGAGCAGTCTACAGCTAAACGGTTTGATGAATTCCGGGAAGCGGGTTTCGACATCAGTATTCACCCATTTTGGGGCTCATCAGTCAATGATATACTGCGCGTGCTGGATGAAGCCCAAAAAAGTGGCGTGCGCCTGCTTGTTGGTAGTAATCTGCTTTCCTCCGACTATTGGAAACTAATCTCTGCTATCAAGAATCATCCTGCGCTTTATGGCTATTATCTTCGTGACGAGCCTATGCAAAGCGATATTGATGTGCTGTCTCGGGTGCATAATAACATTCGGGCTGCAGACCAGAGTCATATATGCTATCTCAACCTTTTGCCTAATTACGGCCTCTCGACTTCCTATGAGCAATATTTAAGATTGGCATCAGAGATGTCACTGTCGGTGATTTCTTTTGATCATTATCCTATAACCACTTCAGGTATACGAACAACGTGGTATGAGAACCTTGAGCTGATACGACAGGAGAGTAAACGGACAAATACTCCGTTTTGGGCATTTGTGCTTTCAACGCCACACTATCATTATCCTCAGCCTACACTCGCATCTCTTAGACTCCAGATATATTCCAACCTGGCATATGGAGCAAGAGCCATACAGTACTTCACCTATTGGACACCTGAACCATACGATCGCTACGATTTCCATGATGGCCCCATTGATAATGCCGGAAACCGTACAAGGAACTATGACCTTGTAAGGAATATGAACTTGGAGTTGCGTAAAATACTTCCGCTTTTTGATAAAGCCAAGATATCCAGTGTATATCATATTGGAGATATACCCTATGGCACCAAAAGGATTAAACGAACGCCAGCGAATATAAGGAAAATAAAGATAGCTGGCGCACTGGGGGCCATAGTCTCAACAATGAATACTATAGATTATACTTATATGGTACTCGTGAACAAAGATCTGAACAATACATTGAGAGTGGATATGAGTTTCCGTAAAGGCGTCGTGGAAATAACAAAAGATCTAACGGAGAGGGATGTCAAAGACGTATATTACGTCAGTCCGGGAGACTTGTTGATATTCAGATTGGCATGAAATATCATGCATTACTCAAAAAAGCGTCTTATTTATCCGCAAAGATTATGATTTTTTGAATATCTTTGCACTCGAATAATTTAATCGTTTTAAGAATAATCAGATAAAAGCAATGAAAGCAAGAATAATAGCAAACTATTTGCCTCAGTTTCACCCAATACCGGAAAATGATGTTTTCTGGGGACCTGGGTTTACCGAATGGACAAACGTGGCCAAGGCACGGCCGTTGTTTAGAGGACATTACCAACCACGCATTCCGGCAGACCTGGGTTTTTACGATCTCCGTCTTCCTGAGACTCGGGAGCAACAAGCCGTGCTTGCACGTGAGGCCGGAGTTGAAGGGTTCTGCTATTGGCATTACTGGTTCGGGAACGGGCGCCGCCTACTGAATCGTCCTTTCGACGAGGTGGTTGCTAGTGGGAAACCCGACTTCCCGTTCTGTTTGGCTTGGGCAAACCACGATTGGAAAACTGCAACTTGGAAAAAGGGTATTAAGGATGGGATGATCGCCGAGCAACTTTATCTTGGCGAAGAAGATAATCGGCAACACTTTATGACGATGCTTCCAGCCTTTAAGGATAAACGTTACATCCGTGTTGACGGGAATCTTCTGTTCGTTATTTATGACCCTTATCGTTTCGTACACGTTGAGGATTTTTTGGCTTGTTGGCGTCGGCTTGCACGTGAGCACGGACTTGGTGATTTCCATTTCGTGGCGATGTGTAACTCAACAAATACTAGGGTACGCCTTGCAGAGGGTGGGGTAGGTCAAGGGCGTGTGTTGCCTGATTTAAAGAGCAGTGCCAAGGTCTATCAGGGGTTCCTTGATATGGGTTTTGATGCTGTTAACTCCTTTGGCAAGTCCAGGGCAGAGATGCTGGTTTCAGGAACTTATAAACGGGCTTTGCTGTTTAAGCTTCATGAGCATTTCTCATTTCTTCCAGCTTTGAAGTATGACTACGCCAAAGTGACGCCATTCTTCTTTGCTCCTGAGGATGCCTGGGAAAACGTGTACCCTTCTATAATGCCATGTTGGGATCGTACTCCACGGACAGGGGATCAAGAGGGCGTTTATATTAATTCTACTCCAGACAATTTCCGTCGTCATATAGAAGATGCATTAAGAGTAATAGGGAACAAGTCCGAACAACATCGTATCCTATTCCTGCGCTCATGGAATGAATGGGCCGAGGGAAACTATGTTGAGCCTGATGAGAAATATGGTCACGGCTTCCTTGATGCTCTTCGCGATGCGATCGTATAGTTCTCAGCATATTAATTAATTATCTTTATGTATAGTGTTCCAATTCTTTTTATAATATTCAATCGCAAGGAAGTAGCCTTGCGCTCGTTTGAGAGTATAAGGTTGGTGAAGCCTGCTAAGTTATATATAGCTGGCGACGGGCCTCGGAATAATGTTGAGGGTGAGTCCAAATGCGTAGAGGAAACTCGTCAAGCCGTATTGGACAGAGTGGATTGGGATTGTGAATTACGTACTCTGTTCCAGCCTCTTAATCTTGGATGTGGGAAGGGCGTGTTCACGGCAATCGACTGGCTTTTTAAGAATGAGGATACAGGAATTATCATTGAGGACGATTGCGTACTTCAGCACTCATTCTATAGGTTCGCAGAAGAACTCTTGGAGAGATACAGTCATGATGAGCGCATAGGTATGATAGATGCTGCAAACTATCAAGCTGAGATACCGATACCTGATTCATATGGTTTCAGCCGATACAAATCAACAAATGGTTGGGCCTCGTGGCGCAGGGCATGGCAGCTGATGGACTTGAATATGGATTGGCGTAAAACAGCTTATGCAGGTTCGATTATTGCAAACATGGGTTATAGATCAAAGGATATAAAGTATTGGAAATACCGCATCAAGGCAATCGACCACAATGCTGTCTCTGCTTGGGATTGGCAATGGTATTTCACTATGGCCGCTCACAACATGCTTGGTATATACCCATCGTGCAGCTTGCAAACGAATATAGGCTTTGGTAATGCAGCAACACATACGACAGACATCTTCGTTCCTAAATATTACGAAACCCACTCTGAGATGGAGTTTCCACTTCGTCATCCTAAATATGTCGTACCGTTTGAGCCTTTTGAACTGAGGTCATACAATCGTAAAAACACAATCTATACAAACCTCATAAAATACATTCCTTTCTCCGTTAAGAGATTTTTAAAGAAGATAATACGTTAACGATAGTCTAATGAAGCAGAAAATAAATACTCCCCAAGGAGTCTACACATACACTTTCCATCCGCTTTTTGCTGGTATAAAACCTATTGATAAGGCAATCGCTCGAGAAAACCTATTCATCTTAAAGGATGTGTGCGATGAGGCCAATCTGAAGTTTATACTCTTTTATGGTACCTTACTCGGAGCTGTGCGCGAAAAAGACTTCATAACTCACGACGAGGACATAGACATAGTTATGCGAAAGGAGGATAAAGATGCTTTCCTTTCAATGTTGTTCCGATTACGAGAACTAGGTTTTGAGGTAGCACGTGAAGATGAAAGAGGTATACTTTCCATAATTCGCAAGGGAGAGTACATAGATATTTACTGGTATGAAACATATCTTCCAGACCAGAGACTGAAGTTCTGCAGCCGCAACATCTGCAAGCGTGATTACATAGACGATCTTACTCAGCTTGAATTTCATGGAAGACCATTTTACGTTCCACGAGAGTATGTGGCCTTCCTCGAATACTATTATGGCAAGAACTGGCAGACACCTGTCAAGCAGTTTGATTTTAAGATGTCGAAGTGGAAACTATGCAAACTCTATGTCTTGGCTTACCTAAAGTTGCTCTTACCGAAATGGATGATAGGTCGCGCTCTTAACGGCAAGACCGAACGCGAGCGGGCTGTATGGTTAAATCATCTTTATGAGGTGGAAACCTTTTGAGTCCTCATCAGTTTATGCCTTCTCGCAGTTGCGTCGATGAGATACCTTCAGTTCGAGGAAGAGTAACAACTTCACGTCCGTTCTCGTGACACCAACGCATGGCGGCTTGAAAGCCTGGGTGTTGTTGGTCTGGCCCTACAGCAAAGATGTCGAAGTCCACTTTGCGGACAATGCTGTCAACATCCTTATAAAGCACAACCTCATCGACATACCGCACAGAACTTACCATGTAAACTCGTTCTTCTGTAGAGTAGACCATTTTAGCATTAGGTTTATACTTGAGCACGTAGTCACCATCCTGAACTGCCACAATTAGGTGGTCGCCTAATGCCCGAGCACGCTCAAACAGTTTAACATGGCCGATGTGTAATACGTCGTATACACCTACGGTAAAAACTTTTTTCATTATATTTTATTAAAGTTTTAGTTCAAAAATCTTATAGGCAAATTTCAGACTGATCATCAGCGCGTTGGTGTAGATGCCGTTCTCGCGGCAGGCACGGACGTCGTCTTGGATTAGTTGCAGGCGACTGTGGACGTTGCGGGTGCTGAGACCGCCGGTGCGCATCGTCACGAAATCGAGCGGCTGATACTTTGCTTTAATCTTGTGTACGCAGAAGAGGCGCACCATCATCTCGTAGTCGGAGCCTATCTTGTAGTCGGTCTTGTAGAGGCCGGCGCGCTCGAAGACTTCGCGGCGGGCGTAGAACGAGGGGTGTGCGGGCATGAAACCGAAGCGCAGCCAGCGTGGGCTGAAGCGTTTTGAGGAATAGTAGCGTATGCATTTGTCGGGCTGTCCTTCGCGAATGAAGTGTATGTCGCCGTAAGTCGCGTCGATGCTTTCGTCGTCGAAGACTTTGACCATTTGCTCGATTACGGTGTTGGAGGTGAAATAGTCGTCGCTGTTCAGGATGCCTACGACGTCGCCCGTGGCCATCGTGATGCCTTTGTTCATGGCGTCGTAGATGCCGCCGTCTTTTTCTGAGAGCCATCGCATGCGGCCGCCGAACTTAGGCTCGAACTGGCGCAGTATGTCCACGGTGCCGTCGGTCGACTGGCCGTCGACGATGATGTATTCTATGTTCGCGTAGCTTTGTGCCAGCACCGACGCAATGGTATCGGCAATGGTCGAGGCACTATTGTAGGCTACGGTGATTATGCTTACTTTGATGTCTGTTGGCATTGTTGACTTTCGTTTGTGCAAAGATAAGAATTAATCGTGCCAAATCCTTCTCTCGCACTAAGAAAATAAGAGAATATGCAATATATGAAAAAATCTTTTGCTTTCACATAATAAATCGCGTCTTCATACGTTTATTAAAAGAGTAACCTCATATCCGTTAACCTATCCGACATGGCGTCGTACTACATATATATCTTCCTTGCCTTCTTTATTGGAGCGATTGCGACGGCAGTCACGATACCACTTATTATAGCTTTTTGCCGGAAGTTTGGCTACTACGACCAGCCCAACCAACGCAAGGTACACAAGCAGGCTGTGCCTCGCCTGGGCGGTATCTCGTTCCTACCGTCGCTGGCCGTGAGCTTTGCTTTTACGATGCTTGTCTATTACAGCCAGACGAATACACAGGCTGAATTTCATCTGTCGTCGGCCTTGATGGTCATTGGCGCCACAATCATATTCCTTGTCGGTGTGCTCGACGACCTTGTCGACCTTCCTGCCAACTTCAAGTTCGTGGTTATGTCCATAGGCTCGTCGGCGTTGCCTATTTGTAACCTCGCCCTCGACAATCTCCACGGCTTCTTCGGGCTGTACGAGATCCCGGTGTGGGTGGCTTATCCGTTGACGGTGTTTGTCATCTTGACCATAGTCAATGCCCTGAATCTTATCGATGGCATCGACGGCCTGGCATCTGGCATAGCAGCCATTTGTCTGGCCTTCTTCGTATATCTCTACGCCGACGTGCGCTACATGATTTTCGACGTTATGTCGGCTGCTATGCTGGGTTCGGTGTTGGCGTTTATGTGCTTCAACATCTTCGGCAAGGTGGGGCACATGAAGATTTTCATGGGCGATGCCGGCAGCCTCATCCTGGGCTACGTGTTAGCTTACCTCGCCATTAAGTATCTTATGGTCACGAAACAGGATGTCTACACTCATGTGAATCCTATTCTGATAGTGTATTCCATGTTCATCGTGCCAGTGTTCGACCTCGTCCGGGTGGCCGTCACGCGCATAGCATCGGGCTTCCCGATGTTCCATGCCGACCAGCGCCACATCCACCACATACTGATGCGTTGTGGTCTCTCGATGCATCAGGCTCTCGTGGTGATTATCGCGATGGTCGTCTTCTTCATCCTGGGTAATATGGCTCTTGATGATATGGATATGCCTATCACCATTATCTTTTTCCTCGACTTAGCTCTTTACCTCCTCTTCTTTGCTGTGGCCTACGTCATTATCGACCGCAAGGAGACTATGCGGGAGATCCTCAGTTAAGCGTACGAATGCGAATAAGAATTTGCGGCCGGTTGAATATGCCGATGCGATAGGTCGTATCGGGCGTTTCAGCCTAATGTATCAGCCTACACAACCGGTCGTATCATCCCTAAGTTCAGGGAGAATTTGCTAATTTTCAAGAGAGTGTCTGCCAAAAGTCTCGGGAGTGTTCGTGTCTCCATATGGCATATGCCGATGCCTTTCTCGAGCTCATTCAATAATGACATGTGACATAGAAGTAAATAAAAATTTTGTTTTTTTTCTGTGTCACATGTCATCTGATAGGGTAAAGGAATAGCCTTATTATAATGCCACTATTGAAAATCAATGACTTGCAATGTAAGATGAACCCTTTTTCAAAAACTTTTTGAAAAATCTAAAGAACAATAGCCGTAAAGACAAAAGCAAACCCCGCCGGTAGGCCGGCGGGGTTTCCATATTGTGGCAGTATGCAGATGCCTTATTTTGCGTAGCTCACGGCACGCGTCTCACGGATGACGGTGATCTTCACCTGTCCGGGATAGGTCATCTCGTTCTGGATCTTTGTGGCGATGTCAGTGGAGAGCGTCTCGATCTGCTTGTCGTCGATCTGGTCTGCACCTACGATTACGCGCAGTTCGCGACCGGCCTGGATGGCATAGGTCTTCGTGACGCCGGGATAGCTCATGGCAATGTCCTCGAGGTCCTTCAGGCGCTTAATGTAGGCCTCGGCAATCTCGCGACGTGCGCCGGGGCGTGCTCCGCTGATGGCGTCGCACACCTGCACGATGGGAGCTATGAGCGAGGTCATCTCCATCTCTTCGTGGTGGGCGCCGATGGCGTTGCAGATGTCGGGCTTCTCTTTGTACTTCTCGGCAAGCTTGGCGCCATAGAGTGCGTGGGGCATCTCGGGCTCCTCGTCGGGCACCTTGCCTATGTCGTGGAGCAGTCCGGCGCGCTTGGCTTTCTTGGCGTTGAGGCCGAGCTCCGAAGCCATCACGGCGCAGAGATTGGCTGTCTCGCGAGCGTGCTGCAGCAGGTTCTGTCCGTAGCTGGAGCGATACTTCATCTTACCCACGATGCGAATGAGTTCGGGGTGTAGGCCATGGATTCCGAGGTCGATGGCTGTGCGCTTGCCTATCTCGAGGATCTCCTCATCGATCTGCTTCTTGACTTTCGAAACGACTTCCTCGATGCGGGCGGGGTGAATGCGTCCGTCGGCCACCAGCTGGTGGAGTGCCAGGCGCGCTATCTCGCGGCGCACGGGGTCGAAGCCGCTGATGACAATGGCTTCGGGCGTGTCATCGACGACGATCTCGACGCCTGCGGCAGCCTCGAGGGCACGAATGTTGCGGCCTTCGCGACCGATGATGCGTCCCTTGACATCGTCGTTGTCGATGTGGAACACCGTGACGCTGTTCTCTACGGCTGTCTCGGTGGCTACGCGCTGAATAGTCTGAATGACGATGCGCTTAGCCTCTTTGTTGGCCGTCATCTTGGCGTCGTCCATGATCTCGTTGATGTAGCTTGCAGCCTCGGTCTTAGCCTCGTCCTTGAGAGTCTCCACGAGGCGCTCGCGCGCTTCGTCGGCCGTGAGGCCACTGATCTTCTCGAGCTGAGTGCGCTCCTGCGCGATGAGGTTTTCCAGGCGCTGACCCAGTTCCTCCTCTTTCTTCTGCAGCAGAGCCTGCTGCTGTTCGAGGCGTTTGCGCTCGTTCTCCTGCTCGCTCTTACGGCGGTTGAGCTCATCCTGGCGTTGGTTGAGGCTTATCTCGCGCTGCTTGATGCGGTTCTCGCCTTGCTGGATTTGCTGGTTGCGCTGTTGCACTTCCTTCTCGAGCTCAGCTTTCTTGTTGAGGAATTTCTCTTTCACCTCGAGCAGTTTCTTCTGCTTGATTACCTCGGCATCTTTCTTTGCCTCCTCGTGCATCTCTTTGATGCGGGCTGGCATCGTATGGCGATACCAGATGAGCAGGTAGACGGCCATGGCAGCCGCGATTACTGCAGAGGCGATGGTGATTATCAGTCCGATTGTTGTCATGAGTGATTTAGTTGGTTGTATGTATATATATTAAATAATGTAACGCGCCATCCTTATCCTCGCATCCCTCGGCTTGGTGGTAGCTTTGGGTTGCAAGGCGGGTGGTGCGTTCGTTGTTTGCGTTCAGATGTCTGCCGTATCTCGGCTTGGCTCTCAAAGGTTATTTGAGTGCCGCGTTCACTTCGTTGGTGAGTCCCGTGATAGCCGCCATGAGCGGTTGAATGTTCGCGCTGGCTTCCGTCTTTTGTTGCATGACGGCAATGTCGAGCACAGTCATTAGCAGGTATGTCTCGTTGCTCTGGTGTGGGAATCTGTTGGCATAGAAGCTGTGTCGTTTGTTGATGAGCTTCTCGGCATTACGATAGTAGAGCTCCTCGTCGCGCCGTATGGTGATCGAGAAGTTCTGCCCTCCGAGCTTGAGTGTTATCTGAAAGGTATCGCTTATTTCCATTTTTTATCAATGCATTAAGCTTCGGGGCCCATGGCTTTGAGCTGGGCGATACACTTGTCTACGTCGCGCACCAGACGGCTGATTCTGAGTTTGGCTGCGGCGAGGTCTTTGTCGCCTACTTCCATCAGACGTGCCGTCTTGAGGTTGTTGTATGCCGCTTCGGAGTCGTGCAGCTGTTGCTTCAGCCGCTTGAGCTCTTCGTCTTTGGCTATGACGTCTTCGAGCAGCTCTTCATTTTCTTCCTTCACTTGCTGGAATTTGATGATGAGTTGCCTGGTTCGCGTCTCTAAGAGTCGTACTATTTTCTCTTCTTCAGCTGTCATACGAAGCGTGTTTGCCGTGCATACAGTATGTTTATCGGGTACAAAGGTATGAAATAATTCTCAATTCATAATTCATAATTCATAATTATTTTATCTGTGGTGCCGATTTTAGTACCTTTTTCTCGTCTCGGCACTCCTAATTATGAATTATGCATTATGAATTATGCATTGTGAATTATGCATTCCGAATTCCTATTGTCCCTTGGTTTCTTTGTCGATGTCGGCCCGCTTCTCTTTTTTGGCGAGCATGATGGTCTTGTGCACGTACTCTGTCATCCATGCCTCAGAGAAGCCGAGCGTCTGCTGGTACTTGCGCACGGTGCCCACGGTGCGGCGCACGTTGTCGTCCTTCCAGTCGTTTTTAGTCGTGATGTCGTGGATGGTCTTCTCGGTCATGGTGAGCAGGGCGCCTTTCATGAACGAAGGCAGGCGGAACTTCCACTGCATAAGGTTGCCCATGAGCATCATCAGGTCCTGCGAGAAACCTTGGAACTGCACGAGGTAGGTCTGCACATCGTTGATGCGTCGGCAGCGCTTCTTCACGCTCTCGTCGATCTCCTGGGTGAATGTCTCGCTGATGCCATAGACGTCGTGCAGCATCTGAGCGCAGCGCTTCTTCTCGCCCAGACCCAGACGGTTGTTGATGGTTGGCACTTTCAGCGTCTGCTTGAACACGCGCAAGTCGGGTAGGGCGGCCAGATTGGTGATGCCGGCCTGCGCGGCGATGTCTGCCTGAAGGTACACGCGTATGAGCGTCATGAAGTCTTCCATGCCGCCTATCTTTGTCTCATTTTCGGCCTCTTTGCGGCCGAACAGTTTGCTTAAGAATGACATTTAAATGTTGGAAATTGAAATATTGAATATTGAAAATTGAATAGTTCACTCTTGATATCTTACATTGTTTCGTGCATCCTCGACCACCTTGACGAGGTACTGCCCATACTGGTTCTTGATCATAGGCTGTGCCAGCTCCAGCATGCGCTCTTCGCTTATCCAACCATGGCGGAAGGCGATGGCCTCGAGGCACGCCACTTTCAGTCCTTGGCGCTTCTCGATGACCTCTATGAAGGTCGATGCCTCAGAGAGGCTGTCGTGGGTGCCGGTGTCGAGCCATGCGAAGCCGCGCCCGAGCGTCTGCACTTTCAGTTCACCGTCCTCGAGGAAGCGCTGGTTCACGGTCGTGATCTCCAGCTCGCCGCGAGCCGAGGGCTTGATTGTTGCGGCCACATCGACCACCTTGTTGGGGTAGAAGTAGAGGCCTACGACGGCATAGTTCGACTTAGGCTTCGACGGTTTCTCCTCGATGCTGAGGCAGTTGCCGTGGGCGTCGAACTCAGCCACGCCGTAGCGCTCGGGGTCGTTCACCCAGTAGCCGAACACGGTGGCTTTGCCCTCATGCTCGGCCGTGTAGACGGCCTCGCGCAGCAGCGGAGTGAAGCCCGAGCCGTGAAAGATGTTGTCGCCCAGGACCAGGCATGCTGCATCGTCGCCTATGAACTCGCGCCCGATGATGAAGGCCTGGGCCAGTCCGTCGGGCGACGGTTGCTCGGCGTAGCTAAGATTGATGCCGTAGTCCGAACCATCGCCCAGCAGGCGGCGGAAGGCGGGCAAGTCGTGGGGCGTAGATATCACGAGGATGTCGCGGATGCCAGCCTCCATCAGCACCGAGATGGGGTAATAGACCATCGGTTTATCGAAGATAGGCAGCAGCTGCTTCGACACACCTTTCGTGATGGGGTAGAGGCGTGTGCCGGAGCCGCCGGCCAGTACTATTCCTTTCATACGTCAGTCCGTTTTATTGTTATTCGTCTGCAAAGATAATGCAATATTGGTGTAAGGCCAAGGATTTTCTGCTTTTTCTGCTTTTTTCGCACTTTAGTTGCCTGCCGTTTCAAAAACAATCACTAACTTTGCAGCGCAAAATTGCAAGTTGTGGAATAAGTAAAGAAATAAAATATGTCAGACACATTCGAACAAGAGAAATTCGACAATGAATCGTCGGGCATCGACTTCCGACAGATTTGGTCTATTTTCCTGCTGAACTGGTACTGGTTCATTATTTCGGCCCTCGTATGCTTTGGACTGGCCATGCTCTACCTCCGCTACCAGCCCAATGTCTATCGCGTGGCAACGAAAGTGCTCATAAAGGAAGAGGAGAACAAGCGCTACTCGTCAAACGACCTGATGCAGAGCCAGATGGGCTTCATCACCAATTCCTCGGGCTTTGACAACGAGATTGAGATTCTCAGCTCCGCAGCCGTGGCAACGCGGGCCGTGAAGTCGCTGAAGCTCTATGTGCGCTACACTATGGAAGGGCGCGTGCGCGATGCCGACCTCTATCGCAATTCGCCCATCGTGGTTGATATAGAGGAATCGCACCTCGACGAGCTCAAGCAGCCGTTGCCCATCGCCATCACGAAGAAGGGCAAGGGCATTTACGTGGAGATAAGCCAGCCTTCGAAGGGCGACGCGCCTGAGGTGCTGGCTGTTGACCTCAAGACTCTGCCCTCGAGCGTAAATGCCAATGTGGGCAAGATACTCTTCTCGCAGAACCCGGGCTTCGAACTTGGCGACCGCAAGCTCACGGCCGTCATCTACCCGCCTATAGCTATAGGCCGTCGCTACAGCCGCTCGCTGCGCGCAGAGCCTACGACCAAGTTCACGTCGGTGGCCCGTCTGTCGCTGCTCGACACACACCCGGAGCGCGCCATGGACTATCTGGCCGAGCTCGTCGAGGCCTACAACGAGGATGCCAACGAGGACAAGAACCTGCTGGCCGAGAAGACAGAGGACTTCATCAACGACCGAATCAACAGCATCCGCACCGACCTCGATGCCACCGAGAGCCAGATTGAGCAGTACAAGCGTGGCAACTCGCTCGTCAACCTGCCTACAGACGCTACCACGGCCCTGACGCAATCGACTGAGTTCCAGAAGAAGCAGGTGGAGATACAGACGCAGATGAGCCTCGTGAAGTCGCTGCTCGACTACGTTGAGAATCCCACCAACAGCCTCACGCTCATCCCGGCAAACATAGGCGTGAGCAACCCCGCCACCAACTCCATGATTGCCGAGTACAACAATGGCGTCATCAAGCGCAACCGCCTTATCCGCGGCTCCTCGGAGAATAACCCGCAGGTGCTGCAGGTGACCGATGAGGTCATGAGCATGTGGTCGGCCGTGCAGCAGCAGTTGCGCGGCATCTACAGCGACCTGCAGATCCAGCGCAATAGCGCCGAGTCGCAGTACAACCGCTTCTCGGGACGCGTCAGCAGCACACCGACACAGGAGCGAGCCATGAACAATATGGGTCGTCAGCAAGAGCTCAAGGCCAGCCTCTACCTCATGCTCCTCGAGAAGCGTGAGCAGAACGCTATCTCCATGAAGTCAATAGCCACCAAGGCCCGCGTCATCGATATGCCGTTGCTCGAGGGCAAGGTCAGCCCCAAGTCGCGCCTCATACTGCTGGCTTCGCTCATCATCGGCTTCCTGCTGCCGTTCCTCTACTACTATCTCAAGGACCTCCTGCGCTTCCACATTGAGGGGCGCGACGATCTGGAGAAAGCCTCGAAGCTCTCGATTCTTGCCGACATACCCCTGACGTCGAAGCTCTCCGACGGCGAGCGTGCCATCGTGGTCAAGGAGAATACCAACGATATGATGGAAGAAGCCTTCCGCGGTCTGCGCACCAATCTGCGCTTTGTGCTCGAGGGCAACGAGAAGGTCATCCTCACTACGTCGTCGGTGCCAGGCGAGGGCAAGACTTTCGTGGCCACGAACCTGGCAATGTCCCTCGCGCTGCTCGACAAGCACGTGCTGGTGGTCGGCCTCGATATCCGCAAGCCACGCCTCGTGAAGCTCTTCAACCTGCCGCAGCGCGAACAGGGCATCACAAACTATCTCTCGGCCGAGACGGCCGATTTCGACCTGCTCGAGAAGCAAATCGTGCACGGCGTCATCAATAAGAACCTCGACGTGCTGCCCGCAGGCATCATTCCGCCTAATCCTGGTGAACTTATCACGCGCGAGATGCTCGACAAAGCCTTTGAGCACCTGCGCACGATCTACGATTATATCATTCTCGACACGCCGCCTGTGGGTCTCGTAAGCGATACGCTCGAGCTCGGCCGTCTGGCCGACGTCAGCTTCTTCGTCGTACGCCCGGAGGTCACAACCAAGAACGATGTCGACAATATCAACCGCATTGCCGAAACGAAGAAACTGCCGAAGGTCAACCTCGTGCTCAACGGCATCGACCTTAAGAAAAAGAAGTATGGCTTCTACTACGGCTACGGCAAGTACAGCTACAGCCGCTACGGCACCTACTACGGTCGCTACGGCCACTATGGCTCCTACGGCCACTATGGCGACCGCACTCAGCACATCGAAAAGTAGACCTCGATAATTCGCCCAAGGGTTTGGCGGTAAAACAAGTTGTTTTACTCTCACACGGCCGGTCGTATCGCCCGATACGACCGGTCAACTTTTACGACACGACCGATCGCATCAGACGATGCGACCGGTCGTGTTTTCTGTTTATTATAAGTTATCTGCTTATTTCGTCAGATTGACGATGGAGATGACGAGGGCGGTGACGGAAGCCAGGGCGCTGATGACGCTGCCGCCTACGCCGAGGAACGTCGAGAAGGCCGAGCTCTTGACGTTCTGGCTCTTGTTGGGCTGCACGTAGATGAGGTCGTTCTGCTGCACGTAGAAAGCGGGGCTTTCGAAGATGTTGGCCTGGGTGAGGTCGAGGTCATACTTCTGGCGGATGCCGTTGTCCTCGCGGTAGAGGCTCACTTTCTCGCGCAGGCCCTGGTCGCTGAGGTCGCCGCACTGCGAGAGCACGTCAAGAATGGTGTTGCGCTCCGAGGTGAGGCTGACGACGTGCGGGCTCTTCACGGCACCGAGCACAGCCACGCGGGCGTTCAGCAGGCGCACGGTGACGTCGGGGTTCTTGATGATGTTCTTCTGCGTGATGGTCTGTTCGATGGCCTTGGCAGCCTGGTCGCAGGTCATACCGCCCACTTGCACCAGACCCAGCACGGGCAGGCGCACGGCGCCGGTGTTGTCGATGGTGTAGCCATAGACAGAGCCCATGGAACCTGTGGAGCCATAGCTGAGGTTGCCGCCGTTGCGCGAACCGGCACCGAGGGTCACGTCGAGGTTAAACACTTCGAGCAGCTCAGGGTTGTCGCACGTCACCTTGATGAGGATCTGATCGGCGGGCTTCAGGTGCATCTCATACTTCTGAAGGATGGCTTGGGCCTGCTCGAACATCTGGTCGGAGCCCTGGAAGTACTGGATCTTCTTTGTGCTTACGCATGAGCTCAGGCAGAGAGCAGCGAGGGCAATGAAGCCTAAAACTAATTGCTTTTTCATTGTAGTTTGATTATTTTTAATTTAGTTTATTCTCTTTTGCGCCGCAAAGGTAGTCATAAAAGTGAAAAGTGAGAAATGAAAAGTGAAAAATGTTATAGCGAGGAAAGAGGAATGTAATATTCAAGGATGCGAAGATAAAAAAGGGCGAGGCGATGGGGCATAAAAGAAGCGCTGCGACCCGCGGGCCGCAGCGCTTGGATTATTGCTTGTCGGTTGCGATAGTATCGCAACAAACGGGAACACTGATTACTTCACGAGAACCTTCTGCACGGTGCCATCGGCCTTGCGGACGATGTTGATGCCGCGGCGCAGAGTGCTGGTCTGACGGCCGTCGAGAGTGAAGATAGCCTTCGGAGCAGCGGTGGTCTCTGTAGCAACAGCCTCGACTGCATCGGGTACCTGATCTGCGTAGTAGATGAGCTTGAAGTTGTCGAATGCTGTCCAGTTGCAGTTTGCACCTTCGGCCATGACACCGATGACAGTCTCGCTGACGCCATCAGAGTGGAAGCCAAGAGTCCAGTGCTGCGAAACACCATTCTCGCCACCGATACCGATGCTCTGCTTAGCAGTGTTTTCACCGGTCTTGGCGAAGAGGTCTACGCCATGAACGCCATCAGCAGGTGCGCCACCAGCCTGTGACTGGTTGACAGCATAGCCGTCCATCTCGAGCTGATACCAGCCTTCGGGCAGGATGCCAATGTTCTGGCTGATTGATCCGTCAGGAAGGAAGTTGGTGTTGTTCCAGGATTCAGCGAAGTTACTGATGACAACATTGCCGTCAGCATCGCTGTAGGTAGCGTTGTTCTGGAAGCCGTGGTTGCCTTGATTGAAGGTGTCGGTCCAGTTGTTGATGTTACCGGTCTCGAAGTCAGGATTGAGGATGATGCCCTTGAGCTCGCTACCAACCTCGGCGCCAGCTACGATAGCTGCAATCCAGCCCTTCTTCAGGTCTACAATGCCCTGAGCGATCTCGTCGTTGTCGGCGAATGACTCGTATTCAGCGGTCTTGGCGCCGAGAGTCTCGAGCAGAGTTTCGAAAGCGGGATCGGAGAGACCCAGTTCTTGGTACTTAGCAGCGTAGTCATCAACGAGAGGAGTAATCTCCGTGAAGAGAGCCTGGCCAGCCTTGATGTAGTCGATAGCATCCTTGAGTTCGCTGATGAGAGCGAGAGCTTCCTCAGAGGAGGTGATGTCGTCGGCAGCTTCAACCTTAGCCTGGAGGTCAGCAACGAGTTCGTTAGCCTTTTCGGTCAGTTGACCATTCTCTGTCAGAGCTGTCATCTCGTCGCCCTTATCAGCGATTTCTTCGAGCAGTGAGAAGAGAGCATCGGAGCCCAGATACTTCAGAGTGAAGTTATCCCAGAGGATCCAGAGGTTGGTAGCGGAGCAGCGTACACCAATGGTGAGGTCGCCACCTGCGTGAGCGATGTTCACAGTGTTGAGATAGAAGGGTTCGCCAGTTGCGGGGTTGACGGTTTCGAAGTATTTGCCGGCACCCTCCATGGAGTTAGGCATGTAACCACCGAGGACGGGGTTCTGTGAGTCGTAAGGCCATGCTGTGCTGCCATTGCCATCACCATGGAGCTGTTCCTCGCTCGACTGAGCGGTAATCTCCATGAACTTCTTCTCGGAAACACCAGCGTAGAGAACCATGTCGTTCTCGCCGCCGTCGATGCGAACGAAGCCCTGGACACCAATCTGGTAGGAACCTGCGGGCAGGTTCTTGATGGTCTGCTGAATGTTAACGGCCTTGTGATAGGTCTCGATGTTGTGGAAGGAGCCGCTGAGCTCGGTGATGTTACCGCTTACGACAGTCCAACCGGGAATGCTGTTCTCGTCGCCGTCGAAGGTGGTTGCGCCAGTGTTACCATACTGACCTTTGTTGAAGTCGGCGTTCTGGATGAGGATGGTGAGGTCGTCGCCCGGCTGAATCTTGGTGGGATCGTTGAGGAATGCAGCTACGAGCTCGTCAACCTTACCCTGAGCAGCAGCGAGGTCGTCCTCGGTGAGAGTACCGGCGTTGAAGGCCTCGGTGAACTCACCCTCGGCCCAGTCATAGATGTTGTCCTGCAGCTCAGGCCACTGGCCATCAAGGTTCTGTGCCGTAAGCATAGCTTGATTGTAGACTTCCTGGAACTGCTTGTAGAGGTTGTTGGAGTTGTTGGCAGCCTCGGTAGCAGCGCCGAGGGCTGTGACGGCAGCCTTCATCTCGTCGCCCGTGCCGCTGAGGGCAGCCTTAGCGTCTTCGATTGCCTGATTGAAGGCAGCAGCGACTTCAGCGTTGACATTGAATACGGAATTATCCTCGATGTCGTTGCCGACCATGTTGCTTACCATTTCCTCAGCCTTAGCGATGGCCTCTTCCAGGCCCTTCTTGTTCGGGTCTTCCTTCATGGGACCGATAGCGAAGAGACGGAAGTTGTCGGCCGAAATCCAGTTACAGTTGGTGTTCTCGACGAGCAGACCAACGAGGAGCTTATCGGCATTGAAGTCGAAGTCGAAGGTGTAGTGCTGAGGAGCGTATTCAGCTGTCTGAACAGGACCACCAGGAATGTTGTAGGAACCTGTGCCAACAAAGAGACTGACACCTGTGAGGTCTTCGATAGCAATAGCGCCGCTCTGTTGGCAAGCTGTTGCATCCATTTCGAGACGATAGCGACCTGCGGGCAGTCCGGTTACCCACTGACCGGCATAACCGTTACCGAGTGTAGAGGGCTGAGGAATCCAAGCTTCGAGGAAGTTTGTTATAGCCAGACCGGTCTCAGAGTTAGTATCGGTACGGTTCTGCTGACCTACGTTCTGACCTTTGATGGTGATTTCCCATCCCGGAGGTGTCTTACCATTTTCGCAAGAAGTGGAGAAGTCGGGGTTCGTCATCACGTAGCTGGTGACTTCGAAGGGCTCGTCCTCGCTGGAGTTCTTGCAGCCATACTCTACAGCCAGGGGCTTGATAGCCTCCTGCAGGGCGGTGTTGGCAGCGTTGAGCTCCTCAACGGTAGCGTCGGGGTTGTTGTAGACAGCGCCAGCCTCGGCAGTATCTGCGCCATACTTGTCGGCATCGAGCAGAGTGTTGTAGAGGGCATTCTTGGCATTGTAGACGTTCATGGCTGTCTTGTAAGCATCGAATGCTTCAGCGTAAGCAGCAACGGCATCGCTTGCGATGTAAGTGCGGATAGACTCAACATCGTCGGTCGACACGAACTTCCACTTTGCAGCAGCATCGGCGTTGTTCTGCAGGTCGGTCCAAGTGTAGACCGTCTTAGCAGAAGCGAGGTTGGGGAGGTGAACACCATAAACGATGGTGTTGCCTTCCTGACCGTCGAGAGGCAGGAACTCGTAAGCATCGCCTGCCTGCTCAATTTTCCAGAAACCGTTCTTGTCGGTATCGCGGCGGCTTTGACCACCGTCAATCCAAGCAGCATTGCCTTCGTGGCAGAGGTACTGGTCGTTGGCAGACTTGTTGGTGTTGAGGTTCATGATCTGCCATGTGCCCTCCAATGTCTCGTCCTCGAGCAGATCAGTTGCGAGGTCGGTCTTGTGGAGCAGGAAGGGAATGATTGTGTTCTTGTTGGCACCACATGACCACTGTGCATCGTCAAGGGCGAGAACAGCCTCGGTGGTAGCGACAGCGCGTGTGCCCCAGTCAAGACCGGCACCAAGGAACTGACCTGTTCCAACGTTGTAGATGTAGTAGGTGCCTTCGCTTTCGGGTGTTACCCACGTTCCCTCATACTGGGGGAAGGTAGGCGTGGTCGGCTTTGTGGGCGCATCCCATGCCATGGCACTCATACTCATCAGTGCGCCTGCGAGCGCAAAGAGTAACTTGTGTTTCATAAAGCAGTTAATTAATTAGTTAGTAAATAAAAGATGTGTTGATTTCTTCCTTTTTGGTCGCATAAAAGGGCTCTATTACACCCTTTGCGTGGCAAAATTACACTTAATATTGATTCCTTAGTGCTTTGAAACGTTAAAAGTGCGATGCTTTAATAATTCTTAACAATTCAAGCCCTCGCGCGCGTACATATTTATATTATGCGGTTACTCTCAAGAAAACAGCAAGCCCCGGCTGTGGGGCCGGGGCTTGCTTGTTATCGGACATGAGGTAACGTTTGGTAGGTTTGAGCGTTTTGCCTCGCTGTCGTGTAAGCTGCGACTTTGTCGCGGCAGTATTATCTGTTACTTCACGAGAACCTTGACGACCTTGCCGTTGGCCTGGCGTACGATGTTGACGCCGCGGCTGAGGCGGTTGGTCTGACGGCCGTCGAGGGTGAAGATGGCAGCGGGAGAAGCATTGGTGTCGGTCTCAACAGCGTTGACGGCTGTCGGGCGCTCGGTGCCGAGGTATTCGAGGCGGAAGTTGTCGAAGGGGCACCAGTCGTTGGCCACTGCCACGGTCTTCTTCAGACCGATGCGCACTGTGCCTTCGTCATAGCCGTCGACGCCATAGCCGAAGACGAGGGTGTTGTGGTAGCGCTTCTGAGCGATGAAGGCGTTGACGGCGCTCTGGTTGTTGGGGGCGTCGAAGCCGCCGAGTTCCTCGTTGAGGTCGTAGAGCGTGCCGATGGCTGTCACGCCGTCCTTGTCTGCAAGAGCGTAGGGGATGGCACCGCTCTCGGTGTCGCTCCACTGCATGAGTTTCTCTTCAGCACGACCCTGTGCGTAGAAGTAAACATCGTTGGCAGGCGTGTTGCCGGCGATGATCTGGCCATTCTCGTCGTTGCTGGCGCCGGCGCGGTAGAGACCATCGACGCAGAGACGGTAGTAACCGTTCTTGAGCTTGGGCAGATCCTGGTAGATATCGAAGGTGCTGGCGTTCCAGAACTCCATGACACCCTCGCGACCCTTACCGCCGTTCTTCTCGAACTCGGCAGTCCAGCCGGTAGGCATAGCGGTGGTCTCACCAACCATGTCGTCGAATGTTCCGTTGACGAGGATGGGCAGCTCAACGGCATTGTCCTCGGTGGCGTCGTCGAGCTCCTGCATGCTCAGCACGTAGTCGTACCAGGCACCGGGCAGAGCGTCGAGCCACTCCTGAATCTTCTCGTTGCTCTCGAAATGGTCAGAGAGGATAGCTGCGTCGATCTCGTCGATGATGGTGATGACCTTCGTGTCGTTGAAGTTGCCTTCGAGGTTGTCTACCATGGCCTGGTAGGTCTCCTTTGTGCTCTGGATCTTCTGGGTGAGCTGCTGGCTGAGCTCAGAAGCGTTGATAGCGTCCTGCATGGTCTTGATGGCAGCGGCCTGTGTAGCCTCGTCGGCGCCGAGAGCAGCCTCGCCGGCAGCCTTTGCGTTCTCGATGATTTCGCTTGTGGCTACCACGCCGTAGTGGTCGAGCAGTTCGAGTTGGTCGAGCATGTTCTGGATGTCGTCGTCGAGACCTGCAACACCTTCATAGTAGAGCTCGAAGTCGTACCAGATGGTCCAGTGGTTAGCCATCAGGTCGCTTGTTCCAGCCACGCCAACGCGCAGAGTGCCATTGTCTTCGATGACCGATGCGCTGGCACCGATATAGCACTGCTCAGCCTGTGCGGCGTACTTGCTGTCGGTGAAGATCATCGAAGCCGAGTGCTGGTTGTTGGGCATATAGTTACCGTCGGTGCAGTCGTAGGGAGCGTCGAGATCGGCGAACTCGGGGCAGGCGATTGAAGCTACGTTGATGATGGGAGTGTTGTTGCGGCCTGCATAGAGGTAAGCGAAGCCTTGGCCGTAGCTGTTGTCGGCCTGCCATGCGGGATAGTTGCTGTCGTTGGCCTCTACGCGGAAGAATGCGTGGGTCTTGACGGTGTACTTACCCTTGGGCAGGTTGGTGAAGTCGCGGTAGATGTTGAACGGGCGAGCATCCCAGACCTCTACTGTGCCGTAGTTGGTCTTGAAGTTGCCTGTGCCGGTCTCGTTGACCCATACGGGGGCCTCAGCCGAGGGATATCCTCCGGCGTAAGCCTGCTGGTCTGCTCCGTTGGTGTCGGGGAATGTCATGTCGGTGAAGAGCGGTGTGATGTCGAGGGGCTCGTCGAGGAGCTGGCCGCTTGCTGCAGCTTCGTCGAACATCTGCTGTATTGTCTCCATGACCATAGCATCGTAACCATCGATAGCAGCCGTGATTTCGTCGGCGCTGATGGTCTTGTTGTCGTAGCCGGCGTTCATCTCGTCGAAGAGGTTCTCAACCTTCTCGAGGAGGGCGCCATATCCGGGCTTGTCGTACTTGTTCTGGTCGCCTTCGAGCTTGGTGATGAAGGTGGCGAGCTTGGTGTAGGCAGCTTGCGAAGCGAGCACAGCCTGGCGGGCGGAGTTGAGTGTGTTGTAGGCGCTCTTGTACTCAGCGTCCTTGCTGCTGTCAGAAGCTTCGTCTACGAGGGGCTTCGTCTGAGCGAAGGCTTCCTGGAGTGCGTCGATAAGCGTCTGCTGAGCCATGATTTCGTTGCCTTTGAGCAGAGCATCGGTGACGCCGACCTCAGTGCGGAGTGCGGTATAGGAAGGCAATACCTGGCTGGGACCAGCCATGGAGAGCTTGAAGTTGTCGGCAGCCATCCAGTTGAGGTTGGTGTCGTCGGCCATCAGACCTATCTGTACGCTCTCGGCATCGTCGAGGTCGAACTCGAATACGAAGTGAGTAGGCAGGCGGTTGCCTTCGTCGTCCTCAACGTCGCGGAGGGTCGACTCGCTGTGAACGGTGATGGTGCCGTCGCTGTAGAAGAGGTAGATGCCGCGATATTCGTCGGGCGACACCCACTGGTCGCTGCTGGCAGCTGTCTGGTTGCGGGCGATACCGTCGCACTCGAGGATATAGTGGCCTGAGGGCAGGCCGTTGATGGTCTGATAGATCTTACCGTCGTTAAGTGTGTTGGGCGCGGGACGCCAAGCCTCGATGAACTGGTCGATGTGCACGTTCTCAGCATCGTTGTGGTAGTTGTTGTTGTTCTGGAAGCCTTGGTTCTGACCGATGCCCTCGGTAACAGTCCAGCCATCGATATTGCCCGTGTTGAAGTCGGGGTTGACGATGATGTACTTTGTCAGTTCTACGGGGTTGGCAGCAGTGGAGTTGGTCTTGGCGTAGTTGAGGATAACGCCAGAGATGTTGGCCTTGAGGGCTGCCTGTGCTTCTGTAAGCTCTTCGGCCGTAGCGTCAGCATTGTTGTAGACTGCACTGGCAGCGCTGTAGTCGGCTCCGTACTTAGCAGCATCGTTGAGCATCTCATAGAGCGGCACGCGCGCGTTGTAGATAGCAAACTCCTTGGCGAACTTTTCAGCGCTGGCGGCGTACTCCTCTAGGTTGACTGCCTCTTGGGGAATAAATATCCACTCGATATCGGCATCGTCAGCCGTGCAAGTGAATTTCACCTTCTCGCCAGCCCCTGTGCCGCCGGCATACTCTGTGGCTGCGTTGAGGAAATTGGTGTCTTCGGGTATTACCTGAATGTAGTAGTAGCCGTTGTCGTTCTTGGTGAGGTTCCAAACGAAGCCTTTGTTCTGGTTGTTAAGGTCGACGTAGCCGTCTTCGCCTGAGCGGAAGAGGTAGAAGAAGTCGGTTTTAAATCCGCTGGTCCATTCCTGTCCTTGTGTGCGATTGTGGTCGCCTGTGAGGTTGTATTTTTCTTTCATGCGAAGGGTCCAACCATTGCCAGGAGCAGCCATCTCAGTGCCTTTGGTACCAGTAATCTTGGTGTCCATCTCGATGGTCTCGGCAATCACGGCCACATAAGGAGTCGCGTTGCTGGTAAGGCTAATCTGGGTAGCCCAGACGTTTGCTCCAGTGATGAACTGTCCTTCACCGACATTCATGATGTAGTAAGCTGTTCCCGATTCAGGGTCGGCAGCAAGCTCACGCAGGGCGTCGGAAGGATTCTCCGGTGCCACGGGTGCCGTCCAGCTCTGTGCCATAGCAGCAATGCTCATGCTTGCTACGGCGAGAAGAGATAAGAAACGTTGTTTCATTTAAATGATTTGATTTGGTTAATAAATGATTTTGTTGAATTGGTTATGATTGTTTGTTGTATGCGATAGTTATAGGTAAAGTGAGATGCATCAGCGAACCGCTGTTGCACTTTGAGCGCGCAAAGGTAGCAATTATAATATGTACGTGCGCGCGAGAGACGTTAAAACTGTGAGGCTTTTTGGTTTTTTAACCGTTGCTGGGGCAAAATGTCTGAAAACGGATTAATTCTTACCCTTCATAGACCGGCTCGTCATCGCCGAGCGTATTGAAATAGGCGATGATGGCTTCCGGGGTGAGGGCATCGGTGGGGCGTGCCGGCTGGAAATAGACTTTTGAGCGCTTGCCGCGCATGACCTCGCTGACGATAGGGTGCTGCTCGTCGGCTGTGAGCTCGTAGAGGATTGTGTTGACGAGCGAGAGGGGTAGGGCGGTGGCGGCTGCCAGCTCAGTGGCCGTTAGTGCTTCGCCTCGGCTGAACGCCTCGGCGAGGGCGCCGACAATTCGCACGGCCACACGGTCGTGGGCGGCGCGACTGAGGTGTGGCGCCGATTTCTCGAAAGCGAAGTCGGCCTCCATTTGGTTGGCGTAGGAGAGCTGGCCACCGAAGAGGCAGATGTTCCACGAGAGTTCCATCCACAGCATAAACAAAGGTATGGCGGCGAAGGAACCGTAGATGGCGCTGTAGCCCGAGATCCACAATTGCGAATGAATATAGAACCACTGCAGGCCTTGAAAAGCACAGCCGGCGAGAATGGCGGGCCAGATGGTCGAGCGCCAACGCACGTCGGTGTTTGGCATGAGTTTGTAGAGTGCCATGAAGGCCAGCGAGGTCAGTATGTATGGCGAAAGTTGTACGAGGAGCTCGATGCCGTAGTTTACGAAATTGAACGAAGGCATGAAACGTCCAATACCTACAATGAAGATTTGCAGTCCTGACGTTATGACAATGACGAGAGGCAATAGGAAGAAAACGCTGATGTAGTCGACGGCGCGGCGGTAGATGTTGCGCGACGACTTCACTTGCCAGATGGTGTTGAAGGCGTTCTCGATGTTCGAGGTGAGGCTGAAGAGGGTGTAGAACAGCAGGAGTAGTCCTATGCCAATGAACACGCCGCCGCGTGTGCGCTCGAGATATGCGTTGATGAACTGCATGATGGTGTCGGTCATCTCGGGCGTGAAGCGCACGTTCGCCGTCAGCTTCTCTTGTACGAGTTGGTCGAAGCCGAAGCCTCGTGCTACGGCGAAGATAATAGCCAGAATGGGTACTGCGCCGAGGATGCTGGCATAGGTCAAGGCGGAGGCGTGGGCCGAGAGGTTGCGGTCGACGTACAACTCCACAGCCATTACGAGGCGTCGCAAGGAATGGAGTGCCCAACGCCTGTAGTGCGGCAATCTGCTGTAATCGGCGGTCCAGAGTTCGCTAATCGTCATAAGAACTATTCTCTATATATGCCACTTGAGGACAAAAACTCCTTTCCTTTGGGAAAGGATGGGGTGTACTGAAAAAAGCAGTGGGGCTGTAAGCCGGGTTCTGTTCCACGCCGCCGACGCTTATTGGGGGGCGGCGGCGTGGTGCTTGCCATTTATCTACTGCGGCGCTCACGCGCCGCCTCTATCGTTCTACCCTCCAGCTTGGGCGGGCCGCCCTCTCTCGTCCTTGCAGCCCGCGTGGCTGCAGTCGACGCTTCGCTGGTATACGCGAACTTTCCACCTCCGGTGTGCACAGCACGCATGTCGCCATGCGCCTGGTGAGCTCTTACCTCGCCTTCTCACCCTTACCGCCCGCGGGCGGCGGTTGTTTTCTTCTGCACGTGCAAGCTCTCGCGAACTTCTATCCGTTAGGTAGCGGAGTGCCCTGTGTGGCCCGGACTTTCCTCTCGCTCTTTCCCGAATGGAATCGGCCAGCGGCAAGCCGCCCCACTGCTTTGTGGGTGCAAAGGTACGAATTAAAATGAAAAGTGAAAAGTGAAAAGTGAAAAATCGAAGGATAGAGTCCTTTTAAAGTGATAAATGAAATAATTTATGTCTCTTGGCTTGTGTGTCATAACCCTTGGCCCTTTGCTCGGGGGGGCTGTGCCGGCCACCTTAAGTTGTTGACAGAGTGGCGTGGCATGCGGGGTCTGAAAAGAAATGTAAAAATGTCAGTCTGTGGGTTTAAGCGCTGTTAAGCATAGCGGCAGAGTAGTTAAAAGAAAGAAAAAAACGATGTCATTTCGTCATAGTGATAAACTTTTGCACTACTTTTGTGTCGAGAAAAATGAACAATCCTGATAGATAATTGCGCCTAAGCGTAGGCTGAAGGGCAATCAGACATCAAAACGATAAATTAATCCTTAAATATTCAATGACAAAGATGACACAAAAGCAGAAGACATGGCTCGGTGCCACAGCACTGGTGCTGAGCAGCAGCCTGATGACAGGCGCTATCATGACAAACAAGATTTCCGTAGCCTCGACAGCCCAGGCAGCTCCGCAACTGCCTGCATTAACAGCTCAGGCTGCGCCCGCTACTCCGGCAGGTTTGGTTGATTTGACTACTGCCGCAGAGCGCTCGGTGAACTCAGTAGTATATATTAAGGTAACGAAGAATGCAGTGCGGCAGACGGTGACCGTACGCGACCCGTTTGAGGACTTCTTCGGCGAATTCTTCGGCTATGGCAACCGCGGTCGCGGTCAGGGTCGCCAGCAAGAGATTGAGACGCAGCCTAAGCGTCAGGGCGCCGGTTCGGGTGTCATCATCTCGGCCGATGGCTACATCGTTACGAACAACCACGTTGTTGCAGGTGCCGATGAGATTCTCGTAAAACTTAACGACAATACTGAATACAAGGGTCGCATCATCGGTCTCGACGAGACCACCGACCTGGCCCTCGTTAAGGTTGAGGCCAAGAACCTGCCGGCTATCACCATCGGCAACTCCGACGCCCTGAAGATCGGCGAATGGGTGTTGGCCGTGGGTAACCCGTTCAACCTCACGTCGACCGTCACCGCCGGTATCGTATCGGCCAAGGCACGCTCGCTCGGAGCCAACGGCGTGGAGAGCTTCATCCAGACCGACGCTGCCATCAACGCCGGTAACTCGGGCGGAGCACTCGTCAACGAACGTGGTGAGCTCGTAGGCATCAATGCCATGCTCTACAGCCAGACGGGCTCCTATGCCGGCTACGGCTTTGCCATCCCCACGACGATTATGAACAAGGTCGTGTCTGACCTGAAAGAATTCGGCGTCGTGCAGCGCGCGCTGCTCGGTGTGCGCGGCATGGACGTCACCAACTACATCGACGTCGAGAAGGAGAAGGGCAACGACGTGGACCTCGGCACAAACAAGGGCATCTACATCCAGGAAGTGGAGCAGAAGACCACCGCTGAGGAGCTCGGCCTGCAGAAAGGCGACGTCGTGACGGCCATCGACGACAAGCAAGTCTCGAAGATGGCCGAGCTGCAGGAGGCACTCTCGCAGCACCGCCCTGGCGACAAGGTGAAGGTGACCTACGTCCGCAACAAGAAGACCCACACCCAGACCGCTACGCTGCGCAACGCACAGGGCGGCACCGAGGTCCTCGAGGAAGTAGACATCGACCTTTTCGGCGCGCAGCTGAAGCCGCTGAGCGATGAAGCTAAGCGCGAGCTGGCTCTGCGCTACGGTCTGGAAGTCACGGCAATAAAGAAAGGCAAACTCATGGATGCCGGCATCACCAAGGGCATGATTCTCCTCCAGGTCAACGACAAGGAGATGCGTACCGTAGAGGACTTCGAGGAAGCCGTGAAGCTGGCTAATTCGTCGAGCGACCGCACCCTCTGGATTCGAGCCATCACGCAGAGCGGACGTCGCGTAGCCACTGCCATCGACCTCTCCGACGAGAAGAAGAAATAAGCTTTGCAAAAAGCAGGCCAAAGTGGCCCAAAACAGCAAAGGGCGCAAAGATTTCTTTTCTTTGCGCCCTTTTCCCCGCTTTTTGCGGAAAAACTTTAAATTTTTCTTGCGCGCGTACTATATTTAATGTAATTTTGCACGCTTAAAATGTAGACCAATAAGAAATGAGACAACTTAAGATTACAAAAAGTATCACCAATCGCGAGAGTGCTTCGCTTGACAAGTACCTACAGGAGATTGGACGTGAAGACCTGATTACCGTTGACGAAGAAGTGGAACTGGCCCAGCGTATTCGCAAGGGCGACCGCGCTGCTTTGGAGAAGCTGACGCGTGCCAACCTACGCTTCGTGGTCAGTGTGGCCAAGCAATATCAGAATCAGGGCCTCTCGCTTCCCGACCTTATCAACGAAGGTAACCTCGGACTGATAAAGGCAGCCGAGAAGTTCGACGAGACGCGTGGCTTTAAGTTTATCTCATACGCCGTGTGGTGGATTCGCCAGAGCATATTGCAGGCCTTGGCCGAGCAGAGCCGTATCGTGCGCCTGCCCCTGAATCAGGTGGGGTCGCTTAACAAGATTTCAAAGGCCCTGTCGAAGTTCGAGCAGGAGAACGAGCGTCGGCCCAGTCCCGATGAGCTGGCCGAAGAACTCGACATTCCAGTCGACAAGATTTCTGACACGCTGAAAGTCAGCGGCCGACATATTTCTGTCGATGCGCCATTCGTAGAGGGCGAGGACAATACTCTGCTCGATGTCATCGTCAACGACGACAGCCCTATGGCAGACAAGAGTCTTGTGAACGAGAGTCTCAGCCGCGAGATTGACCGCGCACTCTCGACGCTCTCTGAGCGCGAGAAGCAAATCGTGGAGATGTTCTTCGGTATCAACCATCAAGAGATGACCCTCGAAGAGATTGGCGACAAGTTCAACCTAACCCGCGAGCGTGTACGCCAGATTAAAGAGAAGGCTATTCGCCGCCTGCGCAACAACTCCAAGAATAAACTACTGAAATCGTATCTCGGATAATGTCTAGCTCGAAAGTATTAAGGTCATGGCTGATCGTGGCTTCGCTTGCCATCGCAATGGCAGCCAGTGCCGGCAACAAGGGGCCGCAGATGCAGCGCGTCTATATGTTCGGCTTCGGCGCTTCGCTGACTGATTCCATTGCATGTCAGACGCAGGTGCAGGCTATCGACAGCGCGTGGCTCGACTCGCATAAGCTCTTGGTTGACCGCTCGCTCTATAGCATACAGCTGCAGTTTCACCTCGAACAGAATGAGGGCGTCAAGAATCCCATTTGCACAATCTATTTCGATCGTAACGAACGCAAGTTGCGTAAACTTTGGGCTAAGCTGAAACGTCGCTATGAGAGTGAGCAGCAACTGAAACTCAGAGAAGTCGGTCTTGACCGCTTCAGTTTCAAGGCAGAGCAATATAATCCCATTATTATAGGGGACCCGACCGAAGCCGCAGCGGCGTCTGCCGATAAGACCGACAAGAAAACGAAGCAAAGCGGAAAGGACAAAAAGAAATGAGCCTCAGCACCTACAGAGTGGCCCGCCACTGTTTTCAGGTCTGTTTGCCCGATGCGTTCAAGGCAGAAAACATAATACCCTCCTTCTCGCCGTTCACTTTCGAGGAGGAGGGTGATGTGCTTTTCAGGATGGATGTGGAGATAGGTCAGGCTCACGCTTCCGATGCCCTCGATGAGATAGGTCAGTTCGACTGCGGCGGAGCCAACCACGGCGTCTATGCCACAGCTGACGGCGGTTATGTCTTCGAGATCAGTCTTCCGGGCGAGAATGCGCCGCTGGCCTGCCAGATGTGGGCAAACGCCGATTTTAGCAGCTGCAAGTCTGTCGTCATGGAAGGTAGCCGCCAACAACAGAACTTCGGCCTCAATAATGCCCTTATGATGGCATTCGCATTCGCCGCAGCACCCTTTGACACACTCCTGATTCACGCCTCCGTGATTCGTCATGCAGGCTATGGCTATCTCTTCACGGCTCCAAGCGGTACGGGCAAGAGCACACATACCCATCTGTGGTACAAGCACATCCCTGGCTGCGACCTCATGAACGATGACAACCCCGTTGTGCGAATTATCGATGGTCGCGCCCTAGTCTTCGGTTCGCCTTGGAGCGGCAAGACGCCCTGCTACCGTAATATATATGCTCCCATAGGTGCTATTACGCGCATAGAGCAACGACCGGAGAACAGTGTCCGGCGGATGGCGGCCATCGAGGCTTTTGCAACGTTGCTGCCGGCAGTGAGCTCTATGAAATGGGACCGCCGTGTTTACATGAGCATCTGCGACACTATATCGTCGCTCCTGTCCATCATACCCGTCTATTGGCTCGGCTGCCGCCCCGACGAGGAGGCTGCGCGAGTGTGCTTCGAGGCGGTGCACGTGTAGCCCACATTTCCATCCCCCTACAGTGGATTAGTTGATACCGTCAAGAAAGGAACACCCCGACTGTACGACAGCAAAAAATAGGCTTTCTGGAGAACTTAAATAATAATATATTGTGGAATGGCATTGAAGCAGATGATTAAGCGAGTGGCTCGCTGGCTTGCTACACCTTGGCGTAAGGTCAAGGCGAGGCGTTATGCAGATATGTCGTCTGAAGGTGTCGGTCACAAGGAATTTCCGAACGACAAGTTCCTGCCGCTCGTCAGGGAATATGTGGCTAAGGGCGAGGCTGTGGTCATCAGTGTGAAAGGCTACTCCATGCGCCCTTTCCTCGAACATTTGCGCGATCGCGTAAAGCTGGCACCCTGGACGACTCTAAGTGTCGGTGATGCCGTGCTGGCAGAGATAACCCCGGGCCATTTCGTGCTCCATCGCATCATCGCTATTGATGGCGAACAGCTTACGCTGATGGGCGACGGCAATATCCGTGGCACAGAGAGCTGCACGGCGTCAGATGTATGCGGCGTAGTAGTCGAATATCTGCGTCCAAACGGGCACATAATGTTGGCCAGCGACCATCGGTTGCAACGCCGCATCCGCCTCTGGCGTCGCCTTCTGCCCATTCGCCGCTGGTTGCTGTTCATCTACAAACAAAGCGTGTGAAGATTGGAAGATTGAAAATTGAAAATTGAAGATTGGAGATTGAAGACTGAAAGAAAGATATTCTACATTAAATATTAAACTAAATACGGGCGCAGCCCGGGAAAAAAATATGAAGATAAACGAAGGATTTGAACTCAGAGAGATTTGCGGCGAGGCCGTCATCGTAGCCCATGGCCGTAAGAACATTGATTTCTCGAAGATTATAAGTCTCAACGAGAGTGCCGCCTACCTTTGGCGTAACGTCGTTGACAAGGAGTTCGATGCCCCTATGCTAGCCCACCTGCTTACTGAAGAGTACGAGGTCGACGAAGCCACAGCGCTGCGCGATGCTGAGAAGGTGATGCAGGAGTGGCAGGAGGCCGGGCTGGCAAGGTAATCATTGCGAAGAATTTCAAAAGCAAGCGAAGCTTGCGAAACCTAAGTTGTTCACTTTTTTGCCCCCTAATGAGGGGGAGCGTGTGCGCACGGATTATTCTCTTCTCAAGAAAAGTTTTAATTTCACTGTCACTTACACTTTTCCTTGCAACGCATTGACCTATAATGTCTTAGACGCAGTGTAAGTGGAATTTCACCTTCACTCACATCCGACCGGTTGAATAGATGTAAAACAAGTTGTTTTACTTTGATTCAACTGGGCGTATAGCCTAACATCCCTAGCTGTAAAGTCCAATATGAACAGCCGTGTAAGTCTACATGGCCTTATAAGGATAAAAAAAGGTGTAGGTGACTATTCATTGTCGCCACCGTTAATGTGCTAATTTATAGAGGGTTACATTTAAGACAGTGTAAGTGAAATTTCACTTACACCACCCCTAATGCGCTAATCTATTTGGAGTTACAAGGAAAAGTGAAGGTGACAGTGAAATAAAACTTGAAGAAAAAAAATCTTACGACAGCCGAGCTGCCGGAAGTTTTTCCTCATTCCTCTTTTGGCATTAAGTCAATGTGTTTCATCTGACGCATAATCCACGTTTGGCGTTTCAGCATATAGGCTGAAGGCTCTTTGCTGCTGAACTTTAGAGGATTAGGAAGCGTGGCGGCGATGAGGGCGCAGTCGGCTCGTGTGAGTTCAGCTGCCGTGCAGCCGAAGTTCCATTGTGCTACGGCTTCCGTGCCGTAGATGCCGTTGCCCATTTCAATAGAATTAAGGTATACCTCCATAATTCTACGTTTGCTCCAGCAAATCTCTATGAGTGCTGTGAAATAAGTCTCGAGACCTTTGCGCAACCACGATTGAGTCGGCCACAGGAATACGTTCTTGGCCGTCTGCTGGCTTATGGTGCTGCCGCCCCGTTGCCTTTTGCCGGCTTGCCGCTCTTTCACGGCTTGCCCGATAGCGTTGAAGTCGAAGCCATGGTGCTGCATAAACAGCTGGTCCTCAGAGGCCATTACGGCCACAGGCATATATTTCGACATGGAATCGAGCGGCACCCAATGGTGGCGCAGGCGCAACTGCTGCCCGTGCCGCACCTGCTGAGCGCAGCGTATGAACATCAGTGGAGTCGCAGGCACAGGCAACCAGCGGTAGGCCACGACCGCTAAGATTGTAGATGCGAAGAAAAAGATTACAATCCTTTGCAGCCATTTTTGTATTGTCCTCAGGCATCCTCCGACTCCACCGGTCGTAGATGGGGGTGTGCTTGAATTGCTTTTATTTCCCATTTTCCGTTTTCCTTTTAACGCCATTGCCGTAGGTCCTTTCCCTCATGGGGAGGGTGGTCCGCACGGCAGAGTGGGTCGTCGGTTTTAATTATTCGCAGGTATCAAACCCTAATTCCAAATTCACAGGAACCAATTCCTAATCTCTAATCCCTAATCCACTAATCCAAAATGGCTTAGTCATTTTTCACCCTTATCACTCTCACTCCCAGTTGAGTAGGATGTTTCTTCATGTACTCTTCCAAAGTCATTGGTTCGAGCACCACTTTCTTGTGTATCTGGCTGGCATTGAGCAGGTGGAGCTTGCCGTCGCGCCCCCACACAGCAAAGCCGAGGTGCGAGACATCGAGGCCCGCTTTCTTAGTCACGATGGCCAGAATATCGCCATCCTCAATGAGTGAGAGCTCACGTCGTGAACGTCCGAGCAAGCGTCGGGGCACATAACGGACGGTCTTGCCGTTGATGCGTTTTTCGTTGGCTTTGATTTGTCGCAGGGCCTGGGCGTCATTGCGGAGCATAGGATAGCGGTCGGGGTGCAGGCTCATGTAGTTGCAGGCCAGCACTTGAGTGTCGACGAAGGGGTAGTAGTAGCCTCTGCTGTCGGCTTTCTTACCGGTGATTTCGCTTACGAGGTCTTGCCGGCTGTTGCTCTCAATCCACTCGCTGAAGTAGTGATTGCGCGAGGCATATCCGTCGAGGCGGCCGTCGCGATAGCGTATGCGCTCGAGGTTGCGGCAGAAATCGCTGAAGCGCGTGCTGCCTTGTCGTGTGGTAAGCACCAGTGCCACGACGTTTTCTACCAGCGTCGTGCAGTCCAACTCGCGCAGGTTGATGGCCAGCTCTTCTTTTGGATTCACTTCCAATGTCTTGCCTACGTATGGCAAGCCTTTCAGCTGGTTGGCGTAGAAAAGCGTAAGGTTCTCGCCGGCAGGCCGTTGCTTGCCTTTCGTGAGTAAGCTGACCACTTTCAGACTGTCGGTCTGCTGGTAAGTCACGGCCTGTGCCGTGGTGTGTGCTTCAAGCAGCAAAAGAGCCGCAAATAAGCTGATAGTAAGGTGTCGCATTATTAAATCTCCTTATTTTATCGACAAAAGTAGGTAAAAAATTGGTAAGCAACGAAAAATTTACACTATTTTTGCAGCATGAAAAGATTAATACTCTCATTCGTGCTTCTTATTTGCGTCGGCGGAGCAATCTGCGGCCAACAGACGCGCAGCCTGTCGGACAACATACGCACCGTGCAAGTCATCGTTGACGATGACCCGCTGTTGCCGCCCGTTGCCCGCTTGGGCACTCCTGTTGAGCTGTCGTTCGACGCCCTCACGCACACGTACGCGCGCTATATATATAATGTGCAGCTGTGCAACGCCGACTGGACTCCTTGTGAGGAACTCTTCGAGAGCGACTACCTCAACGGCTTCAACAACCAACCCATTGAGGAGTATGAGACCAGCTTCAATACCACCGTGCTCTATACCCACTATAGCGTCAGCTTCCCCAGCTACGACTGTCGTCTTCTCCTGCCTGGCAACTATCGCGTGCGAGTCTATGAGGACGAGTTCGACGAGGATGCCGACCCTGTGCTCGAAGCGTGCTTCTCGCTCTACGAGCCGGAGATGACCGTCGGCTTGAACGTGAGCGCCAACACGGAGCTCGGCTTCAACCAGCGCCATCAGCAAGTGACATTCGACGTGGCCTACGGTCAGCGCCGCGTAGTTGATCCGCAGCGCGAGCTCCACACCGTGGTGATGCAGAATCGCCGAAGGGACAATGCCGTTGTCGACCTCCGGCCAAATATCGTCAAGGCCAATGGCGTGGAGTGGACGCATAGGCGTGAGCTGGCTTTCCCGGCTGGTTCGGAGTTTCATAAGTTTGAGATTCTCGACGTGAGGCTGAATGGTATGAACGTCGACCGTATGGCGTGGATCGACGAGCAATATCATGCCACGCTCTTCGCGAATACGCCACAGCACAACTACACCTTTGACCCTGATGCCGACGGCGCTTACGTCATCCGCCACACAGGCGATGAGGATAATGCCACGATGAGCGAATACCTCTTCGTACATTTCCTGCTTAAGATGCCTCAGCTCCCATACGGTGATATCTATGTGTCCGGCCTATGGGACAATGGCTTCCCTGACCCTCAATGCCTGATGCACTATGACAACCGCCTGCAGGCTTACGAAGTATCCGTTCTGCTCAAGCAAGGCTACTACAACTATCAGTTCCGTCAGGTAGGAAACGATGGGGTGGGGCGCACAGCCCTTACAGAGGGCGACTTCTATCAGACCGAAAACGAATACATAGTCCTCGTATATCATCGTCCCCAAGGCGCTCGCTACGACGCTCTTGTCGGCTATTCAATGACCAAATTCAATGGAAATCGTTAGACAATTCTTTCAGAATATGGGGGATATGCTCAGCATCCCCTGGACCTTCGTCATCCTCGAACTCATAGGCACGCTTTCCGGCGCCGTCTCCGGCGCCCGCCTCTCTGCGGCCAAGAACTTCGACCTCTTCGGAGCTTTCATCGTAGGCACAGCCACGGCTGTCGGCGGCGGTACGACGCGCGACCTTCTCATCGGCAAGACGCCTTTCTGGCTCGAGGACCCCATCTATCTGCTAACGTGTCTCTTCGGCTTGGTGTGGGTCATCGCGTGCCGCCGCTGGCTTGTGCGGCAAAATAATACGTGGTTCATCTTCGACTGCATCGGCTTCTCGCTCTTCAACGTAATCGGCATCGAGAAAGCCCTCGGACTGGGCATGCCCACGTGGGCTGCCATCTGCCTCGGCGTCATCACGGGTGCCGGCGGCGGTGTGCTGCGCGATATTCTAATCAACGAGGTTCCCCTCATCTTCCGTAAGGAGATTTACGCCACTTGCTGCCTTGCAGGCGGTATCGTCTACATCGTCTGCCTTCACTATCTCGGTTGGCGCCCCGAAGGCAGTGCAGTGCTCTCGTGCACAGTAGCCATTGCCATCCGAATGCTCGCCGTGAAATATAGCTGGGGACTGCCCACGCTGAAGGCTGAGGAGTGATTAATACAAGAGGTTCACTTAAGCAATAATCCTATAATACGACCGGTTGAATGAACTGATTCGACCGGTCGATTCCTTTCATACGACCGGTCGAATGGGCTTGTCTCACCGGTGAGACAGCGCGATTCAACCGGTCGTGTAAGCCTGTCTCGCTGGTGAGACAACCGTAGAGTCAAGGGCTTGATGGTGTGATATTATATATGTATCGCAAAACAAAGAGGGACATCCAGACGGATGTCCCTCTTCGTCGTTCTGATTCTAAGCAATCAGTTACTGGAGTGTGCCAGCCTCGGCAGCCTTGATCATCTCGTCGCTGGCATAGAGGTAAACCTCCACGCGACGGTTCTGAGCCTTGCCTGCAGCGGTGGAGTTGTCGGCAACGGGGTTGTCCTCACCCATGCCTACGACTTCCTTGATCTGACCATTGGCCACGCCCTGCTTGAGCAGATAGCTGCTGACGGACTGTGCGCGCTGCTGTGAGAGCTGCTGGTTCTTGGCTTTGCTCTGCTCGGCGGTGCTGTTCTTCCAACCGGCATTGTCGGTGTAGCCGATTACGCCTACGCTCATGTCGGAGTTGGGGATGAGCACGTTGCTGGCGAAGTTGTTGAGCGAGCTCTGTGCTACGGCGTTGAGGGCCGACTTACCAGTCTGGAAGAGGATGCCGCTGTCGAAGGTAACCTTCACGGCCTGGTAGCCGTTGCCATCGGTGACGCTCTCAACCTGAGCGTTGGCAATCTTCTCGGCTTCAGCCTTAGCCTTATCCATCTTACGGCCGATGAGCACACCTGCTGTGGTACCTGCAACAGCACCAGCAGCGCCGGCGATGCCTGCCCACTTGCCCTTGTTGCCACTCTTGGCGAGGATAGCGCCGAGAGCCGAACCGAGGGCTGCGCCGCTCGAACCGCCGATGAGGCCGCCCTTAGCGGTATTGTTCATGTTGCATGAATCGAAGCACAGAAGGGCACAAAGTGCGAGTGCATAGAATTTAATTCCTTTCATGTTTTTTGTGTTTAAGTGAATAATGTGTTGTTTAATACTGCTTAGTGAATGCAAAA
Organism: Bacteroidaceae bacterium; assembly: GCA_017429945.1. GTDB lineage: Bacteria > Bacteroidota > Bacteroidia > Bacteroidales > Bacteroidaceae > Physcousia. Next base: position 82,239 of record JAFRNY010000063.1, read on the forward strand.
GTAATAAAAACTTGTCACAACCAAGCAAAACAACCGAAATTATTCGTTCATTTAGCAATATTTCACTAACTTTGCGCCGCAAAATACAAAAATGATATAACAGACTTATTATGGCTAAGGAACTGAAAAATCTGACAAAGCGCAGCGAGAACTACTCGCAATGGTATAACGAACTTGTGGTGAAGGCCGATTTGGCAGAGCAGAGCGATGTACGCGGCTGCATGGTCATCAAGCCCTACGGCTACGCTATCTGGGAGAAGATGCAGCACAAGCTCGACTCAATGTTCAAGGAGACAGGCGTACAGAACGCTTATTTCCCCCTGCTCATCCCCAAGAGCTTCCTCTCGCGCGAGGCCGAGCACGTAGAGGGCTTCGCCAAAGAGTGCGCAGTTGTGACGCACTACCGCCTGAAGACCAATGAGACGCACGACGGCGTAGTCGTGGACCCCGAGGCTCGTCTGGAGGAAGAACTCATCATTCGTCCCACGTCGGAGACGATTATCTGGAACACATATAAGAATTGGATTCACTCTTACCGCGACCTGCCTCTGCTCATCAATCAGTGGGCCAACGTTATGCGCTGGGAGATGCGTACGCGTCTGTTCCTTCGCACGTCGGAGTTCCTCTGGCAGGAAGGCCACACGGCGCACGCCACGCGCGAGGAGGCCGAGGAGCGCGCACGCCTGATGCTGAAGGTGTATGCCGATTTCGCCGAGAAGGTGATGGCAGTGCCCGTAATGCAAGGCGTCAAGAGCGAGACAGAGCGCTTCGCCGGCGCACTCGACACTTACACCATCGAGGCTATGATGCAGGACGGCAAGGCGCTGCAGAGCGGCACGAGCCACTTCCTGGGACAGAACTTCGGCAAGGCTTTCGACGTTCAGTTCCTCAACAAGGATAACCAGCCCGAATATGCCTGGGCAACCTCATGGGGCGTGTCGACTCGTCTGATGGGTGCGCTCATCATGACGCACTCCGACGACAACGGCCTCGTGCTGCCGCCCGCACTGGCTCCGATTCAAGTCGTCATCGTGCCTATTTATAAGACCGAGGACGAGCTCAACCGCCTGCGCGAGAAGCTTGGCGCTATTGCCGACGAGCTTAAGGGTATGGGCATAAGCGTGAAACTCGACGACAACGATCAGAAGCGTCCCGGCTTCAAGTTTGCCGACTATGAGCTTAAGGGTGTGCCCGTGCGCCTGGTCATGGGGCCGCGCGATATGGAGCAGAATACTATCGAACTCATGCGCCGCGATACGCTGGAGAAGGAAACACTCTCGTGCGACGGCATAGCAGCTCATGTCAAGAGTGTGCTCGATGATATGCAGACTGCAATCTTCGAGAAGGCTCGCAAGTACCGCGATGAGCACATCTATGAGTGCGACGACTATGAGGAGTTCAAGCGCCGCATCAAGGACGGCGGCTTCTTCCTCTGCCATTGGGACGGCACGCCCGAGACCGAGGCACGCATCAAGGAAGAGACCCAGGCCACAATCCGCTGTGTGCCCTTTGCCTTCGAACAGACGCCCGGCACAGACATGGTCAGCGGCAAGCCTGCCAAGTATCGTGTGCTTATTGCTCGCGCGTACTAAATATAGTACGACCTGCGGCCGTACAAATGATTTAAAATGAAATGGATTCCCACCTTATTCGCCGCTGAGGCTATCCCCAGTGCTATGATTACGTTCGTGGCACTGCTGATGTTCCTGCAGTTGGGTATAGGGTGGGCTTTCTCTACTCTGTTGTGTGCTCTGCTCTCGCTGCCTTGGGTGTTGAAGTCGTTCTTCCGCCACAAAGTCCGCGAGGTGGGACGCTTCGCGCTGGTTCTGAAATGTCTGGAGACTTCGATCTTCATCGTGCTCTGCCTGTTGGCGTTCAGCTTCAACGTTCAGCAGCGGAGCGCATACCTCATTTTTGCCATCCTGTTTGTGCTCTGCTTCCTTTGTGCCTGGCATGAGTTGGCGGCGCGTATGTACTACGAACGAATGTTGCGTCCGCGTCTGCAACGGCTCTACAACGGTCCTAAGATGTTCTCTTCGCAGGTGAGCACAGTGCTTACCTACGGCGTGATGATTGTTCTCGTAGGCTTCCTCGAGGTGTTCTACCACAACCGGCGCAACGCTATATCTTATTCGTGGAGCACAGCCGTTTATCTCTTGGCCGGCTTCTACCTGATACTCGTTCTCTACAACTTCTTCTGCCTCCGCCGCCCTCATGTCCATGGTCGCCATCAGCGCGAGACGCTTGGCAGCACGGTGATGGCCGAGATCCGCGTCATTGACCGCATAGCCCACAAGCCGCATTGGTTTGCCATCGTCGTGGCCCTGGCCGTTTTCCTGTTGCCTCAGTCGCTCATGTTCTACACGCGCGTCCTCTTCCTCATGGCACCGGCCGCCGAGGGCGGACTCGCTTGTTCGTTGCAATGGGTCGGCCTGGCACAGGGCACCGTGGGCGTGATAGCTTTCTCTTTAGGTCTGGGCTTAGGTTACCGGCTCCTCACGCGTCGCCATCTGTTCTGGCCTCAGGCGCTCGTCATGCCTCTGTCACCCAGTGTCTATTTGTCGATGACTCAGTATCCTCCCTCAGGACTGTTGCCGCTCTGTGCCGCCACCTTTGTCGCCCAGTTCTGCTTCGGCTTGGGTCTCACGGCATGCCTCCTCTTCATCCGCTATATCTCGGGCGAGCGCTACCGTAGCACAATCAACTATCTCTACATTCCGCTTGTCTCGTTAGTGATGTTCCCTGCCTTGGCTGCCTCAGGCTGGCTTGTAGAGCGTGCCGGTTTCACTTCCTTCTTCCTCATCGACTCACTCCTTGCCCTGCCTGCCTGGCTTGCTTTCTACGTAGCTTCACGCCTTACTGCCGACAGAGAAAGAGTGAAGAATGAAAAGACCATAATGAATAGTGAATTATGAATTATGAATTGAAAAAGCCCTACGCTTGGGTGCCGTCCCTTTACCTCGCCGAGGCGCTTCCTTATGTTGCCGTAATGGTAATTGCAACGACTATGTACAAGCGGCTCGGCCTCTCCAACACCGACCTCGCTCTCTACACCTCGTGGCTCTATTTGCCCTGGGTGATAAAACCGCTTTGGAGTCCCTTCATCGCAGCCATACGCACGGAGCGTTGGTGGGTGCTTGTGATGCAACTGCTCATCGGCGCAGGCTTTGCCGGCATTGCCTTCACGCTGCCTACATCGTTCTGGCTTCAAGGGTCGCTGGCTTTCTTCTGGCTTCTGGCCTTCGCGAGTGCCACGCATGACATCGCTGCCGACGGTCTCTATATCATCGGACTCGACAGCCACGACCAGAGTCTTTACGTAGGCATCCGATCGACGTTCTATCGTATCGGCACAATCTTTGGCCAGGGCTTGCTCGTGATGCTCGCGGGCTGGCTCGAGAGGTCACATGCTGTGGCTGCAGCCTGGAGTATCACCTTCTTTGTGCTCGCCGGCGTCTTTGTGGCGCTGTGGTTGTGGCACAGCGTGGCGTTGCCGAAAGTTAAGTGTTCTGCCGACGACAATGCAAAGGCTGATGATAAGCAGGTAGTGGGGGCTTTCGTGGGCGAGGATAATTCAGCTCATCGCCGACTATCGATTTTTTCAGAGTTTTGGTTAGCGCTTAAAACCTTCTTCACTAAGCCCCATATCGTTTCGGCCCTCCTCTTCATGCTCCTCTTCCGCTTTCCCGAAGGACAGCTCGTGAAGATAGCCAACCCCTTCCTGCTCGACACTACTGAGGCCGGCGGTCTGGCCATGAGCACCGAAGCCGTGGGCTTTGTCTATGGCACGGTGGGTATCATCGGACTGACCATCGGCGGCCTGCTTGGCGGTTGGTGCGTCTCGCGCCACGGTCTGAAACGATGGCTGTGGCCCATGGTTCTCAGTATTTCACTGCCCGATCTCGTCTACGTCTTTCTGGCATCAACGGCAGATCCTTCGTTCTTTGTCGTAAACCTGTGCGTGTTTATTGAGCAGTTCGGCTATGGCTTCGGCTTCACAGCGTATATGCTTTACCTCGTTTATTTCTCTCAGGGTGAACGCTCTACCGCAGTCTTCAGTATTTGCACGGCCATGCAGGCTCTTGGCATGATGCTTCCGGGCATGATAGCCGGTTGGATGGCCGACCATCTCGGTTATCTGCGCTTCTTCTGGTGGGTAGTAGGTTGCTGTCTGGTCACGTTTGTCGTTTCTGCATTCATAAAGATTGACCCTGCCTACGGAAAGGCTGACAGCTATAAGGCTGAAGGAAAATAGTAGAAAGTATATAAAAACGTATGCACGATGGTGATAATGCTAATGCAAGGTCATCATCGTGCATACGTTTATAATTGTCTTTCAGTTCTGTCGCAAGACTTAGCGCGAGGGGTGAATGAGAATGTCGTTGAGATTGTAATGGTCCATGAAACAGCTGCGGTCCACATTGCCGCGGATGCCTTGGACGCGGCTCGTGGCAGAGTACTGCCACATGACAAAGGCCGCGTTGTCGCAGAGCTGTGGCACATCTTCGGCATAACGCGCCACCATATATTTGTAGTTGGTAAACGGGCCGCTGAGGTATTTGTTGTAGAAGTCGCGCGAGCAATAGAGTATGGGTTTGATGCCATAGTGGCGTTCTACCATCTGAATGAATGTTCGGAGGTTGCGCTGGAACTGTAGCAGCGGTTCGCGCCCGCGCCGTTCGATGTCGATAATCGGCAACAGGTCCATCTCCTTGAGGTTGACGGCGTTGCGGAAGTTGTTGAACTGCCGTTGGGGGCTGACGCTTGGGATGTAGAAATGGTATATGCCCACACGCAGTCCGGCTCGCCTTGCGCCGTTGAGGTTGGTGCGGTAAGTGTTGTCGACGAGGCTTTCGCCTTCGGTGGCTTTGATGTAGACGTATTCCACCGTGCCGCTACGCGCTACCTCGCGCCAGTTGATTGTTCCCTGATAGTGGGATACATCGATGCCGGCAATCTTGCGGTTGGGACGGTGGTGCTGAATCACTACAACCTCTTCGTGGGCGCCGATTTCGGTCTCAGGAGCCATCATAGGTTGAGGAGAGAGTGCGGGCATAGGAGCATCGGGCTGGGGGGTGTCGTCTATAAGTTCTGCCTTCTCGGCCGTTTTTTTCGACTTGTTGATCTTTGCCTCAGCCGTTGTGCATGCAAATACAGCCACCACAAATATAATATGTACGCGCGCGAGCACGATGGCTCGGGAAATAGTTCTTGCTGTTAGTCTGAGCTTCATCTTAAATCATCTCCGAACCATCGAACGTAAGAGGCAGCAGGTCTCTTACGCTGTTTACAACATAGATGCCGCTCTCGCCATAGAGCATAACGCGGATAGGTTGACCGTAGCGGGTCTCCGCCTCGAGCAACGCCTGCCGGCACATACCGCAGGGTGAAATGGGCTTTTCGAGAAACTTGCCACCGGTGAAAGCTGCTATCGCTATGGCCACCGGTGCAAGCTCCGGAGCTTGTGCCTGGGCATAGAAGAAAGCCGTGCGCTCGGCGCAGAGGCCTACGGGGAAGGCTGCGTTCTCCTGATTACTGCCGCCATAGACGGAGCCGTCGGCAAGGCGTAGGGCGGCGCCCACTTGGAAATGTGAGTAGGGCGAGTAACTGGTGCGCGTCATGGCCTTGGCGCGCTCTACGAGCTCACGGTCATCGGCGGTCAGTTCGTCGGGCATAACGACCTTTATTGCCACGTTTACGTTAATCTCTTTCATGTTTTTCGTTAATTTCTCGACAAATATAGCGATGTTTTTCGATAAATTCCCAAAAAAGGATTACTTTTGTGCGCAGATTAATGTTTTTTACAGAATGAAGCCGTTTTTTAAATGCTTTTGTGCCGCCTTACTCATCTCAGTAAGTGCTTGGGCCCAGTCTGGGCAATCGGTGCAGTGGCGATATATCGAGAACTACAAAGATATGGCTATCGACCAGATGCGACGCTATCGTATCCCGGCGTCGATAACTCTGGCGCAGGGGCTTATTGAGAGTGGGGCAGGGCAGAGCCGACTGGCACGCGAGGCCCACAACCATTTTGGCATCAAGGTGGGCATGAACTGGACTGGCCCCTACATCGTCATGGCCGACGATCGCCCCGACGACCGCTTCCGCAAGTATCGCACCGACGATGAGAGCTACGAGGACCACTCGCGTTTCCTTCACAACAACCAGCGCTATCGCTCGCTCTTCAGCCTCGCGCTGACCGACTATCGCGGTTGGGCCCATGGCCTCAAACGTTGCGGTTACGCCACCAACCCCCGCTATCCGGAGATGCTCATAGGCATGATCGAGCGCTACAACCTGCAGCAGTTCGACTCCTACACCAGTGGCCGCTACCATGCCCGAACCTCTTCGTCGCGCGAGCGTCAGGCGGAGAGCGACTTCTTTGCCCGCCACATCGTCTATAAGATAAATGGCACCTATATGATTATAGCCATGCGTGGCGACACATGGGAGGGCGTTGCGCGCGAAACGGGTGTGAGCAAGCGCAAACTCCTAAAGTACAACGAACGACCAAAGGGCAGTCAGCTGGCCTCCGGCGATATTGTGTATCTCGACAAGAAGCGCAGCAAGGCCGACAAGAAACTCAAAGGCGTGCCACACGTTGTGCAGCCAGGCGAATCGCTATACGACATCGCACAGCACTATGCCGTGCGGTTGAAGAGTGTCTATAAGCTCAACGGGCTCAGTGAAGACTACGTCCCGCAGGCTGGCGACCTCATTTGGCTCAGGTGATTGGGCAGGCCGCCGGATGTTTCTTTGAACATTGAACTTTGAACATTGAACATTGAAAATTGCGCTCGGCTTTCCAGTTTCGCTATGCGAATGAACTTTCGCTTGAGTTTTGTCCACTCCATTCTTGGAGAACCTTCAACTTTCAATTTTAAACTACGGCCTGTGGCCGTGCTCTTTCAACCTTCAACTACGGCCGTAGGCCGTTAACATTATGGCTGACGACAAAAAGATTATTTTCTCGATGGTGGGCGTAAGCAAGACCATCCAACAGACACAGAAACAAGTACTGAAGAACATCTACCTCAGCTTCTTCTATGGAGCCAAGATAGGCATCATAGGTCTGAACGGCTCTGGTAAATCCACGCTGCTGAAGATTATTGCCGGACTCGACCAAAGTTACCAGGGCAATGTGGTCTTTGCTCCAGGTTACTCAGTGGGCTACCTTCCTCAGGAACCGCAGCTCGACGATGACAAGACGGTGCGTCAGGTGGTTGAAGAAGGAGTTCAGCACATCGTTGATGCATTGGCTGAGTATGAGGATATTAACAATAAGTTTGGACTGCCGGAATACTATGAAGATCCCGATAAGATGAACGCCCTCTTCGCTCGCCAAGGCGAGCTGCAGGACATCATCGACGCCACGGATGCATGGAACCTCGACACGCGATTGAACCGCGCTATGGACGCTCTTCGTTGTCCGCCGGCCGACCAGTTGTGCGGTCAGCTCTCCGGTGGCGAGCGCCGCCGTGTGGCCCTCTGCCGCCTTCTGCTTCAGAAGCCCGACGTGCTGCTTCTCGACGAGCCCACCAACCACCTCGATGCTGAGAGTATTGACTGGCTCGAGCAGCACCTCAATCAATACGAAGGCACCGTCATTGCCGTTACCCACGACCGCTATTTCCTCGATGATGTCGCGGGTTGGATTCTTGAACTCGACCGAGGCGAGGGCATTCCTTGGCAAGGCAACTACAGCGGTTGGCTCGAGCAGAAGAGTCGTCGCCTAGAGCAGGAAGAGAAGACCGAAAGTAAGCGCCGTAAGACGCTGGAGCGTGAGCTCGAGTGGGTGCGCATGTCGCCCAAGGCACGTCAGGCTAAGGGTAAGGCGCGCCTCTCAAGTTACGAACGTATGCTCAACGAAGACCAACGCGAGAAGGAGCAGAAACTGGAAATATTCATTCCAAGCGGTCCGCGTCTGGGCAACAAGGTCATTGAAGCTCACGGCCTCTCGAAAGCCTTCGGCGATAAGGTGCTCTTCCACGATCTCGATTTCACACTGCCGCCCAACGGCATTGTAGGCGTCATAGGTCCCAATGGTGCTGGCAAGACAACGCTCTTCCGTCTGATTATGGGCCTCGAGAAGCCTGATGCCGGTACATTCGAGGTGGGAGAGACGGTTAAACTAGCCTACGTCGACCAGAGTCACCACGACATCAAGGCTGATGCCACCGTCTATCAGACAATATCCCAGGGCAATGAACTCATTCGCATGGGCGGCCGCGATGTCAATGCCCGTGCCTACCTCTCGCGTTTCAACTTCACTGGCGCCGACCAGGAGAAAAAGTGCGGAGTGCTCTCGGGCGGTGAACGCAATCGCCTGCATCTGGCCATGGCATTGAAGGAAGAAGGCAACGTCCTGTTGCTCGACGAGCCCACCAACGACATCGATGTCAACACCCTGCGGGCACTGGAGGAAGGCCTTGAGAGCTTTGCCGGTTGCGCCGTGGTCATCAGCCACGACCGCTGGTTCCTCGACCGAATCTGCACGCATATCCTCGCCTTCGAGGGCGACGGCAATGTATTCTTCTTCGAAGGCTCCTACACCGACTATGAGGCAAACAAGCTCAAACGCCTTGGCTTGGAGGAACCTAAGCGAATCCGCTATCGCAAGCTTACCGATTGATTTCAGAATAAAAAAGCACAGATTATGTTTACTTCAAGCAAAAGAACCTTTCTTACCTTACTCACAACTGCGGCCATCAGTGCCACATTAATGGCTCAGGGCCGTACCGAAACAGTGCTGACCGATGGATGGCAGTTCAGTCGCGACAAACAAAACTGGCAGCAAGTGACAGTGCCTCACGACTGGGCCATCAGCGGACCTTTCGATAAGAAATGGGATATTCAAGTCGTAGCCATTGAGCAGAACGGCGAGAAGCAGGCCTCTGAGAAGACAGGCCGTAGCGGCGCACTACCCTGGATTGGCAAGGGCTACTACAAGCGCACCATCGCAATACCTCAGGATTTCAAAGGCCATGCCGAGTTGCTTTTCGACGGAGCTATGGCCGAACCGCGCGTGAGCCTCAATGGAAAGTTTGCTGGCTACTGGGCCTATGGCTACAACTCGTTCCGAATAGACCTCACTCCACATATGCATGCAGGTGATAACCTTCTTGAGGTAGACCTGCAAAACGTGGAGGAGAGCTCGCGCTGGTACCCAGGCGCCGGCATCTATCGTCCTGTGAAGTTGGTGCTAACGCCAACAAAATCCTACATTGATGACTGGAGTATCTTCGTGCGCCCGCTAGATGCCAAAAAAGTGAAGGAAGGCGAGCGTGTGGCCATGAAAGCCAACTTCGATATCGTCAACCCAACGAAGGACCTTAGCTATTCCGTCAGCGTGCTCGACGCCAAAGGCAACGCCGTGATTACAGACGATGCAAAGCACTCTCTGGAAAACGCTGTAGGCAGAGTCGCTTTTGGTTTTCCCGTCGACAACGCACGCCTATGGTCGCCAGAGTCACCTGCATTATATAATTTGGTGGTCAGCCTTTACGACGGCGACCGTAAGATCGACGAGAAGGGCACGCGCTTCGGTATACGCACCATCAGCGTCACGAAGAAAGGCGGATTCCAGCTCAATGGACAAACGCGCAAATTCAAGGGCGTATGTCTCCATCACGACCTCGGCCCGCTTGGTGCCGCTGTCAACAAGGCCGCCATCATCCGGCAAGTTAAAATCTTGAAGGACATGGGCTGTGACGCCATTCGCACGGCCCACAATATGCCCTCGCAGATGCAGATGGAAGTCTGCGATTCTTTGGGTATGATGGTTATGGCCGAATCGTTCGATATGTGGGAATATCGCAAGTGCAAGAACGGGTACGCACGTTTCTTCCGCACATGGGCCGATCGCGACATCGAGAACCTCGTGCGCGCACATCGCAACCACCCGTCGATTGTCATGTGGTCAATTGGTAACGAGATTCCAGAGCAGGGCATGGAAGGTGGCCGCGAGATGGCGCAACATCTTCAGGACCTCTGCCATCGCCTCGACCCCACACGCCCCGTAACTCAGGGCTGCGACCGCCCCGACAACGCCCTTTCCACTGGATTCCTACAGTCGATGGACGTGCCTGGACTGAACTATCGCCTCCATCGCTATCAGGACACTTTCAACCAACTCTGGCACGGCTATCTGCTCGGCTCTGAGACGGCTTCGACGGTCTCCTCACGCGGCGTCTACTACTTCCCAGTAGAGCCAAGCAGTCATGCCACTCACCCCGACGGTCAATGCACTGGCTACGACGTGGAGTGGTGTCCGTGGTCAAACCTCCCCGACGATGACTGGCAGTGGCAGGATGATAAGCCGTGGGTCATTGGCGAGTTCGTATGGACTGGCTTTGACTATCTCGGCGAACCCACCCCCTACGACGGCTACTGGCCTTCGCGCAGCAGCTATTTCGGCATTTGCGACCTCGCCGGCCTGCCCAAGGACAGATACTACCTCTATCGCTCCAAATGGCAGACCCAGGCCCACACCATTCATCTGCTGCCGCATTGGACTTGGGGCCAAGAGCGCCGCGGACAGGTTACGCCCGTCTATTGCTACACCGACTATCCTTCTGCCGAGCTCTTTGTCAATGGCAAGAGTCAGGGACGTATCACTAAGAACCCTGCTGAACGACTCGATAGATATCGTCTGCGATGGAACAACGTGAAGTATGAGACAGGCGAGCTACGCGTTGTAGTATACGACGAACAGGGACAGAAGGCAGGTGAACGAAGCCTGCGCACCGCCGGCAAGCCCTCACGTCTGAAGCTCGACGTTTGGACACAGCATGATGCCCCGCGCCTACAAGCCGATGGCCAGGACATGGCCTTCATCACAGTCTCGCTTACCGACAGCCGTGGCACCCTCATTCCGCAGGCTGCCGACCAGCTCACTTTCGAAGTAACTGGCGCTGGTAAGTTCCAGGCTGCCTGCAACGGCGACGCCACTAGTCTCGAACCCTTCACCGAGCCCACCATGCGCCTCTTCGCCGGTCAGCTCGTCCTAGTCGTACGCAGCACACATCAGTCTGGAGTCATCAAGGTGAAAGTCTGCGATGCCGAGCGTCGTCTCACACAGACAGTAACACTTCAGGCAAAGTAATAAGTCTATTCGCTATTTATGATAAATGCCTTGTCGAAAGTCGTGACAAGGCATTTTCTTTTTCTTACAAAACGAGGTGGCTCATCGGATGCCCGCCCCATTGACTGTCACCGGCATATCGGAAGCCTGCGGCAGCATATAGCGCTTCGCCAGAGGGGTTGCCTTTGTCCACCAACAGTCCCAAGTGTGGCAGTCCCATCTCTGAAGCTCGATGCCGGCACGCCTCTATGAGCCTTAGGGCAATGCCTTGGCGGCGATATTCGGGAATCACGGCCAGCGAGTCGAGATAAAGCTCGCCAGCCTGAGTCTCATCGTCGATGTCGGAATTGTCTTTGCCCAGCTGTTGGAATGAAGCATTGATGAAGGCTCGCCGCAGTTCGTGCAGGCGGCCGCCGTCGTAGGCTACAGCTATGCCTGCCAAACGTTCGCCGTCCATGGCAACGAGGGTGTTCTCGAAACTATATTGAGTGTCCGTGCGCTCCACTAGTTCGCTCATCATCCTGTGGAAGTCCTTGAGGCCATGGCCTGCACCGCAGAAATGCAGGCAGCACTCATCCGTCATGGCCATCATAATCAGGCGGGCTATCTCGCTGGCTTGTCCTCGCTCAGCTCTTCTGATTCTTATCATCGTAACTCAATCTTTGATTAACTGCTTTCTTACTAAGAAAACTGGAAAAACTGTAGAACTGGGCTCTCGACCTGTGCGGCCACAGCTTTTTCCTCACTCTACTATAGGCGTTGCCCTATATGCGCAAGAGTAATGGATTACAAATCCAAGGATATAGAAAGCAGGGCCAGATGCTATGGCCGAAAGTGCTAAAACTTCTGGCCTTAATGCCCAATTGTTTTGAGGTAAAACAACTTGTTTTACTTCATCATGACTGGTCGTATCACTTGGCACCTCTTGTGTCGTCTGCCTATATGGTCCAATGAAAAGGCCCCACGGTCAGCTTGTCATGTGGGCTGGCAGCGGGGCCTTTCTATAGTTTTCTCGTTTTCTAATTCTCTCTCAAAGAACCTCCTCCGAGGGCTTGGTAGAGCTCAATTGTGGCGGAGATGACGGCATACTGGTTGGCGAGCTGTCCGAGCTGTGCGCTGAGCAGTCCTGTCTGTGCGGTGAGCACGTTGAGGTAGTTGACCTGATGGCTGACGTTGTCCTTGTAGAGGGCTTCGGTGGCCTGTACGGCATCGTTGAGTGCGCGTATCTGTCCGTCGATGAACTGTCGCTTGCCTTGTGCTGTCTGCAGCTTGACGAGTGCCGTGTTGACTTCGTTGCCTGCCGCGACGAGGCTCTGCTGGAAGGCCATCTTCGCTTCTTCCTGTTGCATCTCGGCCACACGCTTCTGTGCACGCAGTCGACCGTTCTGGAAGATGGGCTGTGCGAGCTGTCCGAGTGCGTTCCAGATCCATTTGCCGGGGCTGAGCTCGATGCTGGAACCGTTGTTGGTGAAGCCAAGGGTTCCGCTGAGTGTCAGGGCAGGGTAGAAGCTGGCCTTGGCGGAGTTGACGGCATAGAACTTGCTGGCCAGCTGCAGCTCGGCCTGACGTACATCGGGTCGGTTCTGCAGCAGGGCGAGGGGTATGCCTGTTTCAATGGCTGCAGGTGCCTGGAAGGCGCTAAGGCTTGAGCGCTCGATATGATGAGGCGCTTCGCCGAGGATCGTGCAGAGGGCGTTCTCGGCTTCGATGATGCCCTCACGCAAGTCCAGGAGATTGGCTTCGACGCTGTAGCAGTTGGCTTCGCTCTGAGCAACGGCAGCCTTGTTGGAGCGACCTGCTGCCATGAGCTTGCGGGTGAGCTCGACGCTCTCGCGCCAGTTCTTGGCTGTCTGCTCGCTGATGGCCAGCTGGGCATCGAGCATGCAGAGTGAATAGTAGATGTTGGCGATGTTGGCTACGAGAGCCTGCTGCACGGCCTGTTGAGCCACGCGTGTCTGCTCTACGCCCACTTCGGCCGTCTTCTTGGCGTTGCGCAGGCTACCTATGCTACCAATCTGCCATGAGGCTGAGAGAGGTACCGTATAGAATTTCAGCGGCTTGGACCAGTCGAAACTGGAGAGCTGTCCCTGCGGAGCGATGGCCAGGCTGGGGATATAGGCGAGCTTGGAGCACTTGAGGTATTCCTGTGCCTCCTGGATCTGTAGGTCAAGCTGGCGCATATTGAGATTCTGGGCAAGGCCACGCTCGATGAGGGCCTGCAGCTGCGGGTCGGTGAAGAACTCGCGCCAAGCCTTTGCGCCAAGGCTTTGTTCGGTGTTGCCTGTCTGAGCCGTACCATATAGGCCATCGGTCTGGATGTCAGATGGACGGTCATAGTTTCTATAGAGACCGCAGGAGGAGAGACCCAGTGTAGCGAAAGCTATAATGAATACTTGTTTTTTCATTGTTGTGAAATTATGAAAGAGAGTGGTAGCCTTAGCGGCTAACCGCTAAGTGCTACCGCTGTTTGGTTAATTGTTTTCGCTGGCTTCGCGTTTCTCCTGCTCGCTGTGAGCTTTCTCCTTGAGGAACTGCTGGTCGGCCTCAACCTTCATGGCAGGGCGAATCTTCTCTTGCAGGTACTCGAAGAAGATGAAGAAGACGGGCACGGTGAAGAGGATGGCGAACGTACCTACGATCATACCGCCTACGACACCGATACCGATGGTGCGGTCGCCGTTGGCACCTGCGCCGCTGGCGAAGATGAGCGGGAGCATACCGAGCACACAGGTGAGGACGGTCATGAGGATAGGACGCAGTCGAGCCTCGGCGGCGGCGTAGGCAGCCTCGACGATGCCCATGCCCTTGCGGCGACGCTCGAGGGCGAACTCGGTAATCAGGATGGCCGTCTTAGCGAGCAAGCCGATAAGCATGATAACACCCGTCTGGAGGTAGATATTGTTCTCGACCTGGCCGAAGATGTACATGTCGGCACCCGTGAACAGGCGGCCGAGGCCTACAGAGACTTGGTTCCAGAGCCAGGCGAGGCCGAAGCTTCCCATGAGGCCGGCGGGCACGGAGAGGATGACGGCGAAGGGCACGAGGAATGACTCGTAGAGGCACGAGAGGATCAGGAAGATGAGGATGACGCAGATGGCGTAGATGAGGATGGTTTGGTTGGAGCCCATCTGCTCATATTCCTCACGCGAGATGCTGCCGTACTCGTAGGTGATGTGGTCGGGCAGGGTCTGCGTGCGTACTTCGTCGATGACGCGCATGGCGTCGGACGTGGTGTAACCCACGGCGGGCTGTACCATGCAGGTGATCTCGGAGAAGAGGTTGAAGTGCTTGTCGATCTCAGGGCCGAGCACGGGCTTGAGCTTGGCGAACTGCGAGATGGGCGCCATGCCGGCATTGGTGCGAACGTACATATTGGAGAGGTCGGCCTCGGAGGTGCGGTACTTGGGGTCGGTCTGCATCATGACGCGGTAGACCTTACCGAACTGGTTGAAGTTCGAGACGTAGGCGCCGCCGAGGTAGCCGCTCATGGCCGAGAGGACCTGTGAGGGCGATACGCCGGTGAGCTTACACTGTGCGGCATCGACTTCGACCATGTACTGCGGGAAGTTGCGGGCGTAGGAGGTCATAGCCATCTGGATCTCCTCGCGCTCGCCGAGGGCCTTGAGGAAGGCCTGCGTCTGCTCGAGGAAGACGCCCTTGTCGCCGTCGGAACGGTCCTGAAGGTGAAGGTCGACGTTGGAGCCGAGGCCATAGCCCGGGATCATACCGGGTTCGAAGCAGAAGATCTGTGCCTCGGGAATCTCCTTCATGAACTGTCCCATGAGCATCAGCTTCTTGATGCTGGTGCTGTGCTCCAGGCCTTTACGCTGATCCCAGTGTTTCATACGCAGGATGACCATACCGTTCGATGCGCCGGCACCGCCCATCATGCCGTAGCCGGAGGTGCGTGCGATGTTCTGGATGTCCTCGTCCTTCTCGACGATGGCCATGACGCGGTCGAGCACGCTCTCGGTGTACGCCAGGTTGCTGCCGGGAGGGCAGGTGACGTCGACCATCATGACGCCCTGGTCCTCCTGGGGCACGAGGCCCTTAGGCAGCGACGACATGAAGAAGATGAGCAGTACGACGGCGATGACCAGGCTCAGAGGAGCTATCCAGCGATGGCCGATGACGCCATGGAGGTCCTTGCTATACTTGCGGGCCGTGCCGCCATATACCTTATCATACGCTTTGCGTGTGCCTCTGTTGAGACCGAGAAAGAAGCGGCTAACAGGGTTCTTGGCCACGCGGTCGCTCTTGGCAGGGCGCATCAGCATGGCGCACAGAGCGGGGCAGACGACGAGGGCCGAGACGCATGAGATACCTACGGCCACGGCCAGCGTGACGCCGAACTGTGTGTAGAACATACCGCTCGTGCCAGGCATCATAGTCACGGGGATGAACACGGCCATGAAGACGAACGTACAGGAGAGCACGGCCATCGTCACGTCGGACATGGCGTCCTTCGTAGCCTGATAGGCCGAGGTGTAGCCCGCGTCGAACTTGGCCTGTACGGCCTCGACCACGACGATGGCGTCGTCGACCACCGTACCGATGGCCAGCACGAGGGCGAAGAGCGTCAGCAGGTTCAGCGTGAAGCCGGCCAGCTGCAGGGCCGCAAAGGTGCCGACGAGCGAGATGATAATCGAAATTGAAGGAATCAGTGTGGCTCGGAAATCCTGAAGGAAGAAGTAGACCACGAGGATGACGAGGAGGATGGCGATGACGAGCGTCTCCTCAACGTTGGCGATAGACTCGAGCAGGAAGTCGTTGGTCGACATCATCTGCACGAAATGCAGGCCCTTGGGCAGCGTCTTCTCCATCTCCTCGAGGGCTGCTGTGAAGCGGTCGTTGGTCTCCTTAGCGTTGGCGCCAGCCAGCTGGAAGGCCATGAAGGTGACGGAGGGCTTGCCGTTGAACTTACCGCTGTAGCCGTAGTCGGCCTGCCCCAGCTCGACATCGGCGACGTCCTTCAAACGGAGAATGGTGCCGTCGGCCTTGGCCATGATGACGATGTTCTTGAACTCCTCGACCTCTTTCAGACGGCCGGTGTAGCGCAGCTGGTACTGGTAGACGTTGTCAACGGCGTCGCCGTGACCGCCTTCCATAGGCTTCTCGCCCAGCTTGCCGACAGCGGCTTCGAGGTTCTGCTCGGCCAGACAGCCGGTGATGTCAGAGGGCACGAGGCCGTATTGTGCCATCACCTCGGGCTTCAGCCAGATGCGCAGTGAGTAGTTGGCGCTCATGGCGAACACCTCGCCGACGCCCTGCACACGCTTCAGCTGCGGGATGATGTTGATGGCCATGTAGTTGCCCATGAAGTTCTGGTCGTACTCGGGAACGTCGCTGACCATGGAGTTGATCTGCAGCATGGAGGTCTGACGCTTGAATGTCGTCACACCAATCATGGTGACTTCCTGCGGCAGCAGACCTTGTGCCATCGAGACGCGGTTCTGCACGTTCACGGCGGCCATGTCAGGGTTGGAGCCTTGCTTGAAGAAGACAGTGATGGTGGCGGTTCCTGAGTTGGACGATGACGAGGTCATGTAAGTCATGTTCTCCACACCGTTGATGCTCTCTTCGAGGGGCTGGATGACGGCTTTCGTCACCGTCTCGGCCGAGGCGCCAGGGTAGGTGGCGCTGACGACGACCGTTGGCGGTGCGATGTCGGGGAACTGCTCCACCGGCAGCGAGAAATAGCTGATTGCGCCGAGAAGCACTATGACAATGGCTATCGACATTGCCATCACCGGGCGCTTGATAAATATGTTTCCTTTCATAGTGGTATGCTCCTTCTTTTACTTCACCAACGCTCCCTCCTTGACCATACCTGCGCCGTCGGCGATAATCTCGTCGCCAGCCTTAAGGCCGCTGAGCACGATGAATTCCTTGCCTGTGTTGTAGGGCGCTATCTCGATGTTGGTGCCTTCGGCAACGCGCTGGCCATCTTTCTTGACGACCTTGAACACCTGATGCACGGTCTGCAGCTGCTTGACAGCTGCGGCGGGTACCACGATATTACCCTTCATCTCTACGGGGATGATGACGTTGCCCGTGCTGCCGGAGTGGAGCAGGCCCTTGGGATTGTTGAAGACGGCACGCAGCGAGACGCTACCGGTGGACTGATCTACGACGCCGCTGACGGTCTCCACGACACCGCTCTCTTCGTACTCCGAGCCGTCGACGAGCTGCAGGCGCACGGCGGGCATGGCCTTCACGGCTGCCTCGGCGCTGCCGGCTTCGCGGATCTTATCGAGCAGCTGAGCCTCGGTCATGGAGAAGTAGACGTACATCTGATGGTTGTCAGACACGGTGGTCAGGGGCGTGGGGATCGACGGACCTACGAGGGCGCCAACGCGGTAGGGCAGTGTGCCTACGACGCCGTTGGCAGGACTCTTGACGACAGTGTATGAAAGTGAGTTGGCAGCATTCGTCACGGCAGCGGTGGCTTGGGCTACGGCAGCTTTGGCCTGAGCGTAGGAGTTGCTAGCCGTCTGAAGGTCGAAATCGCTGACAACCTGCTGGTCGAAGAGGTTCTTGGTGCTCTCGTAGCTGAGTTTGGCCGTTGCCTCAGCGGCCTTGGCGGCCTGAAGGTTGGCACGGGCGGTGTTCAGTGCAGCCTGGTAGGGCACCTGGTCGATGATGAAGAGCGTCTGGCCCTTCGAGACATGCTGACCCTCGGTGACGCACAGGCGCTGCAGCGTGCCGCTTACCTGCGGCAGCACCTGAATGTCCTGTCGGCCACGGATGGTGGCGCTGTACTTGGTGTCGATGGTGCGGTCCTCTGCCTTCACCTTAATGGTCTTGTAGGCCACGGGGTCTTGCTGCGCACTTTGCTGCTGCTTGCCCTTGCAAGCTCCGAGCAGAGCGCCGCAAAGCGCCAAAGAGACTAATGCTCTAACTTGTAATTTTGAATTCATTTTGCTATCGTTTATAATTAATTAATGTATATCTTTCAGCAAATCGGCTGCAAAGGTACGGACTTTTGTCTAAATAACCAATTTCAAGTCTTAGCGAAGATGCAATTTTTTTGGTCTGAATGTCGCTTATGACCTCTTTTTTGTGTTTTTTAACAGCTTAAACAATAAAAAACGGGAGCAACGTAGGTTGCTCCCGCAAAGGAATATTGTTATGACTAAATAGTCAGAGGCTAAAGCATATTGTTCAGCAGAACCTCCAAAGACGTCTCGTCCTGGATGAGCACTTCACGAGGCTTCGAGCCTTGAGATGTGCCAACGATGCCGGCTTTCTCGAGTTGGTCCATGAGGCGTCCGGCACGATTGAAGCCGATAGAGAACTTGCGTTGAATCATCGATGTGGAGCCCTGCTGTGTCTGCACGATGAGGCGAGCCACCTCGGCGAACATAGGGTCGAGGTGCTCCATGTCGACATCGTTGGCGCTGCTGCCGCCGTCTTCCATTGGTGGGCGTGGCAGTGCGAAGGGATGTGTGTAGCTCTGCTGCGTAGCGATGTAGTTCGCTATCCGTTCCACCTCAGGCGTGTCGACGAAAGCGCATTGCAGTCGCACGGGCTCTGAGCCTGCGAGGAAGAGCATATCGCCCTTGCCGATGAGCTGGTTGGCGCCAGGGCGGTCGAGGATTGTACGCGAGTCTATCATCGAGCTAACCTTGAAGGCCATGCGCGCAGGGAAGTTGGCTTTGATAGTGCCCGTGATGATGTTCGTCGTAGGACGCTGTGTCGCGATAATCATGTGCATACCAACGGCGCGCGCCAGTTGTGCTATACGTGCAATGGGCAGTTCAATCTCCTTGCCAGCAGTCATGATAAGGTCACCGAACTCATCTATGATTACTACTATGTAGGGCAGGAACTTGTGGCCGTTCTCGGGGTTGAGCAGGCGGTTCTTGAACTTCTCGTTGTATTCTTTAATATTACGGGCGTGTGCGCGCTTGAGAAGGTCGTAGCGCGAGTCCATCTCCACGCAGAGACTCTTCAGAGTGTTGATTACCTTTTGCACATCTGTGATGATGGGTTCCTCCTCGTTGTCGTCCTCGATTTGTGCCAGGAAGTGGTTGACGATAGGCGTGTAGATGGGGAACTCCACTTTCTTCGGGTCTACCATCACCAACTTGAGTTCGGCCGGGTGCTTTTTGTAGAGCAGCGACGTGATGATGGCGTTCAGGCCTACAGACTTACCCTGGCCCGTGGCACCTGCCACAAGCAGGTGGGGCATCTTAACCAGGTCGGCCATGAACACCTCGTTAGTGATTGTCTTGCCCAAGGCCATGGGCAGTTCCATGGTCGTCTCTTGGAACTTCTTGCTATTCAAGATGCTCTCCATCGAGACAATCTGGGGCTTTGCATTAGGTACCTCAATACCTATTGTGCCCTTACCGGGAATCGGGGCAATGATGCGGATGCCCAGAGCCGATAGCGAGAGCGCAATGTCATCTTCGAGGTTGCGGATTTTAGATATTCGCACGCCTGGAGCCGGTGTAATCTCGTAGAGCGTGATGGTAGGGCCTACGGTGGCTTTGATGCTTGATATCTCGACGCCGAAGGTGCGCAGAACGTAGATGATCTGATCTTTGTTCTTCGTCTGTTCCTCCATGTCGATGCTCGCACGCGGGTCAACATCGTAGTGCTTCAGAAGATCGAGAGTGGGGTAGCGGTAGTGTTCGAGGTCGAGCTTAGGGTCGTAAGGCTCGAGTGCTGCGGCATGGTCTTCGTCGGCCACTTCCTCAACAACAGGCGCATTGATCTCGAGTGGTGTCTCAGACACTGGTATGGCAGGCGCGTCGGCTGCAGCAGCTGTGACCCAGAATTCATCTGATGCGCCGGCCTTGTCGCCTGCTTCGGCAGCCATTGGCTTGATGCCACCATCGGACGTTTCAGATGCTACTTCGGCTACGGGTACGTCATCGGCTACGCCCTGCTGGAGCTCTATTGCGCACTCTGTAAAGGCATCGTCGGCAGATGGCTGAGTGCCTTCACCCTCAGGCGCAGACGATTCATCGGCAGCTGAAGCAGAGCAGGTATCGCCAGTCTCATCATCTGTGACGGGCTTATGGAAGAGTCCCACAATTCGACTGAACACAGGATAGCGCTCGCGCAACTCGCGTGCGAACTGCTGAGGATGCATAAGGCGCTTGATGATTCGAATCGTCTCGGCACTCAGGTAGCAGAGATAGGCCAACAGTGCAAGCACTATTACGATGAACGTGCCGGCCACACCGCCAAAGCGCTCAAGCACCTCAACGACGCGTTCGCCGTGGAAACCGCCTGGACGAATGTAGCTTATGGCAGGATCGGCGGCAAAAGTCGACGTCAGAAAGAACGCCGCGGCAACACTTACCCAGCACAGCAAGACGGCACAGTTGAGAAACCATTTCCACAGCCGCACGTGATAGGCACCGGTAAGCTTGAGAGAGGCCGCAAACAGAAAGACCGGTATGAAGAAAGCACCAAGACCGAAGTTGCGAGTGATCCAGAAATCACTCCACCACGCTCCTAGATAGCCAGCCCAGTTGCTGGCATTGCCAATGTAGTTGTCTTGTAGTACCTTTTGGTCTTCGCCGCCCGTGAGCAGATGCGACACGAAGCTAAGCAGCGTGAAAGCCGCCAAGGCAAGGAAGATGACTCCTACGCCCATGCTCACCGCTTCGTTGCGGCTTAGCCGCTCATCGGCTTCGCCACGTAAGGCTGATGCAAGATGAAAGCCTCCGGCCTGCATGTCAGTGGCCTTCGACGTACGGCGCGTCGAGCGCTTCTTGGGCGTCCGTTTAGTGTTTTGCTTTTCCATAAATTCTTTTCTATTCCTTATTTCGGTGCAAAAATAATTCTTTTTGCTAACTTTTCGCATCTTTCTTGTTATTTTTTTTGCAAAAAGAATTAATTTTGCACGCCTTAACAAAAGAAAAGTGCCAAACGAGGTGAAGATAATTGTTGATAAATTCGAAAAAAGAGCTATTCCAGAACTGCCTGTCGATCGCTTTGAGGGGCGCATCATCGTCATTCAGAGTGTTGGCGAGGCACGTCGTGCTGTCGACTACCTTTTGCGCTGTCCGCAGGTAGGCGTCGACACTGAGACGCGGCCAAATTTCCGCCCCGGTCCGATGCATCCTGTGGCACTACTGCAGGTGGCGACGCCCGATACGTGTTTCCTTTTCCGTTTGAATCAAATAGGTCTGCCAGACTGTATCGTGCGACTGCTCACTGATGAACGTACGGCGAAGATTGGCCTCTCGCTGCAAGATGACTGGGCACAGTTGCGTAAGCGTAAGGATTTTCAGCCTGTTAACTATGTTGAACTGCAGAACTACGTTAAGCCGCTAGGCATCGTAGATATGAGCCTGCAGAAGCTCTATGCCAACCTCTTCGGCATGAAGATATCTAAGACACAGAGGCTCACTAATTGGGAGGCTGATGTGCTCACCGAGGCTCAGAAAGTGTATGCCGCCACTGATGCGTGGGCTTGTCTGCGGCTGTATGATGAGATTACTGAACTGCTCACTTCGCGTGACTTTAAATTAATACGTACTTTAGATGCTGACACTACACCTCAAGCGGGGCAAAGATGAGTCGCTTAAGCGATTCCACCCGTGGATTTTCTCTGGTGCCGTTCACCATATCGACGGTCAGCCGGCTGAGGGTGACCTCGTGCGCGTGGTTACTTCCGACGACACATTTATAGCCATAGGCCACTGGCAAATAGGCTCGATTGCCGTACGCGTGCTTACGTTCGTCGACGAACCTATTGATGAAAGCTTCTGGCAGAGACGGTTAGCTTGCGCTCTGCAGGCTCGCAAGGCTATGGGGCTGACCGGACGTCAGGATAACACTACGTTCCGACTCGTGCATGGCGAGGGCGACTCGCTGC
Organism: Bacteroidaceae bacterium; assembly: GCA_017429945.1. Lineage (GTDB taxonomy): Bacteria > Bacteroidota > Bacteroidia > Bacteroidales > Bacteroidaceae > Physcousia. Next base: position 104,162 of record JAFRNY010000063.1, read on the forward strand.
CTGGACTCGTTATCGACATCTATGGCCGCACAGCAGTAGTGCAGGCCCACAGCGTTGGTATGCACGTCTGCCGCCAGAATATTGCAGCAGCTTTGCAGCAGCTCGACGGTTTGCAACTCGACAATATCTTCTACAAGAGCGAGACGACGTTGCCTTTCAAGGCTGAACTCGGTCAAGAGAACGGCTTCCTCATAGGTGGTGAGGCTGACAATGTGGCTATCGAGAATGGCCTTCGCTTCCACATCGACTGGCTTCGCGGTCAGAAGACAGGCTTCTTCGTTGATCAGCGCGACAATCGCGCCCTCGTGGAGCACTACGCACAGGGGCGCAGCGTGCTGAATATGTTTTGCTACACCGGTGGCTTCTCTGTCTACGCCTTGCGAGGAGGAGCCGTGAAGGTGCATTCTGTGGACAGTTCGGCCAAAGCCGTGGAGTTGGTGAATGCCAACGTTGCGCTCAACTTCCCCGATGACAGTCGTCATGAAGCTTTTGCTGAGGATGCCTTCAGATTCCTGCAGCAGATGGAAGAGGATGCTTACGACCTCATCATCCTCGACCCGCCTGCCTTTGCTAAGCATAAGGACGCTCTGCGCAATGCCCTCAAGGGCTATACGCGCCTGAATCTGCGAGCTTTTGAGAAGATTCGCCCTGGTGGCATACTTTTCACGTTCTCATGTTCGCAGGCTGTGTCGAAAGAACAGTTCCGCACGGCGGTCTTTACTGCAGCAGCACTTAGCGGACGTAATGTACGCATTCTACATCAGCTGCATCAGCCAGCTGATCACCCCATAAATATCTATCATCCAGAAGGAGAATACCTCAAAGGCTTGGTTTTGTACGTAGAATAAGATTTTACGTGCAATCATTTGTTAACTATGGTAAACATTTATGCTTTTGATTGTCGAATTGGTTAAAAATACTTAATCAAAAGATGATTTTCTTAAGTATAGTTTGTTAGTTAGCAATAAATCATTACTTTTGCAACGTGTTTTTCATGGTATTAGATTTAAGGTTAATGGAAGGCGGGTTGTCGTGAGACAACCCCCTTTTTCGTTGGCAATGATATAGGAGTTGACCTGTTGAAAGGGGAATAAGCCCCAGAGGGGCGTAGGAATTTAGGCAGGGGGCGAAGAGGGCCTTTAGAGGATTGCCCTTTGGCCATCCGTGCCCGATGAGGGGAGCCAGAACTCCTCTGG
>JAFRNY010000064.1 GCA_017429945.1 Bacteroidaceae bacterium
AACGGAAGAGACGGGACGGAGACGCCGGCGGACGGACCGCCGGCCACTGAACCCGGGGCTGGATGAGGATGGCAGGCCCTTCTTGGTGGAATTAACTCTCCCCCTAAGGGGGGGAGCGGGGAGGGGGTCCGCGCCGGCCACTGAACCTGGGGCTGGATGAGGATGGCAGGCCCCTTCTTGGTGGTATTAACTCTCCCCCTAAAGGGGGAGCGGGGAGGGGGTCCGAGGCCCCTTCTTGGTGGTATTAACTCTCCCCCTAGAGGGGGAGCGGGGAGGGGGTCAGGTGCGTTCAAAGTTCAATGTATCGCCTCGATATTGTATGGGGTCTCCTGATAGACGTAGTAGTTGAGCCAGTTGGTGAAGAGGAGGTTGGCGTGGGCACGCCAGGTGACGACCGGCCCGAGCGAAGGGGTGTCGGCACGATAGTAGTGGCGCGGCATCTCTATAGGCAAGCCCTTGGCGAGGTCGCGCTTATATTCGGTGTCGAGCGTCAGGGGCGAATATTCGAGGTGACCAGTGATGAAGAACTCACGACCGCCCCGGGCCATGACGATGCTCACGCCCGACTCCTCGCCCTCGGCAACGATGGTGAGGTCTGCCACGGCCTCGATGTCGGCACGGCGAATCTCGGTGTGGCGGCTGTGGGGCATGAAGAAGACGTCGTCGAAGCCACGGAAGATGGGCAGGCGCGGGTCGAGGGGCTTCTGCGGAAATATGCCGAACATCTTGGCCCCGAGCGGATATTTGGGCACGCCATAGTGGTAGTAGAGGCCCGCCTGCGCGGCCCAGCAGATGTAGAGCGTCGATGTGACGTGGGTGCGGGCCCAGGCGAAGATGTCGCTTATCTCGTCCCAATAGGTCACCTGTTCGAAGTCGAGGTGCTCTACGGGTGCGCCGGTGATGATCATTCCGTCGAATTTCTCGTTGCGCATAAGCTCAAAGTCGCGATAGAAGGCTCGCATGTGCTCGATGGGCGTGTTCTTGCTTGTGTGGCTCTTAATCTTCATAAAAGAGATCTCGAGCTGCAGGGGCGAATTGGAGAGCACGCGAATGAGGTCCGTCTCGGTAGTGATCTTCAGCGGCATAAGGTTGAGAATCACTATCTTCAGCGGGCGTATGTCCTGTGCCGAAGCGCGGGACGTGTCCATCACGAAAATATTTTCCTGCTTGAGCAGGTCGATTGCCGGCAGGCGGTCGGGGAGGGTTAGAGGCACTGATTAATGGGAAATTGGTAATTGAAAATGGACAATGGTCAATGGTCAATGGTCAATGGTCAATGGAGAATGGACGATGAATACGTAAACATAATTGTCCATCGTCCATTTTCCATTCTCCATTATCACCAAATATCCACGCGCTCGGCCTTAGGCACGAACATCGGGTCGTTCTCGGTGATGCCGAAGGCTTCGTACCAGGCATCGATATGGGGCAGTGCGCCGTTTACGCGCCAGCGACCGAGGGAATGGGGGTCGGACTTGGTGCGCTTGCGGATTTCCTCGTCGCGGATATTGCCGGCCCACACGCCAGCGTATGCGATGAAGAAGCGCTGCTCGGGCGTGAAGCCGTCGTGATCTGCGAGGGGAGCAGCCTTAGTGGCGTTCTTGAAGGCCTGGAAGGCCACCTGGAGGCCGCCATGGTCAGCCATATTCTCGCCGAGGGTGAGCTGGCCGTTGCCGCAGAGGCCGGGGAGCACCTCGATATTGTTGAAGAAGTCGCGCATGACGTGGGTGCGCTCCTCGAAGTTCTTGGTGTCCTCGACGGTCCACCACTGGCGCAGGTTACCGTCCTTGTCGAACTTGGCGCCCTGGTCGTCGAAGCCATGGGTCATCTCATGCCCGATGACCACGCCGATGGCTCCGTAGTTGAAGGCATCGTCGGCAGCCATATCAAAGAACGGGGGCTGGAGGATTCCGGCCGGGAAGCAGATCTCGTTGGTCGTGGGGTTGTAGTAGGCGTTGACGGTCTGCGGCGTCATGTACCACTCGGTGTTGTCAACGGGCTTGTTGAGCTTGCGCTCGATCTCGTCGTGTATGTTCCAGGCTGCGGTATTCTTGACGTTCTCCCAATAGTTGCGACCGATCTCGAGCGTGCTGTAGTCCTTCCATTTGTCGGGGTAGCCCACCTTCACGATGAAGGCGTTGAGCTTCTCGTGGGCCACAGCCTTGGTGCTGTCGCTCATCCAGCTCTGGGCGTCGATGCGCTCGCCCAGGGCCACCTGCAGGTTCTTCACCAACTGAACCATACGCTCCTTGGCTGCAGGCGGGAAGTGTTTCTCCACGTAGAGCTGACCTACGGCCTCGCCCAGTGCGCCCTCGGTGGCGGCCACGGCGCGCTTCCAGCGCGGGCGGTCCTCCTGGCGTCCGCTCATCACGCGGCCGTAGAAGTTGAACGAGGCCTCGCGCATCTGATCGTCGAGGCATCCTGATGCCCCGTCGATAAGGCGCCAGCGGGTGTAGTCCTTGAGCACATCGAGCTGTGTCTCTGCCCAAATTTTCTCCACCTCGTGGATCACCTCGGGCTGGCCGACGCTCACCTCGCGGATATCGTTGGCACCGTGAACGTTGAAGAAGTATTTCCAGTCGATGCCGGGATAGTCGCGCAGGAGCTCCTCGAAGGTCATCTTGTTGTAGTTCTTCTCGTCGTCGCGAAGCTCGGTGTTGGAGCGCGAGATACGGGCCAGACGGGTCTCGAGTGCGAGAACGCCATCGACGCGTGCTGCGGCCTCAGCGTCGGCTGCCACACCGCAACGCTTGAAGAGGTCGGCCATATATTTCTTGTAGGCCTCGCGAATGGTGGTGGTGGCAGAGTCGGTGTCGAGGTAGTACTCCTTCTGCCCCATGACGAGCCCCGACTGCATGATCTGCAGGAGGTTCATCTTGCTGTCCTTGATGTCGGCGTTAATATAGAAGCCGAAGAGGCCACCGATGCCATAGACGTCGAGCGACGATGCCAGACGGAAGAGCTCGGCCTTGTCGGCCACGGCATCAATACGCTGGAGGTCCTTGCGGATGGGCTCAATGCCCTGTTTGTTGAGCGAAACGCTGTCCATGGCGCTGTTATACATCTGCGCAATCTTGTCGGCGATGGTGCCCGGGGCGTTCTTCTGGGCGGCCACGCCTTCGATGAGCTCGCGCAGCTGCGTGTTGTTGTTCTCTGCCAGCTGATCGAAGCTGCCGAAACGCGAGTATTCGGCCGTGAGGGGGTGAGCCTTCATCCAGCCGCCGCAGGCAAATTCGTAGAAGTCGGTGCCGGGCAGGGCCGTAGTGTCGAGATTATTGAGGTCGATGCCCGTAGTGAGGGCGCCTTGCTGACCTCCGCACGAGGCGAGGATGGCTAAAGCCATAATGGGAAGGGAGTTTTTAAGTTTCATGATTATTTTGAGTTGGGTGTTGAATATAGGGATTGTTGGCGGTGGTGGGTGGTGGTGGGTGTTTGTTGTCATAAAATGACAACTTAAGAGACGGGACGAGGGGATGAGGGGGGGATGAGGAGGGGGATGAGGGCCTTTTAATTTTCTAATTTTCTAATTTTCCAAGGGCTTCCGAGGCCTCGAGCCAGCGTGCTTCTACGTCCTCGATCTGCTGGCGCAGACGGGTGTGGCGCTCGTAGAGGCTGACGTCGGCAGCGCCCTCGGGCGTCGACATCCTGGCCTCAAGCAGGTGGAGGGCGGCTTCGAGCTCTGTCATCTCGGCCTCGGCATCGGCCACGGCGCGCTCGAGCTTGCGGCGCTCGCGCGCTGCGGCTTTCTGCTCTTCATAGGAGGCTTTGCCGGAGGACGGAGCCGACGGGGCGCCGGCCGAGGAGCTTGCGGAGCGGCCAGCTGATGAGGAAGGGCGGCCGGCTGAGGGACTTGCGGAGCGGCCATCAGACGAGGAAGGGCGGCCGGCCGAGGAATTGCCGACCGACGAGCGGCCGGCTGATGACCCGGAGCCCAAGCCTTGAGACAGCTCACGCCCCTCCCTCTGGAGGGAGGGGTTGGGGGAGAGTCTGAGCCAGTCGTAAATGCCGCCGAGGTGCTCTCGCACGCGCCCTCCGCCGAAGCTGTAGACTTTCTCTACGAGACCATCTAGGAACTGGCGGTCGTGCGAGACTATGATGACCGTGCCGTCGAAGGCTGCCACGGCCTCCTTGAGGACATCCTTCGAGCGCAAGTCCAGGTGGTTGGTGGGCTCGTCGAGAATGAGGAAGTTCACGGGCTCGAGAAGCAGTTTTATCATTGCCAGGCGCGACCGTTCGCCGCCCGAGAGCACCTTCACCTTCTTGTCGGAGGCTTCGCCGCCGAACATGAAAGCGCCGAGGATGTCGCGAATGCGGGTGCGTATATCGCCGCGAGCCACGCGGTCGATGGTGTCGAACACGGTGAGCTCGGGGTCGAGCAGCTGTGCCTGATTCTGTGCGAAATAACCGATCTGCGCGTTGTGTCCCACCTTAAGGCTGCCCTCGAAAGGGATCTCACCGAGGATACATTTGACGAGCGTCGACTTGCCCTCGCCGTTGCGCCCCACGAAGGCCACCTTCTCGCCGCGGCGGATGGTGAGGTTGACGTGGGAGATTACGGGGTGCTGGTAGCTCTTGCTCAGGTCCTCAACGATGAGCGGGAAATCGCCCGAACGCTGGCAGGGCGGGAACTTCAGGTGGAGGGCCGAGTTGTCGACCTCGTCGACCTCTATAGGCACAATGCGATTGAGCTGCTTGATGCGCTCCTGCACCTGCACGGCCTTCGTGGGCTTATAGCGGAAGCGCTCGATGAAGTCCTTGAGGTCTGCTATTTCCTTCTGCTGGTTCTCGTAGGCGCGAAGCTGCTGTTCGCGCCGCTCGGCGCGCAGGCGCACGTATTCGTCGTACTTGACTTTGTAGTCCCAGACGCGGCCGCATGAGATCTCAAGCGTGCGAGTGGTGACGTTATTGATGAAGGCGCGGTCGTGCGAGACCAGTATCACGGCCCCGGCGCGCTGCTGCAGATATTGCTCGAGCCATTGTATGCTCTCGATGTCGAGGTGGGTGGTGGGCTCGTCGAGGAGCAGCACGTCGGGCTGTCGAAGCAACAGCTTTGCCAGCTCGATGCGCATACGCCAGCCGCCCGAGAGCTCACGCGTGGGCCGATCGAAATCGCTGCGCTCGAAGCCGAGGCCGGTGAGCGTACGCTCAACCTCGGCGCGGAAGTTCAGGCCGCCCAGCATCTGGAAGCGCTCCTCGGCGCGCGTGTAGCGCTCGACGAGGGCCATGTAGGCCTCGCTCTCATAGTCGGTGCGCTCGCCCATCTCGGCCTGCATGCGCTCGATGTCGGCCTGCAGATCGTGGATGTGCTCGAAGGCCAGCAGCGCCTCATCTACCACCGTGCGGTCGCCGGCCAGTTCCATCACCTGTGGCAAATAGCCCACCGAGGTGCCGCGCGGCGCTATGACCGTGCCGGCTGTGGGGCTCTGCTGCCCTGCCATTATCTTCAGCAGTGTCGACTTGCCCGCACCGTTCTTGCCGGTAAGGGCTATGCGGTCGCGGTCGTTCACGACGAAACTGACGTCGGTGAACAACGGCTTGGCACTGAATTCTACGGAAAGATGCTCGACTGAAATCACTGTCTATTTTGCTTTTTCGGCTGCAAAGATAGACTTTCGCGCGCACATAAACAAATAATAGAGGTTAAAAGGCGAAAAAACACGTGCTGAAGCCAAAATCCGACCGCATGTGTGGGGCTATTCGACCGCACGTGTGGGGTTATTCGACCGCATGTGTGAGGCTATTCGACCGGTCGCGTAAGGCGATTCGGAGCGTTCGGAATAATCGAATACTCGGAATAATCGGAGTAATCCGAGTATTCCGAATAATCCGAATAATCCGAATAATCCGATAATCCGAATCCCCATTCACACGAAGGCCTTGCGCGCTTTCTGCAGGAGGTCTGAAGCGAAGATGAAGTCGGTGAGGGCCTTGTTGTCCGACGTTGCCACCTGCGTCTTGTCGCCCTTCCACTCCTGATGGCCTTCCTTGATGAAGATGATGCTGTCGCCGATACCCATGACGGAGTTCATGTCGTGGGTGTTCATGATAGTCGTCATGTTATACTCCACGGTGATATCGTGGATGAGGGCATCAATGACGAGGCTGGTCTTCGGGTCGAGGCCGCTGTTGGGCTCGTCGCAGAAGAGGTACTTGGGGTTCAGCGCTATGGCTCGCGCTATTGCCACGCGTTTCTGCATACCGCCCGAGATTTCGCCCGGATACTTCTTCTCGGCGTCAGAGAGGTTGACGCGGTCGAGGCACTGGCGCGCCCGCTCCTTGCGCTCGCGCAGAGTCATCGACGAGAACATATCGAGCGGGAACATCACGTTCTCGAGCACCGACATAGAGTCGAACAAGGCGGCCGACTGGAAAATCATGCCCATCTCACGCCGCAAGGCCGTGCGCTCGTTTTTATTCATGCGAACAAAGTCGCGCCCGTCATAAAGAATCTGACCGCGCGTGGGCTCCAACAAACCTACAAGACACTTCATCAGCACCGTCTTGCCCGAGCCCGACTGACCAATGATGAGGTTGGTCTGGCCCTCAAGGAAGCGGGTGTTGATGTCGATGAGCACATCCTTGTCCTCGAACGACTTATATAGTGAACGGACCTCTATCATGACAGAATCTGAGTTAAGAAGATGTCGGCAAAAAGAATAAGCATGGAGCAGTGGACTACGCTGTCGGTCGATGCCTTGCCGACCTCCACGGAACCACCCTCGACGGTATAGCCGTAGAACGACGACACCGAGGCGATGATGAAGGCAAAAAAGAAGCTCTTGATTATGCTCATCCACACGAACCATTGGTTGAACGAGTGCTGCAGGCCATAGGTGAGGTCGTCGGGCGTGAGGATGCCGGCGAAGCTGATGGCGTAGGCACCGGCGAAACCGGCAACCATGGAGAAGGTGACCAGCACGGGAATCATCGTCAGCAGCGCCATAATCTTAGGCAGGATGAGGAACGACGCCGAGTTAACGCCCATGATGTCCAGGGCATCAATCTGCTGAGTGACGCGCATAGTGCCTATCTCCGAGGCGATGTTTGAGCCCACCTTACCGGCAAGAATCAGACACATGATCGACGATGAGAACTCGAGCAGCAGAATCTCGCGCGTAGTATAGCCCGTAGTGAAGCGTGGCATCCAGGGGCTCTGGATGTTCACTTTCATCTGGATACAAATCACGGCTCCGATGAAAAACGAGATCATCAGCACGATGCCGATGCTGTCGACGCCGAGCTGCTGCATCTCTTTCACATACTGCTTCCAATACATGCGCAGACGCTCGGGACGGGCAAACACCTTACCCATCAACTGAAGGTAGCGGCCGAAGGTTTGCAAGGGCTTGAATATGGCTGAAAACATACGCTCTAATTGATTAAACCTTTTGAAATTCGCCGCAAAATTAGTCAAAAAAGACTAAAAGAGACACCTGCGGCTCAAGTTTTTTCGATAAAAGCAGTCGAATTCAACAAATATTATGTAATTTTGCGCACTCTTAGCGCACCTATGACAGAAAATAAGCACATAAACACCCCACAACAAGCGACCGCCGACCCCTCGTCGCCGCTCTTTCTGGCACCCCACCAGACAGAGCCTCTGCGACTCTGTGCCGAGCACCTGAAGAAGATCTACGGCAAGCGCACCGTGGCCGACAACGTCAACTTCCACGTCGACCAAGGCGAGATCGTAGGACTGCTCGGGCCTAACGGTGCCGGCAAGACCACCTCGTTCTATATGACCACAGGCCTCGTAATTCCTAACGAAGGCCGAGTGTTCATAGGTGAAGAGGAGGTCACGGACTTGCCCGTGTACAAGCGCGCAAAGAAGGGTATAGGTTATCTGGCGCAGGAAGCCAGCGTCTTCCGCAAGATGAGCGTCGAAGACAATATCGCCAGCGTGCTGGAGCTGCGCAAGGACTGCAGCGAAGAATACAAGCGCGAGAAACTGGAGATGCTAATACGCGAGTTCCGCCTACAGCACGTGCGAAAGAACCTAGGCGACCGCCTCAGCGGAGGCGAGCGCCGACGCACAGAGATAGCACGATGCCTGGCCATCGACCCCAAGTTCGTGATGCTCGATGAGCCCTTTGCCGGAGTCGACCCCATCGCCGTGGAAGACATCCAGCTCATCGTGTGGAAACTCAAGCGAATGAACATCGGCGTGCTAATCACCGACCACAACGTCGAGGAGACGCTCTGCATCACCGACCGGGCCTATATGCTTTTCGAGGGACGCATCCTCTTCAAAGGCAAGCCCGAGGAACTGGCAGAGAACCCCATAGTGAGAGCACGTTACCTCACCAACAGCTTCGTGCTCCGCCCGAAGGACTTCGAGGCCATGGAGCGAGAACGAATTGCCGAGGAAGCCAAGAGCCAGGCGCAAGAGCAAGCATCAGAGCAAGAAGAAGATAACAAAACAAATAATACAACTACAGAATCATGAACATTCAATTCAACAAGACATCCGACGTGGCCGCTGAACTGACCATCAGCTTCGAGAAGGCCGACTATCAGGAGCGCGTAGAGAAAGCGCTCAAAGACTATCGCAAGAAAGCCGCACTGCCTGGTTTCCGCCCGGGACAGGTGCCCACGAGCCTCCTGCGCAAGCGTTTCGGCAGCGAAATCACCGCCGAGGAAGTGCAGAAACTGCTCTCCGAGAAACTCTACGGCTACCTGCGCGAGGAGAAAGTCGACATGCTTGGCGAGCCACTCGCTAGCGAGAAGCAGCAGGCCATCGACTTCGAAGCCGACCAGCTCGAATTCATATTCGACATCGCTCTCGCTCCGCAGTTCGACGCCAAACTCTCCGACAAGGACAAGGTGCCCTTCTACACAATCGAAGTCACCGACGAGATGGTCGACGGACAAGTGAAAGCCTACGCACAGCGCGCCGGACACTACGACAAGGTCGACAGCTACGCCGAAGGCGATATGGTCAAAGGACATATCGCCGAGCTCGACGAGGCCGGCAATATTCTCGAGGGAGGCATTCAGAAGGAGGACGCCGTCATGCTCCCCTCCTACTTCAAGAACGACGACCAGAAGCGCAAGTTCGACGGCGTGCAGGCGAATACCGTAGTCACAATCAATCCCGCCGAAGCCTACGAGAACAGCTCGATAGAGCTCTCTTCGCTCCTCGGCATCACCAAGGAAGAAGCCGAGAACGTGCGCAGCAACTTCAGCTTCCAGATCAACGAGATCACACGCTACGTGCCCGCAGAGCTCACGCAGGAGCTCTTCGACCAGGTGTTTGGCGAAGGCAACGTCAAGAGCGAGGACGAGTTCCGCGCCCGCGTGAAGGCGCAGATCGAAGAGCAGTTCGCACGCGACAGCCAGTTCCGATTCCTCGTCGACGTTCGCGAATATCTCGAGAAGCGCATCGGCGACCTCCAGTGGCCCGACGAGCTGCTCAAGCGAATCATGCGCGCAAACAACCCCGACAAGGACGAGAAATACGTCGAGGACAACTACGCAGGCAGCATCAAGGAGCTCGAATGGCACCTCATCAAAGAGCAGTTGGCCGACCAGACAGGCATCAAGGTGGAGCAGGACGACGTGCTCGAGAGCGCAAAGGAGCAGACACGAATGCAGTTCGCACAATACGGCATGGCAAACGTGCCCGACGAGGTCATCACCAACTACGCCAACGAGCAGCTCAAGAAGCGCGACCAACTCGACAACCTCGTAGCTCGCACCGTAGAGCGCAAGCTCGGCGAAGCACTCAAGGACGTAGTGAAACTCCAGAAGAAGAGCGTCAGCCTTGAAGACTTCAACAAGCTCTACGAAAAGAAATAAACAATCAAGCTAATATCAGAGTTATGCAGCACAACGATTTCCGTAAGTTCGCTACAGGTCACCTTGGCATCAACGGCCAAGTGCTCGATGACTACGTAAGCCTGCAAAACCAATACCTCAACCCTTACATCCTTGAGGAACGTCAGCTCAACGTCACGCAGATGGACGTTTTCTCCCGCCTGATGATGGACCGCATCATCTTCCTCGGAACACCCATCGACGACTACACTGCCAACACCCTGCAGGCACAGCTATTATACCTCGACAGCGCAGACCCCGGCAAGGACATCAGCATCTACCTCAACTCGCCCGGCGGAAGCGTGTCGGCCGGACTCGGCATATATGACACGATGCAGTTCGTGACCTCAGACGTAGCTACAATCTGCACAGGTATGGCTGCCTCGATGGCCGCCGTGCTGCTAGTGGCAGGCACCGAAGGCAAGCGCTCTGCCCTACCCCACAGCCGCGTCATGATTCACCAACCGCTCGGAGGCGTACAGGGTCAGGCCAGCGATATCGAAATCGAGGCACGCGAGATACAGAAGCTCAAGAAAGAGCTCTATCAGATTATCGCAGACCACAGCCACACCGACTACGACAAGGTTTGGGCCGACTCCGACCGCAACTACTGGATGACAGCCGAGGAAGCCAAGGCTTACGGTATGATAGACCAAGTGCTCACGCGCAAAGCGTGACGCACGCGCGTACATTAAATACATTAATGGCTAAGAAAAACGACATGGGACATTGCTCGTTCTGCGGACGCAGTTCGAGAGAGGTGGCGTTGCTCATCAACGGGCTCAATGGCTGCATCTGCGATGAATGTGTGGTGCAGGCCTACCAGATTGTGGAGCAGCAGAAAGAGATCACGCACGGCAGCAGCAAAGCCGAGGCACAGCAGAGGAGCCAATCGCAGAAAACCTTCGACTGGAGCCACCTGCCTAAGCCCGCTCAGATAAAGCAGCACCTCGACGAATACGTCATCGGACAGGACGATGCCAAACGCTACCTCAGCGTAGCCGTTTACAACCACTACAAACGTCTCGGCCAGAAAAAAGGCGATGACGGCGTGGAGATCGAGAAGAGCAACGTAATCATGGTCGGGCCCACTGGCACCGGCAAGACGTTGCTCGCCCGAACTATCGCACGGCTGCTCGATGTGCCCTTTACCATCGTCGACGCCACGGTCTTCACCGAGGCCGGTTACGTCGGAGAGGACGTAGAGAGCATACTGACACGCCTGCTGCAAGTGGCCGACTACAATCTCGAAGCCGCTCAGCGAGGCATCGTCTTCGTAGATGAGATAGACAAAATCGCCCGCAAGGCCGACAACCCAAGCATCACACGCGACGTCTCGGGCGAAGGCGTGCAGCAGGGGCTGCTGAAGATGCTCGAAGGCACAATAGTCAACGTGCCGCCTAAAGGCGGGCGCAAGCACCCCGACCAGGATTACATACACGTTGACACGCGCAATATCCTCTTTATCTGCGGCGGAGCGTTCGACGGCATCGAACGAAAGATAGCGCAACGACTGAACACACACGTCGTAGGCTACAACTCGGTGCAGAACGTAGCACGAATCGACCGCAACGACCTCATGAAGTATATCTCGCCCCAAGACCTCAAGTCATTTGGGCTCATTCCCGAGATCATAGGCCGACTGCCAGTGCTCACATACCTCGACCAGCTCGACCGCAAAGCCCTGAGAGCAATCCTCACCGAGCCGCGCAACTCCATCATCCGGCAGCAAGAGAAACTCTTCGCAATGGACGGTATAAAGCTAAGCTTCGACGACGACGCGCTCGAATATATGGTGGACAAAGCCGTGGAGTACAAACTCGGGGCACGAGGACTGCGAAGTATCGTAGAAGCCGTGATGATGGAACCGCAGTTTGAGCTGCCATCGTCTGGCAAAAAAACATACAAAGTCACACTCGAGTACACCCGCGCGCAGCTCGAAAAGGCAAATTTAGCGCTCGCCTAGGCCGCTGAGGATATTTTTTTCGAAAAAAGTGAGGAAAAAGTTGGATTATTGTCATTTTTGTTTATATCTTTGTAACCAGAATGAAAAGCCAACCTATGAAGCAACACAAAGAACTCACCGAATATCTGAAGCATTACTTTGGTTTCGACAGCTTTAAAGGCGACCAAGAAGCTATAATAAACAACCTGCTTGAAGGGCACGATACTTTTGTGCTCATGCCCACGGGCGGAGGTAAATCGCTATGCTATCAATTGCCGGCCCTCATCATGGAGGGCACGGCAATTGTCATTTCTCCGCTCATCGCACTCATGAAAAACCAAGTCGACGCCATACGCCAAGTGAGCGCCGACGACGCCATAGCACACTTCATGAACTCGTCGCTCAACCGCGCTGCCCTCGACCAAGTCAAAAACGACGTGCTGGCCGGACGAACGAAATTGCTATATGTAGCGCCGGAATCGCTCACGAAAGAGGAGAATGCCGATTTCCTCAAGCAAGTGAAGATTTCATTCTATGCCGTCGACGAAGCACACTGTATCTCGGAATGGGGGCACGACTTCAGGCCTGAATACCGGCGCATACGCCCAGTAGTCAACGAGATTGGCGTGGCGCCAGTCATCGCCCTCACAGCCACTGCCACCGACAAGGTGCGCGACGACATCAAGAAAAACCTGGGGATGCCCGATGCCACAGAGTTCTGCAGCTCGTTCAATCGCCCGAACCTTTACTACGAAGTAAGGCCCAAGACGAAGGACATAGACAAGGATATCGTAAAGTTCATCAAGCAAAACCCTGGCAAGAGCGGCATCATTTACTGCCTCTCGCGGCGGAAAGTTGAGGAACTGGCCGAGATACTGCGAGCCAACGACATCAACGCACGAGCCTATCACGCCGGTATGGACACACCGACGCGCACGCAGACACAGGACGATTTCGTCATGGACGAGATCAACGTCATCGTGGCCACAATTGCCTTCGGCATGGGCATCGACAAGCCTGACGTGAGATTCGTAATCCACTACGACATTCCCAAGAGCCTCGAAGGATACTATCAGGAAACAGGGCGCGCAGGGCGCGACGGAGGAGAAGGTAAATGCATCACCTTCTACACATCGCGCGACATACGTAAACTCGAGAAATTCATGGAGGGAAAGCCCGTGGCTGAACAAGACATCGGCCGACAGCTGCTGCAAGAGACAGCTGCCTACGCCGAGACCTCGGTCTGCCGCCGACGCGTGCTCCTACACTATTTCGGCGAGGAATATAAACCCGACAACTGCCAAAACTGCGACAACTGCCTGCATCCGAAACAGCGCATCGAGGCAACACAAGACCTCGTCACGATGCTCATCGTCGTGCGCGATACGAAGCAGAACTTCAAGGCACCGCACATCATCAATGTGCTCATCGGCAACCCGACAGAAGAGGTCATAGCACATGCTCACGACGACCTCGAATGCTACGCCTCGGGCGACGACAAGGACGCACGCCACTGGAATGCCGTAATACGCCAGGCACTGCTCAGCGGATATATCTACAAAGAGGTAGAGAACTACGGACTGATAAAACTGACGCCCGAAGGCACACGATTCATAAAGTCGCCTAAGACGTTCTACATCACCGAAGACAACGACTTCGAGACAGACTTCGTAGAGCCTGAAGGTGGCATGAATGTGCTCGACCCAGAACTGCTCGCACAGCTCAAAGACCTACGCAAGCAAGTGGCACGCGAGAAAGACATTCCGCCTTACGTCATCTTCCAGGATGCATCGCTCGACGCCATGGCCACGATGTACCCCGTGACCATCGATGAGCTGAAGAACATCCCAGGCGTAGGCGAAGGCAAGGCCAAACGCTACGGCGAAGAGTTCTGCAAACTCATCGCCAAGCATTGCGAATACTACGGCATCGACAGGCCGGAGGACCTGCGCGTGCGCACCGTAGCCAACAAGAGCAAAAACAAGGTAAGAATCATTCAGAGCGTAGACCGCAAGGTCGACCTCGAGCTGCTGGCAAAATCTATGGGACTTGAGTTTGAGGACTTCCTCGACGAACTCGACGCCATCGTGGACAGCGGCACAAAGCTCGACATAAGATATTACCTCGAGTCGACTATGGATTCTGAGCAGATAGACGATATCTTCGAATACTTCCGCGAGAGCGAGACCGACGACATCGACGACGCGCTCGACGAACTCGAAGACGAATACACCGAGGACCAGATACGACTCGTGCGCATTCAATTTATCTCAGAGCTGGGTAACTAAACTGGAAGTTAAAGGGAAGTTAAAGGGAAGTTAAAGGGACGATACTTTAGTGGGTGTGTCGCTTAAATGAAAGCAGGCACTGACTATGGTATCGTCCCTTTAACTTCCCTTTAACTCTCCCCTTCCAAAACAAGCGGAGCTTTAATACAATTCACTTCACAACAACCTTACGGCCGCCGACGACATTTACGCCACGTCGCAAATGGTCGGTGCGCTGGCCGGCTACGTTGTAGATACCAGTTGTTGAAGGCTCTACGGCAACACGCGATGTGCTTATGCCGTCAGGCTCGGGCTCGGGCAACTGACCGCCCAGGCCAACGTACCAGTCGAGAATCTGCTCGCGGGTGATCGTCACGAAATTGATAGCATAACCATTGCCGGCACTATACGACTCATCTTCATAGAGGATAGCGACATTACCGTCGGGAAGGGTTACCATCGTAGAATAACACGAACCGTTAGGCTGGATGTTATAGACGTCCTGCCACTTCTTACCGCCATCGAGGCTCATCGACAGCTGCAGACTCTCGCGCCCGCTGGTGTTGATGAACGAATGGAGCATTATGTCGGGTGTAGTGTCAGACTGGCGACTATAATAAATGATATCGCCATTGCAGGCGTTGCCCCAGATGTCGGAAGTACGATATTGTGCACCCCAGTTGAAGGTCACGGTGCCATCGTCGTTCTTGGTGTAGGTGGCGGTGTTGAAGCCACGATTGCCGCTCTGACGCACTGACAGAAGCAGAGAACCATCGTTCATCTGTTCGAGCTTCGACTCGTCGCCACCCGAGTAAGCCAAGGCGTTGCTCATGCGCCACGTCTCGCCACGGTCGGTGGAATACAGAACGTAGATGAGATTGGGCCCCGAACTGCCCATAGCGCGGCAGTTGGTGGTATACATGATCACGCCATCGCTTGTCGTAAGGCCCTTGCCCGAGGTGCAGAAGATGTTAGACATACTGAGTGAACCGTCGGAGCTGTTCTCGTCGTAGAACAGGTTTGTGTCGAAGAGGTTGGGTACGAGCGTCCAAGAGCGGCCGTTGTCGAAACTCTTGGCCAGGCCGGCATACTTCATTCCATCAGTGGCATTAGAGCCCCACATCTTATTGCCGGCTGCCATGATACAGACGAGGTCGCCATTTGAAGCACGGGTCAGGCCGGCATCACCATAACCGAAGTAAGCCGCCGTGCGCCCATCGCCTACGGCTACGGTGGCATAGTCCTGCCAAGAGGCGCCGCCATCTTCGCTACGCTTCGACACTACGTCAATCTTATGGTTGCCGAGGTCCGAGTTGCTGTTGTAGCGCTTGTCGGAGGCCACTACGATATTGCCGTCGGCATCTAATACCATTGCCGGAATACGATAGAAGCGGCAGTCGTCGGTGGTGGGGGCAAACACGAAGTTCTGCTTTTCGAAGACCTTCAGGCCCTGGCGCGAGGGATTACCGATGCTTGCAACGTCAAGTTCCACATCGGCCGTCGAGAAATAGGATATCGTCGTGAGAGCGGCATCGAGGATGGCACCTAGTTCGGCATCATCCTTCACCGTGGCGCAGAGCCAGAGACGATGGCTACCTGCCGACAGATTCTCGAGCGTCACGCTCGCATGTTCACTGATTTCCGTCGTCTGTCCTATAGGAGCATCGGGGATATTTGCGATGAATTCGGCATTTTTTGCTTCGTAGATGCTCAAAGCAGAGATATTTGAAGCCGTCGTAGCATCGAGAGCGAAGTGGAGCGTAGCGGTCTGTAAGGCCTTCGACGGCGCCATGTCAATGCGCAACATCAGGGCATGTTCGTTGCCGCGGCCTGTGGTCTGATAGCCCTGCGTCACCGTGACATCACCTATGAAAAGAGCAACCTCGTCGCCTATATCCTCAAGTTCTACGGGATAGAAGGCCCAGTCGTTGTTGCCGCCCGTAGCCGTAGGAGCGCTGGAACCCCATCCTACGACCGTTGCCTTGCCATTGCGGACGTCGTTGGCGTCAAGGACGATGCCGGTCGAAGGCGTCTGAAGGTAGAAATGGCCGTCGGTGCCGGCAATCTTTTCTACGATGACAGGCACCGAAGCACCGGCTACCACAGGCACTGCCGTGGCCTGGTTGAAGGCGCCGAAATAGTTGCCAAAGCCATTCTGAATGTAATAGCGTCCGTCGCCGGCGTCAGAGAGACGTACGAGGTAAGGCGCTGCCGAGACGGCCGTGCCTGAAGGGGCATCGGCACTGTTATAGAGCGTATGTGAGGCCTCATCTTCGTAGAGATAACCGTGAGGATAGCGACCGTCGGTGTAGCCGCGGTCGAACATCACATACCACGTGTCGGTCGACAAATCGGCTGCAGGTTCTTCGGCCAACGTCATCATCTTTCCGGCCAGCTCAGGCAAAGCCTCTGTAGAGAGAGGAGCATCGACCTCGAATATCTTGACGCGCTGAGCCACGCTGGTACCGCTTGTCCAAGCCACTAACTTCTGTGACATTCTATCGAAGTACCATTCTGTACCATCAGCATCGGGAGCTGAAGGGTGGGCCGTGCCGTTCGAGAGGTTGAGTTTCCAGCTTCCGGCTTCTATCTCTATGGCCGGCGTCAACTCCTGCTGCCCGACGGGAATGCCTAAGAACTTGCCTGTAGCCTGATTCTTCAGCTTCCACGTGCCGTCGCCGTTGCTATAGAAATAATAGACCGATGCGGTGGTGGGGCTATTGCCGGCATTAGGGATTGAATAATAAGTGCCGGCATCAGTGATATACGGATTACCCGATGCGGTAGACTGCACAACGTACTTGCCACCGTCGACAATACTGCTTTCCGTCTTTATCTGGGCGCCTACGCCTACCGACGATTGGGCTTTCAGATAGCCGCCCAGGCCCACAAGCATCGCGAGGGCCAAGGCCATGATTTTGATTGATGTCTTCATTTGTCTAATATAATTTAATGTGTAATCTATTTACCGAGAATAATGTTCACTAAGGCCGTCACGTCAGCTATCGTGACCGAGCCATCGCCATTGATATCTGCCACACCATGGGACTCACTTGCCTTGCCAAGGATTATGTTGACGAGGGCCGTCACGTCAGCGATCGTCACGCTGCCGTCGAGGTTGACGTCACCAGGGAGGTAAAGCGTTACGGGATAGAAGGCCCAGTCGTTGTTGCCGCCCGTGGAGGTGGGAACTGCGGTGCCATAGCCCACCACGGTTGCATCGCCGTTATATGTTGTGTTTGCATCAAGGATGACGTTGTTATTGGCGCACTGCAAATAGTAATGCCCGTCGGCACCAGCTATCTTAGCTATCTTGATGCGCGAGGTGGGATAAGAGGTCGTGGCAACAGGCGTCGACTGTAGGAACTTCCAGAAGTAATTGCCGAAACCGTCCTGCAGATAGTAATAGCCGTCGCCAGGAGCGTTGACAAGGCGAACGAAATAACGGGCAGCCTCCGTTGGAGAGCCGGAAGGAGCTGTGTTAGTATTATATAACGTATGCGAAGTTGCGTTCTCATAAAGATAGCCATGATTGGGTCCTCGGTCGAACATGACGTACCACTGCCCCACTTCAAGATTATCCGCCGGCTCGGTAGCAATGCTCATGCTAAGTCCGTAAAGCTCTTCGAGGGCTGTAGAAGAAAGATCATCAACGGGCTCAATGGCAAATAGGCAACCGTCGTCAGTGGTGTTACTGCCACCGCCCCAATTGAGTACATTATAGCTATTACCCCAGTTGCCTATATGCAATTGGTTGGTGCCACTGTAAACTATATAAAGCCCTTCAGTGCCAGAAGATGAGACTTTCCAACCTGACGAAGGCTGAGTGCTTGAAGTATAAAGTTGTTTTCCAGAGGTTGCTGTGGACGGGTCTATGTAAGAGCCGTCACTGAGATTTACGATATCGAACGTCTCGGCCTCACCATCGCGCAGCACAAATTGCCATTGCATTTCGGCTGTAGGAGTAGATGTTTCAGTGCTGACAATGCCTGTTGATGCTCCTTCGCTTGTGACATATCTGCTCGCGCGCAGCGGTGTGCTAAGAGTATACCACACTCCCGTCTTCGGGAACTCATTGACCTCTATACTCTCGTCTCTCGTCATGACTGCATCAGTTCCATCGCCAGCTGCGGCCTTAATGACGTAGCCGCTCTTAAGGCCGTTCTCGTCAAAGGCTGCGGCGGGGAGTACAAACGTAGTGGTGTTATATACTCCTATGAGGTTGCCGCTGGCATCATAGACCTTAAAGCCTACGGCACCCGAGCCTCTGACGATGACATTACCACGCTCGCTGATGTTAAAGCTATAGTCCGAGCACGCTTCGTCGAAGGTAGTGTACTGGCCCGTCTCGCCATAAGCACCGTCGGCGACGTCACCGCCATCGTACGTCTTCCGCACCTCACCTTCGGCATGGCCCTCGTAGGTAGCCAAGGGTGCGGTGATGCGGTCTTCTATGAACATAATGTTGCTCTTCGGGTAACCCTTGGCAGCCACGGCGGCCTTGGCTTCGTCAATCATCTCCTGCGTGACATAGACGTAATAGGTACTATAATCACCAATAGTCCACCAATAGTTGCCGGTGTTGACACCATTGATGGTTTGTGCCTCCTGATAAGGTGGAAGGATGAAGAAGCTGTAGACTTCGAAGAACTCAGTTAGGTCGAGCTGGGCCACGTCGCAACAAGTCTGATAGAACTTCAAGTAGTCCTCCGATGCTGGTACGGGCGTGCCTGCCCTAAGGGTCATTGGCGACTGGCGAAAGGCGCGGAAGAGGTTGGGGAAGAAGTCGGTATCGTAGCCAGCCTGATGGAAGTACTGATAGAGCTGAGTGTAGAGGTGCAGGCAGTCCCATGTGCCGTTGGATGCTATGCGCTCGGGCCACGACTCACCATTCTGCCAGCGGTCGAAAGAACTCTTCAACGTATTGACGCGCGAGGTGTAGCGCCCTTGCCAGTCGAGGCAGGCATTGGAGAACGTGTTATTAGAAACCTCCGTCGTTCCTATCATCTGGATTAGCTTCTGACGATTGTGCCCTTGCTCATGGGCAATCGTCCATAGGCTGCCTGAAGACTGCTGCAGCTGGTCGACATTGAAGAGGCCGGTGTAAGCTGCTTCATAGTAGTTCGTCCCGTAGGTCGTGGCGTGGGGGTTGCCGCTGCCGGCATGACCTGTTACAGAATATACATTATTGCAATACTCGTCAAAGTCGCCACGGGCTGTCAGGTCATCCTGCAGCTGAGCTGTGCCAGCCCAGTAGTTCATCATTTCTTCAACCTTCATATCTACGCTTAAGGCACTGATGAGCAAGTCGCGATAAAGGTTGAAGACATGCGTAGAACTTTTTAGGCAAAACGTCTTCTCCGACATGAGATAGGTCTTCATAGCCGCAAAGTCTGCATTGGTGAAGCTGCGCGTAAGGTCGAAACAGCCTTGAACGGTTCCGCCCTCAACATGTACAGTCACTGGGGCATAGGTGGCTATAGGCGTGTAGGGGGCTGCGCCGCCTGTGGTATTATCCACCTCGTAGAAGACGAAGCAGTTGCCGCTCGCAGCTACAAGGACTGCATTCATTCCCTCATGCAACGCATACTGCGAACCAGACGCCTGCCCGTAGCCAGCAATCTCAAGTTTCACGGTCTGCCCGTCAGGGATTGGCCCAACATAAACCTGGAGCACCTCGCCAGCTTTAGCATAAATGCCCGTTGGATTGCTCAGCCGCCCGAAGTGATGGCCATAACCTAAGATACCTGTCCAGCGGTCGCCGCTACTGTAGGCCTTGTAGTCCGCCACGCGGAAGGTCTTCTCAGTCTTGTCCCAACCATCATAGGTTGTCCAACTATTATTCTTCACTTTGAGGGCCATCTCCTGAATGGTCGTGGGCAGGGCGCTCATGGCCGAGCGCAGGCTGGCATCGCTCATCGAGGCGTAATTGCTCTTGAGCTCAGTGCAGGCTGTGGTGGTAAAGAAGGCTGTTAGCTGCGATGCCGAGACTTCAGCAAGAGCGGCTTTCTGAGCGGCCAAATCCGATTGATTGATGGTGACTGATTCAATCTGCCATTTGGATGCGTCTGCATCAGTATACCATCGCACAACATTGTAGGACTGAGTGGCTGCGCAATGCAGGCCATAGGCGTAAGACGTCCCCAAGCCGCCATCTGTGAAGGTGTAGATGGCATCGGTTTCAGCATAAGTGAATTGCTTAGTGCCGGTATTAGTTGTGTACAGAGCAGACCATGCGGAATTTGTCTGAACATAGCGGTCTGTCAGTGCATTTTTGATGGTTACGTTGCTGCCCGACACGTTGAGATACCACACTTGTGCATAGTTCGTTTCGTTTAACGATGCCGTAGTCAGGTTATGCTCGCTTATATTTTCTGTAATATAGCGCCCCTCATAGGCATTGCTCAGGATGCGAAAGTAGCCGCTGGATAGGGCTGCCGTTGCTGTGCAGCAAATGCTTAGTAGCAAAAGGAAGAATATTTGTCGTAAGTTTTTCATTATCCTTTAAGCCTTAGATATACGTATATTGTGTACTATTGTTTCGACCAGTCATCGTCCCATACGCCACGGCCACCGCCACGGCTGCTGCCGCCGCGCTCTTCTTTGACAAAGCCGATGTCTTCCTCATCATCAACCGTAGAGCCGCCACTGCCAATGATGATTCCTGATTGGAGAAGTTCATCGCGACCATTTATGCGAACGCTATCCGTCGTTGGAGAGATATATTGTTTTTTCATCGTTTACTATGTTTTACTTGATTGCTACTTTCTTTCCATCCACGATATATAGCCCGCGCGTAGGCTGGCTGACACGACGACCTGCGAGATCGTAAATCACACGGTCAGACGGCTGACGCTCCAGCGAATCGATGCCATCAACAATTCCACCAAAATTAAACGTGAAGCCCTTCACACCAACTGACTGTGGAACTTCAAGAAAAGCTTTGTTTGCTCCAAGGGTAATGGTGGTCTTTCCTGCGCTGCTGAACTTGTAGAAACCGATGTTACCATCCTTTCGACCCAAAGAATAATAAGGTGAATCGTTACTGAGGTCAAGTAGGCGATTGAAGAGTGTTCCATGCAGGAAGTTTGGTCCGCTATAGGAAGTAGTCTCATTTGTCATCGCACACAAGACAGATGCTTCGCTCGCCGAATTTATGAGTATAACAGGCGTCGTTGCAGGCACAACATCAGGAATCTCAGTGAGTTGAGCGTAGTCATTCTCAATACCAGTGACCGTGTATGCCTTAGTGTTTTCAGGGAGACTGATAGCGTAAGGCAGGTAAAGAGTAGCGTAGGACGCATCGCCCACCACGTTCAAAGGAACCTCCTTAGCAGTCTTCAACGTGATGATGAAGTTGGTAATGCAGAGGTAGTTCGTACTAGAGCTACTACCATAGAAACTAAAGCTTGTTGAAGTAGCATTTATACCATTCACCGTCAACGTTCCGCCTGTGGTACTGGTTGTTATTTTATTATTTTCGTCCACCCACATCTGATAGGTCTGACTACTCGAGTAGTTACGTCCAGTGATGGTGTAACTATCGATGACAAAACCAGAAGGAGCCGTGATGGTGATGATATCCGTAGCACCATCCGAACTGGGACGCAGAGTCATGACACGTTGATTATACACATTAGCCCTATCAAAACCATATCCGTTACTAGTGATTGTCAGACCAGCCACGCCAGAATTAGCGTTAGAAGTCCAGGTACGTGACCACCTACCATAGGCTGCATCAGAGAGAGAGCCCCAAGTATCACAACCTATAGTGGAAGCTGTGACAGTGTTCTTAACTTGACTTGCATCTGTAGGATACAGTTGATTAACTAACGCTTCATGCCAAGCCTCAATCTGTTCCTTCGTGATAGTGATGTAGTTGATGGCATAGCCGTTGCCTGCGCTGTAGGACTCGTCTTCAAAGAGGATAGCCAGCGTTCCATCAGCAAGCACCTGCATGGTGGAATAGCATGAGCCATTGGGCTGGATGTTATAAATGTCCTTCCATGAGTTGCCACCATCGAGACTCATAGCCAATTGGAGACTTTCACGGGCACTAGAGTTAATGTAGGAATGGATGAGAACATCATCGCCCATACCTGCTTCACGACCATAGTTGATAATGTCGGCATTGCAAGCGTTACCTGTAATGTCACTGGTACGATATTGTGTGCCCCAATTGAAGGTAACTGTGCCATCATCGTTCTTGGTGTAAGTGGCCTTGTTCCAACCACGATTACCACTCTGACGGACAGAAAGCAGAAGCGAACCATCGCTCAGTTGCTCGAGTTTCGATTCGTCTGTTCCTGAATAAGCGAGTGCATTGCTCAAGCGCCAATGAACACCATTATCTACAGAATAAAGTATGTAGTTAAGGGCAGGTGATTTCGTTCCCGATTCCAAACAGTTAGTCGTGTACATAATGATGCCATCATTGGTGGTCAAGCCCTTACCCGAGGTTGCGAAGTGATTGGTAAAGCCAATGCTACCTTGAGTATTATGTACCTCGTCATAGAAGTTCTCCGTAGTAAAGATATTAGGAACGAGCGACCAAGTAGCACCATTGTCCGTGCTACGTGCCACGCCCGCATACATCATACCATTGATGGTATTTGTAGACCACATCACATTGCCTGCGGCCATCAAACAAACGAGGTCGCCATTTGCTGCACGAGTGAGAGCGGCATCTCCAAATCCATAGGCAGAAGCAGAGAATCCATCACCGGCAGCCACCGTAGCTTGGTTGCCCCACGTACGTCCACCATCGGTGCTTCGATATGATACGACATCAATCTTATGATTTCCAAGGTCGCTATTACTGTTGTAACGTTTGTCAATAGCAGCAACGAGGTCGCCGTTTTCGACCTTTATTAACGCAGGTATTCGCCAATAGCGGCAGTTGTCCTGGGTTGGTTTAGCAAAAAACAGCTGTTGCGCAAAGACCTTCGCACCCTGCTTGGATGGGTCGCCAACAGCAGTGAGGTCACACGACATTGCCTTGGGCGAATCTGATGTGCTGGTGTAGCCAATGTTCGTAACGGCAGCGTCGAGAATCGTTCCAAGAGCAGCATCACTCTTTACCGTAGCACAGAGCCAATAGTGGTGCGTTCCTGTGGTGACATCGCCGAGGCTGAGGGTTGCTGTACCCGTACTGAAGTCGGTCGTGGTTGCCAGTTTTGTGTTGGGAATATTGGCAATGAACTCCAAAGCATCACTCTCATAGAGATAGAGGCTACTGATATTGTCTTTCGTTTCATCTTTCAGGGAAACGGTGAGATTAGCTGAAGTCATACCAGCAAAAGGTGTAACATCAATGCGCAGCAACAAAGCGTTCTCATTGCCACGTCCTGCCGTTTGGTATCCCTGAGTGACACTAACGCCCTCTGCTACAATTGACAAATCGGGATCATACTCGAGGGTGACCGTCTTGTCATCTGCATCCACGGTGATGCTGGTAGCACCTTCCAACGTGAAGTCCGTGCTTGCAGGCGTCACACCCGTAGGCAGGAAGAAGTAACCATTCTTATAGACGCTGGTGAGACCGCTGACATCGCTGCGTGAGCAAGTAATCTGCGCATTGTCAGGGGCATTGTCGCAGATGACCTTCCACGCTTCGAGACCTGCAGCAGAGAGGTCGATGGGATAGACCGTATATGCCGTGCGCATTGTTGTTGTCTCTCCAATGAAATAGTTGGCGTTGCTGTTGTAGGGGTCAGCATAGTAGTTATTGTTCGTCTTGAAATAGTTTCCGTTGCTGTAACCGCAAATGACATTGCTTGCCGTGGTAGAAGGTGTGGGGAACTTATTGGAGCCATTATCTACGAGGAAGCGTCCATCGGGTAACTGCCAGGTGTTGACGTCCCAACTGGTGTGGTTGATGTAGGTAAAGAAGGTGGGATCGGTAATAGCTGGCTGCACGTCCACTCCACCCGTGAATGTCAAAGGATAGAGGTCATTGTACAAAGAGTTTGCCGCTTGCAGATAACGCCCAGCATAGCTGGCAGATCCATTTTTGCTTTTTATTTGTATGGCATACCATCCTGAAGCCTGTGGGAAGCTGGTGAGTGCCGTCTGGTTCTTCACCAACTTAGCCACAGCTGCACTAACGGCTTCGCTGGCATCGACACCTTCAACCTTTGTAATGGTAAAGTTACTACCTATATCATTATAGTTGATAATTGGATAAGTCTGTCCATTGCTGACTGAGAGATAAGCTGCGTTGGTGCCACTGACAGGAGTTGTAGCCATTTTTATTTTCTTGGTGTCGTCGCTCTGTGTCTCAAAGACTACTGCCACGGCGTTGTCGCTGAACACCCATGGATTTGCGGCGCCTTGGGCAATGCCCGTCGGTATGGCAAACTTGCCGGCGCCTACATTATAAAGGTAGTATTGCTTGGCGGTAGCAGTGGGGACTATGACCCACTGGCTGTTGGCCTGAGTTGCATTGAATGTACCACTCTTGCCGTGGCTCCACACATAATTGGGGTTGGCATCGGGGTTATAGATAAGTGCTCCACGGGATGTATTGGTATTGTTTATTGTGTATACCTCACCGATTGATGGCACCCAAGATTCCACGAACTCAACAGGATAAAACGCCCAGTCATTGTTGCCGCCGGTAGAAGTAGGAACGTTTGTTCCCCAACCCACCACTTGATAGCCATTTTCCTGACAATCTAGGACAATGCTATTGGAGGCACCCTGCACGTAGAAATGGCCATCGGTATTATTAATCTTATTCACAGTTAACTGCTCTTCGTGGAGTGCGGTCATAGGCACTGAGGTATTCTGAGGAATAACACCAAAATAGTTTCCTAAACCGTTCTGCAGGTAAAACTTTCCATCATCGGCGCTGACGAGGCGAACGAGGAAGTTGGCGTTGTCTGCAGCTGAGCCTGTAGGAGCCGTAGCCTGATTGTAGAGCGAATGTGACGATGTGTTTTCATACAGATAACCATTACGACCACGGTTCTTCATCACATACCAAGTAGCGGTAGTCAGCGAAGCCGCTTCGGTAGCGCCGACTACGATATCTTTATCTGTAAAGTCGCTGAATGGAGCTGTGATTGAAATAGCTACTTCATAAATACAAAACTGATTCACATTAGCGGTACCAGAACTCCACGGATGGATATTGCTTCCACTACGATTCCAACTATGGCCATTACAACTAGGAGCCATATTACCTCCACTTAGAAAGTTTAATGACCATGTGCCACCCGTATCAGAGCCGATGTATGTATTGATATCGTCTGTCGGCTTTCCCCAATATTTTCCCGTGAAGTAGTTCCTGACTTGCCATCCGTCGACAGAATTACCTGTAAAAGTGTAGACCGCGTTTTCAGTCGCATATGTGTCGTCCTTACCATTGTATGCTGAGCCAGTGTCTTTCATAAATGCAGAGTTCCCGTTACCTACATAATAAACAAGATACGCATTCCCACTGACTATATCCGCTTCACTCGTCACCTGGCTACCCACGCTCACTGCCGTTTGCGCAAAAAGACTTGCGCTTGCCCCTGCTATAAGCAGGAGCAAGGACAATAATAGTTTGTTGATATTCATATTGGATTGTTTGTTGTTTAGATAAAGTTATAAGGTAAATTCGTGACAAAGATAAGAATAAATGGGAAAGTAGCAGGAAAAGTCGGGGGAAAAAGATTTGCGAGGGATTATTTATTGGTTTTAGGGTACGCTTAAATGAAAAAATGCCAGTCAGCAGATTGTGCTGACTGGCATTTTTTGTTTATCAGATGCAGATATTGTCGAAAGATTTCTTGACAGGTTAATGCACCTGTTTGCGGCTATTCGCGATAACGAATGGCAGCTTACTTCAGACGCTTGTAAGCGTAGGCTGCGACGTCGCCGAGCTCTTCCTCGATGCGGATGAGCTGGTTGTACTTAGCCATACGGTCGGTGCGGCTCATAGAACCGGTCTTGATCTGACCGCTGTTGGTAGCGACGGCGATGTCGGCGATGGTAGCGTCCTCAGTCTCACCGGAACGGTGGCTGGTGACGGTGGTGTAGCCGTGACGGTGGGCCATCTCGATAGCCTCGAGGGTCTCGGTCAGAGAACCGATCTGGTTAACCTTGATGAGGATGCTGTTGGCAGCGCCCATCTTGATGCCCTTCTCGAGGAACTTGGTGTTGGTGACGAAGAGGTCGTCGCCGACGAGCTGGCACTTGTGACCAACCTTAGCGGTGAGCTTAACCCAGTTCTCCCAGTCGTTCTCGTCGAGGCCGTCCTCGATGCTGTCGATGGGATAAGTGTCGATGAGGTGCTCGAGGAAAGCAATCTGCTCCTCAGCGCTGAGGCACTTGCCGTTGGGATCCTTCTGCTTGCCGTTCTTGAGCTGCTTGTAGTTGTAGAACCAGTTGCCCTTCTCGTCCTGAACAGCGAACTCGCTGGCTGCGCAGTCCATAGCAATCTTGATGTCCTTGCCCGGCTCGTAGCCAGCAGCCTTGATAGCGTCGCAGATGATGGTCAGAGCGTCCTCGATGCCGTCGAGAGCGGGAGCGAAGCCACCCTCGTCACCTACAGCTGTGGAAAGACCACGGGCCTTCAGCAGCTTAGCGAGGTTGTGGAAGACCTCAGCACCCATGCGGATGCTCTCCTTGATGTTGGGAGCAGATACGGGACGAATCATGAACTCCTGGAAAGCGATAGGAGCGTCGGAGTGAGCACCACCGTTGATGATGTTCATCATAGGAACGGGGAGAGTGTAGGTGTTGCAGCCACCGATGTAGCGATAGAGAGGCAGACCGAGGGCGTTAGCAGCAGCCTTGGCAGCAGCGAGGCTGACGCCGAGGATAGCGTTTGCGCCGAGCTTGCTCTTGGTGGGCGTGCCATCGAGGGCGAGCATCTTGTAGTCGAGAGCGCGCTGGTTGAGGACGCAGTCACCCTTGAGGGCGGGAGCGATGATCTCGTTGACGTTCTTCACGGCCTTAAGGGTACCCTTGCCGAGGTAGCGGTTCTTGTCGCCATCGCGGAGCTCGAGAGCCTCGTTCTCACCGGTGCTGGCACCAGAGGGAACAGCAGCACGACCCATTACACCATTTTCGAGAATCACATCGACTTCTACAGTCGGATTGCCACGGGAGTCAAGAATCTCACGGGCAACAATCTTTTCAATCTTCATAGTTCGGGATTGTTTTTGTGAATGAATATATGAGTTTACTATTTTCGCGGTGCAAAGATAATGAAAAGTTGAAAGTTGGCGGTTGAAAGTTGAAAGTTTTTACCCTGAACTTCCACTTTTTAGCATTATTTATATTAATGTGTAGCGACGATCTCCGTTTTTGCCAACTCGGCATTGCGTTTGTCGGTCTGCGTGACGACACGTGCGGCGAGCTGTAGGAAGGCATTCCCTGTGGGCGTGTCGGGATGGAGCGCTGCCGGCTCGCCGGCGTCGCCGCTCTCGCAGACGCTCTGTACGAGTGGTATCTGCGCCAGCAGGGGTATGTTCATTTCCTCGGCCAGTTGCTTTACGCCCTCGCGGCCAAAGATGTAGTAGCGGTTCTCGGGCAGCTCGGCGGGCGTGAACCAGCTCATGTTCTCAACGAGTCCAAGAATGGGCACATTGACCTTCTCGTTGGTGTACATATTGATGCCTTTGCGTGCATCAGCCAGCGCCACCTGCTGAGGCGTGGAGACGATTACGGCGCCTGTGATTGGGAGGGTCTGCACGAGGGTCAGATGAATATCTGACGTACCCGGAGGTGTGTCGAGGATGAAGTAGTCGAGGTCGCCCCAGGCGGCTTCGCCGATGAGCTGCTTCAGGGCGTTCGAGGCCATGCCCCCGCGCCAGAGTGTGGGCGTGTCGGGGTCCACAAAGAAGCCTATCGACAGCATCTTTACGCCGTACTGCTCGATGGGCACAATCATGGCCTTGCCGTCGACCTCCTCACTGTAGGGGCGGGCATCCTCGACGTGGAACATCTTGGGCATCGAGGGACCGAAGATGTCGCAGTCCAAGAGGCCTACGCGGTGGCCGAGACGGGCGAGGGCGATGGCCAGGTTGGCGGCCACGGTGCTCTTGCCTACGCCGCCCTTGCCCGAGCTGACGGCGATGATGTTACCAAGATGGGCGTAGGGAGGGTCTGCCTGGCCCGAGGGTGACCCTTCGGGCACTGCGGCTGGAGTTGCGGTCTTGGTCTTGATCTCAACTTCCACGTCCTTCGAGACGAAGGCGTGGATGGCCGCCTCAGAGGCTTTGACGAGGGATTTGAGGAAAGGGTTTGTGGGTTTGTCGAAGATGAGCGAGAACGAGACATGGAGACCAGCTATGCGCAGGTCGTCCTCGACCATTCCCATCTCCACTATATTCTTGCCCGTGCCGGGATAGCGCACGGTCTTGAGGGCGTCGATGATGAGTTGGGGGTAAAGGGTCATGATTAAATGAAAAGTGAAAAATGTAAAGTGAAAAATGAAAAGTGAAAAGTGAAAAGTGAAAAATGAGGTTTACTCCTGCTGCCATTCTCTCCCCCTTTGGGGGAGTCGGAGGGGGCTTTCGGGGGCTCCTTAGGTGGCTTTCGGGCTGCAAAGTTAATATAAGTTGTGCAAAAAAACGTAATCGGAGCGAAGTTTTAGCGCTCCATAACGTTAAAAATGTTTTCCACAGCAATAAAAAGAGCCAAAGAACGATGGCCGTTCACTCGCGTATAGCTATCTTTGCGTATCGTTTCGTTTAACTCAAACACAACTATCAAACATCTATCAACATGAAAAAGATTAGTTTCAGCGTAGCAACGCTCCTGCTGGCAGGCTCTCTGCTCTGCTCCTCGTGTATCGGTTCGTTTGCCCTGTTCAACAAGTATGAGAAATGGCAGTGTAATATGACCGACAACAAGTTCGTCAACGCCATCGTAGGTTTCATACTGCAGCCCATCGTGGGCGGCGTCTGCCTGTTCGTAGACTCCGTCGTGCTCAACACCATAGAGTTCTGGAGCGGCGATAATCCTGTGGCCGCCAATGGTATTCCCTCGAAGATTCAAGGCACCGATGGCCGCTACTACGCCATAAAGACTACGAAGAAAGGCTACATCGTAACGGCCGACAACGGCATGAAGACGGTGTTCACACACAACGATAAGGACGACTCATGGACTGTAAGCCAGAATGGCGTCACCCGCAAGCTCATCCGCTATGGCGAGGACGGCAATATCGAAGCCACGCTGCCCAGCGGCAACACCGTGACCGTAAGCAACGACGAAGCCGGCGTGCTTCAGGCTCAGCAGGCCGTCTGGACCGACGTGAGCTACGCAATGAGATAAGAAAGGCCTACCCCACCCTTCGCCCCGTCAAGAGGGAGCGTTGGGAATGAAACGTGGGAAATGAGCTCTTCACATCATTACAAGTTTACACATAAGAAGAAAGGGCACCTCGCTGAGGTGCCCTTTCCTTTTAGACGCTTTCTAACGGCCAGTAGTGAGCGACGAGCGTTTCTCGCGGCTGTAGCTGCGGTAGTCGTCGAGGGGAATGTCCACCTCGGGCTCCACGAGATTGCCTTCGGCAGGCAGGCGGAAGCGGATGTATTTGATTGTGATGCCGCGCGAGAGCCACATTTGCTCATAGTAAGTGCGAATGGACAGAAGGCCGCCATCGCCCCCTTCCGTAATAGAGGGAAGAGAGGCATGGTAAAGGTCGTCGGCACACACCTCCACGGGCAGGTGATTTACCTCGGTGACATACTTCGTATACGTGAATAGGAAGTTGGAGTCGGTCTTGAGGTGAATGAGCCCTCCGTCCTTGAGGAAGCGGCGGTAGCGCTGCAGGAAATAGGTGGACGTGAGGCGTTTCGTGGCCTTCTTCATCTGCGGGTCGGAGAAAGTGAGCCATATTTCATCTACCTCCCCGGGAGCGAAGAAACGGTCGATGATCTCGATGTTGGTGCGCAGGAAAGCTACGTTTTTCAGTCCCTCGTTCAGAGCCTCGGTGGCACCACTCCACATGCGGGCGCCCTTAATATCGACGCCTATGAAGTTGCAGTCGGGGTAGCGGCGCGCAAGTCCTACGGCATATTCGCCACGCCCGCAGCCAAGCTCCAGGACTATGGGGTTGTCGTTCTTGAAGAAGTCCTGGCGCCAGCGGCCTCGCATGGGAAAGGACGTGGCGGACTCTCCCCCCAAGGACTCTCCCCCCGCCCTCCCTGATAGGGAGGGAGCTGAATCCATTGACTCTGGTTTATCCATCGCCCTGAACGGACAT
Source organism: Bacteroidaceae bacterium (assembly GCA_017429945.1). Taxonomy (GTDB): domain Bacteria; phylum Bacteroidota; class Bacteroidia; order Bacteroidales; family Bacteroidaceae; genus Physcousia. The sequence goes on from JAFRNY010000064.1 coordinate 30,236, forward strand.
TCAAACACGTGGGGATAACTCGCCATGTCGGCGAACTTTGCCAGCTTTCCTTTGCTCATCCAATTAATAAGTTCGAACTTAACTTTCGCAAGTTATAAAAGTTAAAGATCTGAATTCCTAATAATAACTACCCTTGAAAGTATCCTCTCCCCTCCCTGACGGGAGGGGATGGGGGCGGGTCTCCTCCCCTCCCTCACAGGGAGGGGCCGAGGGGGTGGGTCTTCTACTCAATCACAACCGTTGTCCAGCCGTGAGTGTCGGGCTCGATGCCGTACTGAATGTCTACGAGCTTATGGTAGAGCTTCGTAGAGATGGGGCCGGGCTTGCCGTCGCGGGCGAAGACGTAGCTGTGGCCCGTCTCGGGGTCGTCGATGCGCTCGATGGGGCTAATGACGGCTGCCGTGCCGCAAGCGCCTGCCTCCTCGAATGTCGAGAGCTCCTCGATGGGAATCTGACGGCGCTCCACCTTCATGCCGAGGTCCTCGGCCAGCTGCATCAGACTCATGTTTGTCACCGAAGGCAGAATGCTGTTGGACTTGGGGGTGATATAAGTATTGTCTTTAATGCCGAAGAAGTTGGCTGCGCCGCACTCGTCGATGTACTTCTTCTCGCGGGCATCGAGGTAGAACTCGCAAGAATAGCCCTGCTCGTGAGCCCAGGTGTTGGCGCGGAGGCTGGCAGCGTAGTTGCCGCCCACCTTGTAGCAGCCGGTGCCGAGCGGTGCCGAGCGGTCGTAGTCGCGGGTGATGACGTAGGGGTTTGTGGCGAATCCACCTTTGAAATAAGGGCCTACGGGCGTCACGAAAATCATGAACAGATAGTCGCTGGCGGGATGTACGCCCACCTGAGCCGTCGTGCCGATGAGTAGCGGACGGATATACAGCGTGGCGCCGCTCTCGTAGGGCGGGATGAAGCGCTCGTTCAGGCGAACCACCTTCTTAACCATCTCCACGAACATCTCAGTGGGAACCTCGGGCATCACGAGACCACGGCAGGTGGCCTGCAGGCGGGCGGCATTCTCCGTAGCACGGAATATGCGGACCTTGCCGTCGGGGCAGCGATAGGCCTTGAGGCCTTCGAAGGCTTCCTGACCGTAGTGCAGACAGGTGGCAGCCATACTGAGGTTGATGGTTTGTTCGGAGGTGACTTCTATCTCACCCCACTTGCCGTTGTGGTAGTTGCAACGAACGTTATAGTCGGTCGGCACGAAGCCGAAGGACAGATTACTCCAATCAATTTCTTTCATTTTTGCTTGTGTTTGGTGTATTCGGCCGCAAAGGTACGAATTAACTTTGAACTTTGAACCTGTTGCTTTGAACTTTTTTCAATTCCAAGCGACTTTTCATGATTTATTTCTACGTCAGGCCTTTATAGAAATAAAAAATCCCCGCGAGGGGGATGGGTTCACACAACCGGTCGCACAAGCCAATTCAACCGGTCGCATAAGTCAATTCATCCGGTCGTATAGGCCGATTCAACCGGTTGCATAAACCAATTCAACCGGTTGCATAAGAAGGTTCATCCGGTCGTATTAGCCGATTCAACCGGTCGCATAAGAAGGTTCCACCAGATGTGGTATCTCATGCGACCGGTCGGTCTGGGAATTACAATATTTGCCGAGACTGAAGTAGTCTTATTTGGCGGCCTATTCGGCAGCGTCAGCGTCGAGCAGCTTGGTCACCTCGGCCTCGGCCTTAGTGAGTTTTTCCTTGCAGAAAGCCAGCAGCTGCTGCGCCTCCTTGAGTTTTGTGGCAAGCTGGTCGATGGCAATATTTCCGCCCTCAATCTCGCGCGCCAGCGCCTCTAAGCGCTCCATGGCGGCTTCATAAGTCAATTCCTGTTCCATTATTATCTGTTTATGAGTTTTTTTCCGTTGCTAACGTAGATGCCCTTGTGCTGCTGCCCCTCGACGCGGCGCCCGCTGAGGTCGTAGGCAGAAGCGCTTGCGGCTGCTGCTGCAGTCTGGCCGCGGTCCTCAACGAGCGTGCCTAAACCGTCGGCGGCCGCCTCGTCAATGCCGTTGAAAACGAAGACCGACGAAGGTGGCATACTGATGCTGAGAACCTTGTCGATGTCGATGGGTGTGCCGACGGTCAGGCCCGTGAGCGCATTCTGCGAGAAAGCCTTGGAGAGGGTTATGGTTGTGTGGACGTAATCGGGGATGTCGAGCGCCTCGCGCAGCGTGGTCTTCAGCGTCTGGCGCGAGGCCGACGGATTACGCAGGGCCAAAGTGGCTTTACGGCCGTTCCACGACGCCCAACCATAGATGTTAGCCTTAGAGCCGTCCCAGGGGTTACCGCCTACCCAGTGCACGTCGGGCAGTACGTCGGCATTCTCCTGCTGCCACTTGATACACTCTGCCAAGTCGCTCCAAAGACGCCCGTTGCCGATGCTGTTCATGAGAGAATAGTCGGCGTAAAGCTCCACCATGCCCGAGCCGCAGGCAAAGGCGCAGCGCAACTCGCGCAGGACACTGGCGTAGGCCATATCGGTGGAGACAGAGCCGTACTTCGAAAGGATAAAGCCATGGGTCATCAGCGTGTTGATGGGACAGAGCGGAGAGTTCTTGACGAAATTCTGATAGACGAGGCGGTCGCGGTAGGTGATCCAGCGCTCGCGGTCTGAGCCCTGGTTTCCAATGGTGTTGTAATCGTTCTCCTGGCGCCACACGGCATCGGTGAACTGAAACCAGAAGGGCGACGCCCACGTGCCGACGGTGGTGTTGAGAAAGACGTCGGGCTTCGCTTGCCGCACGCGCCGCTCTATCTCGATGATGCCTTCGGCATTCTCCTCGCCCGTGGCCCCGGCATCGGGGCCTACAGCGCTGAACTGGGCGCTGATGCCGTCGAACTTGAAAAAGTTGAAGGAGTAGGAGTTGAGCATCTTCAAGCAGGCGTCGATGAAGGTGTTGAAATAGGCTTTGTTGCTAAGCTGCATGCCGCCGCGCCCGGCCCAGTAGTTGCGCCGATAGTTGCCGCTCTGGCCGTAGCCGCCTACGGGGCCCAGCCAGGCGCCAATCTGCGAGTTCATGGCCTCGGCGGCCTCGCTCATCCTGGCAAAGCCGTTGGGGAAGTTCTTGTTGAACGTCCAGGTGCCGTACTGGTCCCAGCCGTCGTCCCACGCGAATGTGGCCACATTGGCGCCATATTTATCGAAAAGGTGCTCCTTCCATTGGGCCAGCACATCGAGACACTGGGTCTCAGTGAAGTTTGTGGTGTAGTCGGGATCGTTGTTGCGATTGATATTCAGCTCAAACCATGAGTTGTAGAGCGGGAATGGGCGCCAAGGCACGGCACGCTCGCGCTCGCTGTAGCAGAGGAACGAGCGGCGGGCCTGGCCGGGAGCTATCAGCCCGACGACGGCACTGACCGTCCAGCTCTCGCCTGCTTTCAACGTCGTCTGGCGGCTCCATTCGCCACGGATAGTCGTGCTCGCAGGGGCCGGCAGATGCAGACTGTTAGTAGCGAGATCGCTCTCGCCGTCGTCGAAGACTACTTCGGCGGCCGCCACTGTGCCGCTCCACGTTATGGTGCCGGCGGAATCAAAGGGGGGCGTAATGATGCCCTTCTTCTCCTCCGTCATGTCACGAAAATAGCGCACGAGGTAAAAGCCGGGCGAAGGGATGTCCAGACGATAGACATTGTCTGACGTGCTCAAGCCTGTGATACCTTTATGATAGTCGCTGGCCACGACCTCACCCGTGAAGGGGTCCAGGACATCGACGCCTGCGATGTCGAGACGATGGCGGCCGCTGGTATATTGGAAGCGGACAGTGTGGCTGCCACCCTCCTTAATAGCGAGATAACCCTGAGCGCTTGCGATGTAGTCGGCGCCGAGGCCTAGGTCAAGTACGCCCTGCGGAGTTGCTGCGCCGGGCGAAAGAGCGAAGGTCGTGCCTGTCCAGGAAGTGTAATTGAAGGTGGAGATGGCTGCCTGACCCTCGACAGTATTGATGCCCATCGGTGTCTCCAAGCCTGCGAAGATGTGCTCGCTGGCAATGACAGCCCCACGGGTGTTTCCCACGACAGCAGGTATCTGGGAACCGTCGATGTTTCTCACGTCATAGGTCATTGGCACGACGGACTTCATCGCCACATCGCGCTTGGCGGTGAGAGAAAGCTCGGTGCGCAGGTAGTGCGACCCGTCGCGCAGCACGGCACGCCAGGTGATATCGAGGTCGCGGTAGCTGAAGTCTGCCTCCAAGGCCTTGCCCACAAAATGCAGCGAGCCACGCACGGCATGCTCGTCGGCAGCAAGGTCTGCGACACGAATCGTGCCGGGCGTCATCTGCGATGCTGTCACCTCGGTGCCGTCGGCTAGTCGCAGGCTGAACAATTCCGTGCCGGGCTCCAAGCCAAGCTCCGGACAGCCGTTGAAGCGCAATACGCCGTCGACATGAAGAAAGTCGGCCGCAAAAAGGTCGTTAGCTATGATGTAGTGTACTTCATCTTCAGCACCCTCATTGGCGGCATCCGCCTGTACGACGCTTATCCGCGCCTCACCAGGTTGCTGCTCCTGAGGAAAGATGACGCTCTGTGCCTGAGCCGCGAACACTGTCAGACACAGGCTTAAGGCTATGACTAATATTTTGTTCATAGGTTATATTGTTATTGTGTGACTGATTTGTCAACGACTTCTGAACGCACGCTGCCGTCGATGAAGCGGGTGGTGATGCTGTCGCCGGCCTTGAGTTCTGTTGCCGAGCGCAGCAGACGGCCGTCGGAGGTAAAGGTCAGCGAGTAACCACGGCGCAGTTGCTGCGCAGGGTCGAGGGCTGCGAGACGCGTCCCAAGACTTTGAACTTTG
>JAFRNY010000065.1 GCA_017429945.1 Bacteroidaceae bacterium
CAGTGGTGGTGGTGAGCTGGCCGCCGGGCTGCAGGCCTTCGTAGATGATGGGCGTCAGGCCCGAACGGCCTGCATAGATGGCAGCTGTATAGCCTGCAGGGCCGCTGCCGAGTATGAGGAGCTTTATGTGTTGCATTGTTTCTTTGTGAGTTGGAGACCTGCCGGACAACCGGCGGGCACGGTAATCAGAGGGGGAACGTGAAATGGCCGGAGAATCGGCGGTCGGGAAAATGTGGAGGTTATCGCAGGTCTATGACTTCGGCCTTAGGAAAGTCTTTAGCGGGGAAGACAAAATCGGAAGCGGGAAGGTCTAGCCCCGACATAAATGAGAGCACAGACAGGCGCATCCAATTGCCGTCGTGCTTTGCGCGGAAACAAAGCGGGGTGTAGGTGCCTTGCTCTACGTCGACATAGATGTCGGTGTAGTATGCTTTCTTGCTCTTGGCTATAAGGTGTACGACAAACGTCTTGTGCCCGCGAAGGGTTGACTTATTCATCGTGCATTTGTAGCCTTTTTTGTAGATGTTGATGAGCGTGGCAGGGTTGAGTTGTGCCTGTTCGGCTTCGCTTGGCGTAGTGACGTTCACTTCGTCGCTGCCGTTCATCATAGACCATTGAGTGGTACCATCATACCAGGTCGTCAGTTCGTTCGTTTTCACTTGATAAGCCCTTCCGCGCAGGAGGAGGGTGCCAGCGGCTTCGCCTTCGGCATTGCTGCCATTGAATTGTGTGGCTTTGAATTTAGCCTTGATACCTCCAGGGGCAGAGAGGCGCGCGGCTGTAGCATCAAGCACCTCGCGTGCGCTCTGTGCCTGCATGAAAAGAGGCACGAGAGCGAACGCGAGGAGGGTTAAGTGTTTCTTTAGCATTTATTGCAAAATAGTGTGATTAATACATGTTTACGATGGCTTCGTAAAGCTCTTGCTTACCACTGGTCTGCTTGGGCTCGCCAACGCTCTTGCCATACTCATACGCTTCTTCGAATGTCATCTGACCGTCCTCGAACTTCTTGCCGAGTCCACTGTCGAACGATGCGTAGCGCTCCTTGACCATAGCGCAGATGGGGGAGTTCTCAATGAGGTCTGCTGCAGAGAGGAGGGCGTGAGCCATAGCATCCATTGCAGCGATGTGAGCGATGAAGATGTCTTCAAGGTCAGTGGAGTTGCGACGTGTCTTGGCATCGAAGTTAGTGCCGCCATCCTTGAAGCCGCCGTTGCGAATGATTTGCATCATGGCCTGTACGAGTTCGTAGTGGTCGATGGGGAACTGGTCTGTGTCCCAACCATTCTGATAGTCACCACGGTTTGCATCGATGCTGCCAAGCATGCCGGCATCGACGGCGCAGGCAAGTTCGTGCTCGAAAGTGTGGCCAGCCAAGGTGGCGTGGTTAACCTCGATGTTCACCTTGAAATCCTTATCCAATCCGTGTGCTCGAAGGAATCCGATGACGGTCTCGGTGTCAACATCGTACTGGTGCTTTGTCGGTTCCATGGGTTTCGGCTCGATGAGGAATGTGCCTTTGAAGCCCTTGGCGCGGGCGTAGTCGCGAGCCATGGTGAGCATGCGTGCCATGTGTTCTTTCTCGCGCTTCATGTCGGTGTTCAGGAGGCTCATATAGCCCTCGCGGCCGCCCCAGAAGACATAATTGGTGCCGCCGAGCTCGATGGTGGCGTCAATGGCATTCTTGATTTGCACGATAGCGCGGGCCACGACGTCGAAATCTGGATTGGTAGAGGCTCCGTTCATATAGCGCTTATTGCCGAACACGTTGGCTGTGCCCCAAAGGAGCTTGATACCTGTCTCGGCCTGCTTCTGTTTGAGGTAGGCGACGACTTCCTTGAGATTCTTCTCATATGTCTCTACATCGGCGGCTTCAGCCACGAGATCAACATCGTGGAAGCAGTAGTATTCGATGCCCAGTTTCTGCATAATCTCGAAACCAGCGTCAGCGCGGTCCTTGGCAGCCTGTACAGGGTCGGAGGCGGCGTTCCAGGGGAAGGTCTTGGTGCCGGGGCCGAACTGGTCAGAACCTTCAGCACAGAGAGTGTGCCACCAAGCCATGGCAAATTTGAACCATTCGCTCATCTTCTTGCCCATGACAACGCGGTCGCGGTCATAGTAGCGGTAAGCCAGAGGATTTTTGCTTTCAACGCCTTCAAACTTGATGGCGGGAATTTCAGGAAAATACTGTTTCATAGTTTTAAAGTTTGTTGTTTATGTAAAATGAATTGTTTTTGGGATGTCAGATGAGAGAGCGCCAGCGCTCGTAAGCTTCGGCATAAGCGGCTTTATTCTTGACCTCGGGCTCGATTACCTGAAGCTTTTTAAGTGTTGCGAAAGCTTCGTGGTGGTCGGCATAGATGCCAGCCCCGATGCCGGCAGCGCGAGCGGCGCCTACGCTTCCGTCGGTGTCGCAGAGCTCGATAGTTGCTCCTGTGACGCCAGCCAATGTGTCGCGGAAGATTGGGCTGAGGAACATGTTTGCCTTGCCGGCGCGTATGGTCTGCAGATTCATTCCCATGGCTTTCATGATCTCCATGCCGTAGGCAAAGCTGAAGACGATTCCTTCTTGTGCGGCGCGTAGCAAATGAGCCTGTGAATGACGGTTGAAGTTGATGCCGTGGATGCTGGCGCCCACCTCGCGGTCGCACAGCACACGCTCAGCTCCATTTCCGAAGGGCAGAATAGAGAGGCCTTCAGAGCCAATGGGTGCCTGGGCTGCCACGTCGTTCATCTCGGTATAGGAGAGCCCGGGGGCTACAGTGCGGCGCATCCACGAATTGAGGATTCCTGTGCCGTTGATGCATAGGAGTACTCCCAGGCGAGGAGCTGCGGTGCTGTGGTTGACGTGTGCGAAGGTATTCACGCGGCTCTGTGGGTCATAGGCTACGCGGCCTATCACGCCATAGACGACGCCCGACGTTCCAGCCGTCGTGGCTGCTTCGCCTGGCTCGAAGACATTGAGTGAGAGCGCGTTGTTGGGCTGATCGCCGGCACGATAGGTGATAGGTGTGCCTTCAGCCAGTCCAAGTTCAGCGGCTGCTGTGGCAGAGACCTCGCCTTGGAGTCCAAAGGTGGGGACGCGGTCAGCGAGCATTTCAGCAGGTATACCGTAGTAGTCGAGGAGAAATTTTGCCGGTTGGTCCTCGGCGAAATCCCACATCATTCCCTCTGAGAGACCGCTTACGGTAGTGGCTGGCGTGCCCGACAGGCGCAATGCAATGTAGTCGCCAGGCAGCATCACCTTATATATATTATTAAATATGTCGGGCTCGTTCTGCCGCACCCATTCCAGCTTCGAGGCTGTGAAGTTGCCAGGTGAGTTGAGCAAATGGCTGAGGCAGCGCTCGCTGCCTAAGTCGGAAAACGCTTTTTGCCCGAACGGCACAGCGCGTGAGTCGCACCAAATGATGGCGTCGCGCAACGGTCGGAGGTTCTTGTCGACGCACACTAAGCCGTGCATCTGGTAGCTGATGCCTATTGCACGAATGTCATGCTTGTCGGATTTGCTTTGCGCAAGTACGTCGGCCGTGGCTTGCTTGAGGTATTCCCACCAGTCGTCGGGCGCTTGCTCGGCCCACCCTGGTTGCATGGCTTTGATGGGTGCTTCTGTCTTGGGATAGAAAGCAGATGCGACGCACGCGCCGCTCTGAGCATCAACCAGCGATGCCTTCACGCTGGACGATCCGATATCATATCCGATTAGGTACATGGTGTAGGGGTTTTATGTTCATTTTTACTGAATACAGGGGCAAAGTTAAGATAAATAGTCGATTCCTTGCGAATGTTTTTATTTATTAAATGTTAAAAGAGACGATTAAATAGGTTTATGAAACATTTCTGCAGGTTCGTGCTCTGTTATATTGTCCTCCTGATGTATTCGAAAAAAGGGATTTAGTTATGTGTAGTGACTAAATCCCTTTTTCGTTTCTTATAGTATTGCCTTGAGCTGAAGCAGTGAGGTGATTTCGTAGTCAACCTCTATTGTTGGTGGGTATTCTGGGAAGCGGTTGAAATAGGCTGTGTGTAGCCCAGCCTGCTTAGCCCCAAGTATGTCTGTCTGCAGGTTGTCGCCTATCATCAGAGTTGTTCCGGGCTGTGCTTTGGTCACGCTGAATGCGTAATCGAAATACTCTTTGGCAGGCTTATTAGCCCCGGCATCTTCGCTGAGGACTACGGTGTCGAAATAATCATAGAGTCCGCAGGCTCTCAATTTGCGGTATTGCACCTCGTGGAAGCCATTGCTGCACATGTGCATACGATAGCCGCGCTCACGAAGGTAGTCCATCAGCTCGCGCGCGCCGTCGACGAGTCCGGGCTTGTCGGCACAAAGTTCAAGGAAGTGGTCGCCGACGTTGCGGCAGAATTGCTCTGTCGGTTCCAGCCCCTTGCCGAAGCTCAGCGGTTTTCTGAAACGTTCAACGATGAGATAGTCGCGCGTCACTTCGCCTTTGGAATAGCGGCGCCAAAGGTCGATGTTTGCGCGCCAGTACTCATCGTAGAATAGTTGGGGGTCAGCAAACCAGCGGCTAAAGTTCTCCTGCTCAAACAGTTCTTCCAGTGCTATCTGCGCATTGCCGTGAGTGTTGTAGAGCGTGTCGTCGAAATCTATGAAAAGGTCGGTAAACATTGAACTTTGAACATTGAACATTGAACATTGAACATTGCGCTCGTGCATTTCTCGCTTAACTTGCAGAGAACTTTCAACTTTCCGTTAGAGTTCTGCTCGCTCGAAACTTCGAGGACTTTCATCTACGACCGCAGTCCGTCTCTTTTAATCTTCAATCTTCACAAACTCATACGCTCCTGCATCAGGTTGGTCGTCGGAAAAGCGACTGCGACCACGCAGGTCGGTTGGAAGGAGATCGCGCGATGTCGTCTTGGCCGTGCCTCTGATAGGCGATTCTTCCACAGGGGTGAAATCGTAGAGCAGGGCGCGTGGGTCAATGGTCGTGAAGTTCTTTTCGTGGTTGATTTCGGTTTCGGGGTCGTCGTAGATGCAGTTGACAAAGCGTTGCGCGTAGTCGCCTTCGGTAGGAATTTCCGTAGCAAGGAAACAGTGGTCGAAGAGGAAGGCGTCCTGTGGCGTGCCTATAGCTGCCGCTTCGTCTGTCGACAATCCGCTGGTGTCAATCCAAGTCCCCATGACGACATCTTCTTCATATCCCGTGATTACGCAACTCTCGAACGTGGCAGCCTTGAGCGGATGGTAGATATCTTGGCTTACATTAGCGATATTGAGGGCATCGCCGCGGTTGGCGCTTAGCGCGTAGAACTGAGCCAACGTGCAGTGTGTGAAGCTGTAAGAGCCTCCGAGCAAGCTGACGCAGTGGCCTAAGGTGTTTGAAATCTCGCTGTTGTTGACGATGCAGTGGACGTCGGTCATGCGCAGTCCGTCGCCCCCAAGGTCGTGGATGCGGCAGTCGGTGAGCGTAAGTTTGAGTTCGTCAGACGCAGTGCTGTCGCAGATGATGCCGTAGTTGCCTCCGTGGATGTCTGTGCCTCGGAGCTCGTTGCCGAAGCTTTCGGCCGTGAAGCGCAGGCCTTCCCAACGCGATGGCAGACGATCGTAAGGCAGGTAGTCGAAGATGTGGTCCGTTCGGTCTGTGCGTAGCACAACGGGTTGCTCAATAGTACCTCTCGCCACCAACCGTCCGCGAACCGTCAGCCCCGACTCTTGGTGGAAAAGCAACTGGGTTCCAGCCTCCAGCGTCAGCGTTACGTCTGGGGCTACGATGAGGCTGTCATAAACTACGATGGGCCGTTGTGGCGTGAAAGTGGTGTCTGAGGTGATAGTCTGTCCGCGCATGAAGAAGGCGTCGAGCGCAGTTGCTAAGAGCGTCACACGCTGTTCCATGCCATTTTCGAGGCGGAAATGCAAGGCGTCTTCGAACGTCGTGGCCACATCGGATAGAGATTCGGGCAGGGTGACTTCAGCGCGCACGATGATGCTGTCGCGCCTACGCACCTCGAAATCTGATGCGTGGCGGCCGGCAGCCACGGTGAGGTCCTGCCCGTCGATATTCACGCGGAAGTGACTATCGTCGCCGGCTTCGAGCCACACATCGCTTATTCTCAGCCCTTTGTCGGCTCGGTTGTAGACGGCCAAGGTTTTTGTTGCCGATGGAATCGTGGCTATGAGCGTATCGAAGACGATGCTGTCGGTGCTGAACGTCAGCGTCGTTGAGCGGTCGGTGGTGAACGAATCGTAGTCGTCGCAAGAAGAAAGTATGAAAAGCGAAAGGTGAAAACAGAGAAAATACATCGTGAAGAGAGTGCGCTCGACCATGTGGCCGTGCATGCTTCTGTTTACGAAAGAATATACAGACTTCATTTTGAACTTCTTATTTTTCACTTTTCACTTTTCATTCACTTTTTTCTCTTTTCTCTAAACATTCTCGAGAATAGCCAGCAAGTGGCGCCAGACCATATCAACGGTGGGAATGAGCAGGCGCTCGTCGGGCGAGTGGACTCCACGGAGCGTCGGGCCGAAGCTTACCATGTCCAGGCCTGGATATTTCTCCGAGAAGAGGCCGCACTCGAGACCTGCGTGAATGCCGCGAACGATAGGCTCCTTGCCGAAGAGGCGCACGTACTGCTCGCGGGTGATACGCAGCAGTTCGCTGTTGGGATTCATCTTCCAGCCGGGATAGCCTTCGCCTATCTCCACCTCAGCGCCGGCCAGTTCGAAGGCAGCAGCCACGGTGTGGGCCATGTTCAGACGGTTAGAGAGCAGCGAGCTGCGCTGGCTTGAGTTCACGAAGATCACTCCAGGCTCAGTCTGGCGAATGCTTGCCAGATTACTGCTGGTCTCCACGAGAGCTATCTCTTGACTCATAGCATATACGCCGTTGTCCACTGCTTGCAGAGCCGTGATGAGTCGGCGGCTGACATCTTCGGGGAGTAGGGTGGGAGCAGCCTCGGCTGACTCCAGCAGGAATTCCATCGAAGGTTCAGTGGCATAGAACTCCTCTTGAACGTCGGCTGCGAAGATATTCCATTGCGCGCGCGCCTGTTCCTTATAATTATTAGGAATGGCAACAAGGCACGATGCTTCTCTGGGAATGGCATTATGCAGTCCACCAGCTTGAATATCTGACAGGCGCAATCCCCATGCCTTCATCCCGTCGTAGAGGAAACGCACGAGCAACTTGTTGGCATTGGCGCGTTTCTTGTCGATGTCGTCGCCGCTGTGGCCGCCTGTTAATCCTTTGACAGTCAGGCGGAGGAAGAACAGACCTTCAGGCGTTGCTTCAGGCGTAAAACGGAAAGTGGCAGTAGTGCGGCATCCTCCGGCGCAGCTCACAAACATCTCGCCTTCGTCCTCCGAATCGAGGTTGATAAGCATCTGTCCCGTCATAAAGCCCGGTTGCATTCCTTCGGCACCGGTGAGGCCCGTCTCTTCGTCGCGCGTGAACACGCACTCCAGCGGTCCGTGGCGCAGGCTGTTGTCGGCCAGAATAGCCATCTCCATAGCGCAACCGATGCCGTCGTCGGCACCGAGGGTGGTGCCACGGGCGCGCATCCATTCGCCTTCGACATAAGTCTGGATGGCATCGTGCATGAAGTCGAACTCCACATCGGCGTTCTTCTCGCACACCATGTCCATATGGCTCTGCAGGATTACAGTCGGGCGGCTTTCCATCCCCGGGGTGGCAGGCTTTCGTATGAGCACGTTGCCGGTTTCATCTACTTTGGTTTCCAGTCCGAGGCTCTTGCCGAAGTCCGCGAGGAATTCAATCATACGCTCCTCATGCTTCGAAGGGCGTGGCACTTGATTAATGCGAGCAAACATTTCGAAAACGCTTGCTGGTTGAAGTGTTGACTTTTCCATTTTTGCGATATAGAATATTAAATGATTGTTAATTTTAGGTAAAAGAACTCTTAAATGTGTATGAAACACAGAATTTGCCTTATCTTTGCACTGCTTTTGCGGAGACAAAGGTACAACAAACTGCTGTCCGAGCAAAATAATCTAAAGAATAAACGAAAAAGATGGTCAAATTATTGCTGCTGACGCTTGCTTTTGTAGCCATAGCCGTGGTATTTCTTGCTGCAAAGTTGCTCATCAAAGGCGATGCCCGTGGCCCGATGACCCACATCGGAGCCTCCAAGGCTATGCGCGACCGCGGCATTCACTGCGTCGAGAGCATGGATTCCATTGAGCGCTTTCAGCTGGCTCATAAGGCGCATGCCACGGAGTCGTCAAAGGTTAGTAAATAAAGATTATACAATAAACAAACAATGAAAAAACTTACAATCGTCGCTCTCGGCGCCCTCTTTGCGCTGACAGCTTGCAACAACAAGGACAACGCAGCCGCCGATGTGGCTGCTCCGGCACAGACTGAAGAGGCCGGGATGAAAGTAGCTTTCGTTGAGGTCGACAGCCTCATGAGCCAGTATCAGTTCTGCAAGGACTATACTCTCCTGCTCAACAAGAAAGGCGAAAACGCCGCCAACACTCTACAGCAGAAGCAGCGCGCCCTGCAGCAGCATGCAGCCGCCCTGCAGAAGAAGTATGAGAGCAACGGCTTCAACACTCGCGACGAACTGGAGCGGGCCCAGAATCAGCTCAACAAAGAGCAGCAGGATCTGGCAGAACTCGACCAGCGCCTCACTAACGAGCTCGCAATGGAGAACGCCAAGCTCAACGAGGAACTGCGCGACTCCATCCAGGCTTTCCTGAAGACCTACAACAAGCCGAAGAAGTACGACTATATCCTTGCTCGTCAGGGCGACAACATCCTCTTTGCTAATCCTAAGTTCGACATCACTAAGGAGGTAGTTGCAGGCCTTAACAAGCGCTATAAGGCAAAGCCCGAAGTGAAGAAAGCAGCCAAGGACGAGACCAAGAAGTAAGCTTATGAAGTATTCCGAGGCTTCGTTCCTACTGTCACCCTATAGCGAGGCGGCCGGCGATGTGCTGGCCGCCTTGTTGGCTGAAGTAGGGTTTGACACCTTCGTGCCTGCGGCCGACGGTCTAAAGGCCTATGTCCAGACGTCGGTGCTCGATGCAGACGCCGTGGCTTCTCTCGCCGCGAATTTTCCTTTTCCCGACGTAGCTGTAAGCTACAGCATCAAGGCAGCGCCCGACGAGAATTGGAATGCCACGTGGGAGCAGCAGCACACGTTCGAGCCTATCGACCTGCCCGGAGGCAAGCGCCTCATGGTGGTGCCTCGCCAGGCATTCGGCAGTGGCGAGCATGCTACAACGCGCATGATGGTCAAGCTGCTCTGTAGTCTCGACCTCCAAGGCGCCACTGTCATCGATGCCGGCTGTGGCACAGGCATCCTCGGCTTTGCCGCTCTGCTGCTGGGCGCCGATCATCTCGTGGCTTACGATATCGATGAGTGGAGCGTTGCCAATGCTCTCGACAATCTTCGTCTGAACGAGATCGATCCCGCGTGCGCTGAGATTCGCGAAGGCGACAGCTCTGTCCTGACAGCAGCAGACATGGCCGATGTGCTCTTGGCAAACATCAACCGCAACATTCTCCTTGCCGACATGCCCACTTTCGCAGCTCACACCCGAATAGGCGGCCACGTGCTTCTCTCTGGCTTCTATGAGGACGACGTTGCTCGTCTGCGTGCGAGCGCAGAGGCCCTCGGCCTTGACTTCGTGGGCAGTGAGGCTGATGGCGAATGGCGTGCCCTGCATTTTCTTAAGTCAAGATAATATTGATGGACTGGAGCTACCTGGGATATTCCAGATGATATAGAATCCCAGACACTTTCGACTCTTTGAAAAACCTTAACTTTTAAATAGTTATGAACGACATAGAACAGCGCATCGAGGCCGACCGCCGTGTGCTCGAGCTGCTGGCGCAGACTTTTCCTAACGTCACCGCTGCCAGCACAGAGATCATAAATCTCGAGTCGATCCTCAACCTGCCGAAAGGCACGGAGCACTTCATGGCCGACATCCACGGCGAGTACGAGGCTTTCTTGCATATAATCAAGAACGCCTCCGGGCGTATCAAGCGCAAAGCCAAAGAGCTCTTCGGCGACAGCCTCTCCGACGATGAGCTGCGCGAGCTCTGCACAATTATCTATTACCCTGAGCAGAAACTCGAGATCATCCGCAACGAGCTTGAGCGCGACACCATCGATGCCAACGGCGACGACATCTCTGACAGCCTGGCGGCTTTCTACACCACCACGTTGAGCCGACTTATCAGCGTCTGCCGCGTCGTGTCGTCGAAATATACGCGTTCGAAGGTCCGCAAGGCTCTCCCCAAGGAGTTCGCCTACATAATCGAGGAACTCCTCCACGAGTCGACCTCGGACAATGACAAGCACGCCTACGTCGACCGCATCGTCGAGACAATCATTCAGACGGGCAGTGCCGATGCCTTCATTATAGCCATTGCCGGCGTCATTCAGCGTCTGGCTGTCGACCAGCTCCATATCCTCGGCGATATATTCGACCGTGGTCCCGGTGCACATATTATTATGGATTTCCTTATGGAGCTCCACAACTTTGATATTCAGTGGGGCAACCACGACGCCCTATGGATGGGCGCTGCCGCAGGCAACGACTGTTGCATCGCCAACGTTTTGCGGCTCTCGTTGCGCTATGGTAATATGCAGACGCTCGAGGATGGCTATGGCATAAATCTTGTGCCGCTGGCCACATTCGCCATGGAAACCTACGCCGACGATCCCTGCGATCGCTTCGGACCTCGTCTTGAGCGCGACGATACTACCCACAACGAGAAGACCCGACGGCTCATAGCGCAGATGCATAAGGCCATCAGTGTCATACAGTTCAAGCTGGAGTCGCAGATGATACTGCGCAGGCCTGAATGGAATATGCAGGACCGTCTTGTACTGCAGAATATCGACAAGGAGCGGGGCATTTACGTAGCCGGAGGCCGCGAATATGAGATGACCGATTGTTTCCTGCCGACCCTCGACCCCGAGCATCCCTACGGCCTCACAGCCGAGGAAGCTGAGCTCGTTCGCCAGCTGCATCATTCCTTCCGCGTAAGTGATAAACTGCAGAAGCACATACAATGCCTCTTCACCCACGGTTGCATGTATGCCATCTACAACGGCAACCTTCTCTTCCATGCCAGCGTGCCTCTGAATGCCGACGGCACGCTCAAGGAGGTTGAGCTGAACGGCAGTCGCTACAGCGGCCGAGACCTGTTGCACCGTATCGGCATGACCATGCGCGCAGCTTTCAACGCCGACACGCCATCGGCAGAGAAACGCTTTGCCAAAGACTATTTCTGGTATCTCTGGTGCGGCCAGGACTCGCCTCTCTTCGACAAGGACCGCATGGCCACTTTCGAACGCTATTTCCTCACCGACAAATCGATGCACGAGGAGCGTAAGGGCAACTACTATCTTCTGCGCAACGACCCGGAAGTGTGCGAGCGCATCCTCGATGCTTTCGGCGTCGAAGGTGATCATCGCCACATCATCAATGGGCACGTGCCGGTGCGCGTGGCAGGTGGCGAGAGTCCCATCAAAGCCGATGGCAAGCTGATGGTCATCGACGGTGGGCTGAGCAAGGCCTACCATGGCACTACGGGCATCGCAGGCTATACGCTCGTCTACCACAGTCGCGGCTTCGAACTCATTCAGCACGAGCCGTTTGAGAATGTCGACGAAGCCATTCGCCGAGGCACGGATATACAGTCGAGCAAGCACATCGTGGAGATGAGCGGCCGGCGCATACGCGTGCGCGACACCGACAAGGGACAATACATCAAGCAGCAGATTGCTGAGCTCCAGGAGCTCCTCTACGCCTATCGCCACGGAATCATCAAGGAGCGCTTGCGTAAATAAGAGAGGCTGCGACAAACGAAATATGAAAGGGCTGCGACACGTCATTTGTGTCGCAGCCTTCTCTTTTTGCTAATATTGTAGTGCCGCAAAGCTTAACCTCTTGGTAATAAAGTTCAAAACCTCAGCAGGCATTCTTAATATCACGTTGTGACGCCATCACGTCACAACGTTACGTGATCACGTCACAACGTGACGTCATCGCGTCACAACGTGATAAAACGAAAACACCCTGAAGGTTTAATAAATCCTTCAGGGTGCGTATGAAATAATACCTTAATGTCTTATCTAATAAATAGTAGCTCGCGGTATTTGGGCAGCGGCCACAGTTCATCGTCGACGATAAGCTCGAGTTTGTCGACGTGCTTGCGAATTGTCTCTATGAGCGGGGCCACGGTGTCGTGGTAGGCTATGGCGCGTTGGCGTACGTCCTCGATTCGGTTTGCCACTCTGCGGGCGTCGATAAGCTTATCGACGTTCGATGTGATGAACGATGTGTGCTCAGCAATCTGCTCGATGAGCGAGATATTGTTTGCAGAGAGCTCGCGCGCTTTCTCGGCACTGAAGATATCGAGCATCTTGTGAACGCTGTCGATGAGCTGACTCTGGTAGCGCGTGGCCACGGGCACGATGTGGTTGATGCAGAGGTCGCCGAAGATGCGCGCCTCGATCTGGATTTTCTTAGTATAGGTGTCCCACTTGATCTCGTTGCGGGCCTCCAGCTCCTTGCGCTCGAAGACGTGCGTGCGTGCGAACATCTCTACGCTCTCGTCGTCGAGATAGCGGTCGATGACGAGGGGCACCGAGCCTTCAGTGTCGAGGCCGCGGCGTGCGGCTTCTTGCTGCCACTCCTGGCTGTAGCCATTGCCGTCGAAGCGAATGGCTCGGCAGGCTGCTATGTCCTGCCGTACTAACTTAAGTATGGCGCTCATCGTGTCGGAGCCTGCAGCCGTGAGCTCGTCTACGCGCTTGCGGAAGTCCATGAGCGCTTCAGCCACGGCAGAGTTCAGCGCTATCATGGCGCTGGCGCAGTTGGCTTCGGAGCCTACGGCACGGAATTCGAAGCGGTTGCCTGTGAAGGCGAAGGGCGATGTGCGGTTGCGGTCGGTGTTGTCGATGAGCAGTTCAGGAATCTGGGGGATGTCGAGGCGCAGTTCGTGCTTACTGTCGAGCGTGATAGCGTCGTCGGTTGATTTCTCGAGGTGGTCGAGCACGGCGGAGAGCTGTGTGCCGAGGAAGCTTGAGATAATGGCAGGCGGAGCTTCATAGCCTCCGAGGCGGTGAGCATTGGATGCGCTCACGATGCTGGCTTTGAGCAGCCCGTTGTGGCGCCAAACGGCCATGAGCGTCTCCACGATGAACGTGATAAAACGCAGGTTATCCTTCTGCGTGCGGCCTGGGCCGTGCAGGAGAATGCCTGTGTCGGTTGTCAGGCTCCAGTTGTTGTGCTTGCCGCTGCCGTTGATTCCGGCAAAGGGCTTCTCATGGAGCAGGCAACGGAAGCCGTGGTGGCGCGCCACCTTCTTCATCAGCATCATCAACAGCATGTTGTGGTCGACCGCTAGGTTCGTCTCCTCGTAGATAGGCGCGAGCTCAAACTGATTTGGCGCAGCTTCGTTGTGGCGCGTCTTGCAGGGAATGCCGAGCTCGAGGGCCTGAATCTCAAGGTCACGCATGAAAGCCGCCACGCGTTCGGGAATGGATCCGAAGTAGTGGTCGTCCATCTGCTGGTTCTTGGCCGAGTCGTGACCCATGAGCGTGCGGCCGGTCATCAGCAGGTCGGGGCGTGCGGCGTAGAGCCCTTCGTCCACGAGAAAATACTCTTGCTCCCAACCGAGGTTCGAGACCACTTTCTTCACGTCGGGGTAGAAGAGCTGTGCCACGGCCGTGGCGGCCTTGTCCACGGCGTGGAGGGCCTTCTTCAACGGAGCTTTGTAATCGAGGGCTTCGCCGGTGTAGGCAATGAAAATTGTGGGGATCATCAGCGTGTCGCCGATGACGAAGACGGGCGATGCGGGGTCCCATGCCGAGTAACCGCGCGCCTCAAACGTAGAGCGAATGCCGCCGCTGGGGAACGAACTGGCATCGGGCTCCTGCTGCACCAGCTGCTTGCCCGTGAACTCCTCTATCATACCGCCATGGCCGTCGTGCACCACGAAGCCGTCGTGCTTCTCGGCAGTGCCTTCGGTCAGGGGCTGGAACCAGTGAGTGATATGCGTGACGCCCAAATCCATGGCCCATCGCTTCATGCTCTCGGCCACGACATCGGCCGTGGCGAGGTCCAGCGTGGCGCCACCGTCCATCACGGCTATCATTTTGGTATACACGTCTTCGGGCAGGTACTGTGCCATCTTCTGACGTGAGAAGACGTACTTGCCAAAGAACTCTGAAGGCCTCTCTGTGGGTGCCTTCACTTCTACGGGGTGCTTCTTGAAAGCTTCCCCTACGACTTGGAAACGTAATGCTGAGGACATATTGGCACGGGCTTCGCCCGCCGTTTATCGGTTATCGTTTGTGGTTTACCATTTACCGTCTAGTTCTTCAACGAAACAGTAACGTTCATCTTTCACTTTTCATTACAGCCAATGGCTGTCAATCATTTGTCATTAGGCATTTGTCATTAGAGCCAAGCCTTAATCCCTAATCTCTAATCCCTAATTCCTAATCCAAAAATGGCCTAAGCCATTTTTTCATTTCCTTATCCCTCTCTCGTTCAGTGCCCGTTGGTACTTGCGCGCGTTGGCCATGTGCTCGGCGTAAGTGCGCGCGAAGTTGTGCGAGCCGCTGAAGTCTTCGCGTGCGCAGAAATAGAGGTAGTCGTGGTGCTCGGCGTTGAGCACTGCGTCGATGCTTGCTATAGTGGCTATGCGGATAGGCCCAGGAGGAAGTCCGGTGTTGAGGTACGTGTTGTATGGGCTGGCTATGCTTAGGTGGGTGTTGAGTATGCGTCGTAGGCCATCATCGCCGACAGCAAACTTCACGGTGGGGTCGGCCTGAAGGGGCATGTTCTTGTGCAGGCGGTTGAGGTAGAGCCCTGCTATGCGAGCGCGCTCGGGATCATAGTTCGTCTCCTCGTCGATGATGCTGGCCAGCGTGGCCACCTCTTCGTGAGTGAAGCCGAGAGCTTGCGCGGCCTCGTCGCGCCCTTCGGCTTTCCAGAAACTTTCATTCTCGCGCTGCATTCTGCTTATCAGCTTGTCGAGCGATGTGTCCCAATAGACCTCGTAAGTGTTAGGAATAAAAAGCGAGGGGAGGGTAGCGATGCTATATCCGAGTTTGGCTGCGAAAGTGCTGTCGGCAAAGGCTTCGGACACTTCGGCTGAATCGAGCATGAGATTATTGCCCAAGACACCGGCCAGGCGTGACAGCCTGCGCACCGAGGGTATGGTCAGGCGAACGGGCGTCTGCTGCCCGCGTCTGAGGCGGCGATACACGCTGAGCAGGTCGTCGTCGGGCGCTACGGTGTAGCAACCAGTGTGGGGCGTGAAAGGGAAAGCTCGGCTAAGGAGTGTCCAGCCAAGCATCGATGCAGGCTTACAACGATCTGCAACTTGTTGGCGCAAGTCGGCTGCGGTAGTGGCTGGGCGAACGTAGATGTTTGTGGGCTCAGAGATATCGAACGTGGCAAACAGGCTGCGCCAGGCAACAAAAGCCGCTATGGCCACTATGACGACAACGGCAGCGAGGCCTGAAAGTATTTTGCGAGTCCGTGACATCTCTATAAACTTAAAAACGCAGACACTTGTTGAATGAAGTATCTGCGTTTGTTCATGGAGCCGATACGGGGACTCGAACCCCGGACCCACGCATTACGAATGCGTTGCTCTACCAACTGAGCCATATCGGCGTGGTTTATTGTTGCAGGGAGGCATCGCCGAGGCGTTGTTCCTTCAAAACCGAGCGCAAAGGTAGCACTTTTTCTGTTACTACCCAACAAAGTTGCACTTTTTTTTCTCTATGACTGTTTTTTTAGGCTTAATATGGCCTGCGTTTGTATTAATCCACTATCTTTGCAAGTTGAAAATGCTTCATCTCATATACGTTTTCAGCATGCTTCGCAAACAATTCTCTCTCGCTTTAATGCTGCTTGTAGCAGCAGCGGCCAGCGCGCAGTCGTGGGATTTCGATTTCAGCGGCTCAAAATCTAAGGCAGCAGCCAGCGCTACGTTCGTCAGTATCACAGACCGCTATTCGTCAGGAACCGATTATGGCTTTGATTTCATAGCCTCGCCTTCAAAGCTGGGTGCGGCCGAACCGTTTTTCTTCAGCGTGCGTGTGCCCGACGGCAACTACCGCGTCACTGTCACCCTCGGCGCTCGCCGTCGTGCAGCCTCGACCACCGTACGTGCCGAGAGCCGCCGCCTGTTCGTGGAGAATCTTACGACAAAGAAAGGCGAGCAGCGGGAGGTGAGCTTCATCGTGCACAAACATTCGCCTCAGATCGACGAGAAACGCTCCATGCGCCTTAAACCACGCGAGCTGACCAAACTCAACTTCGATGACCGTCTCACTTTAGAGATCAACGGCGATGCTCCGGCTTGCTCCCGCATACGCATTGAGCGCGACGATGACGTTCCCACGCTCTTTCTCTGTGGCAACAGCACCGTGGTAGATCAGGACACAGAGCCTTGGGCCTCGTGGGGCCAGATGATTACGCGTTGGTTCGGCGATAAGATTGCCGTGGCCAACTTTGCCGAGAGCGGTGAGACGGCCTCCACATTCATAGGGGCCAACCGCCTGGCTAAAGCTCTCTCGATGATGAAGAAGGGCGACTACCTCATCGCCGAGTTCGGCCACAACGACCAGAAGCAGCGCGGACCGGGCATGGGTGCCTACTACAACTTCGCTACAGCGTTGAAGACATTTATAGATGAATCGCGCGCGCGAGGGGCCACACCGATTTTCGTAACTCCTACGCAGCGCCGCAGTTTCCGCGACGGACACATTCAGGAGACTCATGCCGACTATCCCGAGGCGATGGCCTGGGTGGCTGAGCGTGAGAAAGTGCCGCTAATCGACCTTCATGCCATGACGCGTACCTTCTACGAAGCCATGGGCGAGGAAGGAAGTAAGAAAGCTTTCGTCCACTATCCCGCAGGTAGCTACCCGGGCCAGACAACCGAGTTCAAGGACAACACTCATTTTAATCCATATGGGGCCTACGAGATTGCCAAGTGCGTCATAGAAGGTATGCGCCAGCTGCGTCTGCCGCTATTCGAACTCTTACGTCCAGATTACGCCGCTCTCTATCCCGCTTCAGCGCCATTCAACCCTGCCCACCCCGACGCCGTCGATGCCTTCCATTGGGTCGACTCCCCCTTCTTCGAGGCGCAAAAGCCTGATGGAAATTGAAGAATGGAAAATGGGAATTGAAAATTGATAATTGAAAATTGATGATAAAGAATATAGCATTTGATTTTGGCGGTGTAATCTTCGACTTGAGTTACGAAGGAGCCGTAGAGAGTTTCAAGCGTATAGGCCTTACCGATGCCGACCAACGCCTCGACCGCTACCGCCAACGTGGTATCTTTGAAGAACTTGAATCAGGCCGCATCACACCCGATGCTTTCCGTCAGGAACTCAGCAGTATGTGCCACCGAACTCTCACCTACGATGAGGTCCTCTCGGCCTGGCTCGGCTACGTCGGCGCTCCTGTTGACCTGCACCGTCTTGACGCCATCGATGACCTTCGTCGCCGTGGCTACCACACTTTCCTGCTTTCCAACACCAACCCCTACGTCCAGCAGTGGGCCGAGAGCCCGGCCTTCTGTGCCTATGGTCGTCCACTCAGCAGCTTTATGGACAAGTGCTACACCTCCTATGAGGTTGGCATTATGAAGCCCTCCGAAGGCATCTTCCGTCACATGCTCGAAGATGCAGGAATTGAACCCCGCGAAACGCTCTTCCTCGACGACAGCGCGACTAACATCAAAGCCGCTGCTGCCCTTGGCATTCAGACGCTGCTCGTAGAGAAAAACGAAGACTGGCGAGCAGCTGTGGAACAGCTTCTCGCCAGTGAACGATAGCGGAGGAATCTCCTCCTGATACAAGCTTTTAATGCAGGTCACTTAGCAGCCTGAAGGCGCAGAGTCAGGGCTGCTTTGTATTTCTTGTCGCCCGTGACGTTTGTCGAGAGCTTCATGTTGCAGAGGTTGTTCTTGAATGCAACTTTGACAGTGGTACCGTCGTCGAGGTATTTATTACCCATAGAGCTCTCAACGAAGGTAAGTCTGAACGTGTCGGGACTACCTGGCTGCCAAGCGTAAGAGGCCCAATCAACAGTATTGTCGGAATAAACAATTAAGAACAGGTTTGTTTGGGTGATGACGACACGATCAATCGACTTGTCAAACTGCTTCTTCTCATCTTCGGTAAGCGTAGCTCCCTGACGGATTGCCTCGTCGCAGATGGGCTTGAGGTTGCTGCCGTTGAACTCTTTGTAAACGGTTACATCGCCTTCAAGGTCCAGTATGCTACCGAGCACTTTCCATGTGCGGCAGAGGTTCTTGGTGACTGAAGTGCTTTCCGTGTGCGGGCCCAAGTTCACTTCTGCAGAGGCTTTTGAATCTTCGTTGTTAAAGACAAAATTGCCTACATCTGGGATGCTGAAATGTACGTTTACAACGGCATCCGCTTTTACGATGGAACGTGTGGTTTTGAGGAATTCAACATAGCCGGCATTGTTGTCAAGGACCAAATGCTTGCCATCGAAGGACTTGGCAGGGAACTTCACAGCTATAGTCTCTTCCTTCGGCTCTTCGCTGGGCTGAGATGTTTCGTCCTCAATGGTCTTTTTCTTGATGTCGAAGAACACGTCACCGTCCTCAGTGAGAGTGAGGCCGTGAATTGCAAGAGAGTATTTGCTTGAGAGGCTTTCGGGCTTGCCCAAAATGGGCTCATTGAATACAGCTGTGAAAGCCTGGTCTGCGAATTTAGGAGTAGGCAGGTTTACTGCGGTTTCTTCTTCCTTGTTGGGGGAGTCGTCGTTGCTGCACGCTGGCAAGCCAACGATAGCCATGACTAATACGCTGGCTGATAATAGGAAATTTTTCATGAGGCTTGTAAGTGTAATGATTAGAATTGATGATTATACTTTAGAAGAGGCGTCCGCATATGCGGATATTGAGTACGGGATAGACAATAATTTTTTCCATAATGTCGATGGCTTTGTTAGCGTCGGCGCTGTTGCTGTCATCCTCTGAGAAATCCTGTCTCCTGAGTTTTGTGTAGTGAACTTCACCCCAGTCATCCTTGCTGTTGGCCCACACGCCAGGCTTTCCCCAGAACTTCACACCGAGATCACACATAACTCCTATTCGCTTGTTGCGCGGCATCGTGCGCCCGAAACCTATTCCAAGGTAGGGCTTGAAGGCGTTGACCCTTATGTCGGCTTTCACGTTTCCCTCATCGTCCGACGTAATGCGGTAGTCGCCTATCTTGACGCCCGTCACGCCCCAGTCTTCACGTGCAAGAAACTCATTCTTGTTTCTTAATGAGAGCACTTTGCTGCCACCGATATACGCACCGGCCGTGACATGGAAACTGCTCTTGCGGAAAGGGAAAAAGTCGAAAAGCACTTTGGCGTCAGCCTTTTGGATCTTGCCTTCAATAGTCACGGTTTTGCTCGTGATGGACGCGCTTTCGGAATCTATATCGTAGTCGCCCGAAAACTTCAGATGAGGCATGAAAGCTCCGCCAACACGTATGCCGAGGAAATTGGTGGCTTGCACAGCTGCGTCAACACCTATTCCGTCGGTACCTACGCTCACGCCCAGCGCCATGTGATTAAACAACGTTTTCTCTTCCTGGGCGTTAGCAGCCATCTGAAAAGAAAAACATGCTATGAGAATGAATAAAGCCTGTCTCTTCATGATGTTATTATATAATTTAATGTTACTTATTGCTGTTTACGCCACAAAAATAAACTAATGTTCCATATAAGCCAAAATATTGGCTGAAAATATCAAAGTGTTAGCTGCTTTTGTGATTGTGTCAACCGATTAATGGGAATTTTTTGGCTGTTCGTATAGAAAAACGCGTCTTTTTGCGGTTTTTCAGTTGAACAGCTTTACCTTTGCACCAGTAAAAATGAATATTGTTTTTTATTTCAGTTATAGCAAACTATAAATCTAAAGTATTATGAGCGACCGACAGAAACGCTTCTTCCTCACCGAAAGTGAGATTCCTACACAGTGGTATAACATACAGGCTGATATGCCCAACAAGCCTCTCCCGCCAATTCATCCAGGCACCAAACAGCCGTTGAAGGCAGAGGATCTTTACCCCATCTTCGCCGAGGAGCTGGCTCGTCAGGAGCTTAACCAGACCGACGCCTGGATAGATATCCCCGAGGAGGTGCGCGAGATGTACAAATACTACCGCTCAACACCGCTTGTGCGAGCCTATGGTTTGGAGAAAGCTCTTGGCACACCCGCACACATCTATTTCAAGAACGAGAGCGTCAGCCCCGTGGGCAGCCACAAGCTCAACTCGGCTCTCGCGCAGGCGTACTATAATAAGATACAGGGCGTGACGAACATCACGACTGAGACAGGTGCCGGACAATGGGGTGCAGCTCTTTCCTATGCAGCCAAAGTCTTTGGACTGGAGTGCGCCGTCTATCAGGTGAAGATTTCCTACAACCAGAAGCCCTATCGCCGCTCTATCATGCAGACGTTCGGCGCCACGGTTGAGGCTTCGCCTTCGATGTCGACTCGCGCCGGAAAGGACATCATCACTCGCGACCCGATGAACCAAGGTTCGCTCGGTACAGCTATTTCCGAGGCTATAGAGTTGGCTATGTCAACGCCTAACTGTAAATACACGCTGGGCTCGGTGCTCAACCACGTAGCTCTGCACCAGTCTATTATCGGACTGGAGGCCGAGAAGCAGATGGCCATGGCCGGCGAATATCCCGATATGGTGATTGCATGCTTCGGCGGCGGTTCCAACTTCGGCGGCGTGGCATTCCCCTTCATGCGTCATAATATCCTCGAAGGCAAGCAGACACGCTTCATCGCTGCCGAGCCATCATCGTGCCCGAAGCTCACGCGCGGTGTGTTCCAATACGACTTCGGCGATGAGGCCGGCTATACTCCGCTGCTGCCTATGTTCACGCTGGGCCACAACTTTATGCCCGCCAACATCCACGCAGGCGGTCTGCGCTACCACGGAGCAGGCGTCATCGTCAGCCAGCTGCTGAAGGATGGTATGATGGAAGCCGTAGACATCCCGCAGCTTGAAACCTTCGAGGCCGGCACGCTCTTCGCACGCGCTGAGGGTATCATCCCGGCCCCCGAGAGCTCTCACGCAATCGCCGCCACTATCCGCGAGGCCCTCAAGTGTAAAGAGACGGGCGAGGAGAAGGTTATCCTCTTCAACCTCAGCGGACATGGGCTTATCGACATGAGCGCCTACGACCAGTATCTATCGGGCAACCTTCAGAACTATGAAGTCACAGATGAGCAGGTTGCCGAGAATATCGCAAAGCTTGAGAAAGTTATCTAAACATAAGTTGCGGCACAACACAAACACAAATTTAGACACGCACATTCCATCTTAGAAACGAAAGCGCAAACTTATGTATAGGCGTCCTCTATGTGAATAGGGGGCGCCTTTTTAAATGAAGAATTAAGAATTAAGAATGAAGAATTAAGAATGAAGAATTAAGAATTAAGAATGAAGAATTAAGAATTAACATTAGTGTCCCGTTAAAATTGGGACGAGTTAAATATTAATCAAACAACCCCGGAATAAGGGGACCAAGTTGCTCTTTGACATCATTGGAATAAGTCTTATCGAACAGTTCTCTGAGCGGTGTTTTGTCCGTGAGTGACA
>JAFRNY010000066.1 GCA_017429945.1 Bacteroidaceae bacterium
CCCTTCGGCTACGGCCTCAGCTACACCACATTCGACTACTCTGGACTCACCATCGACGCACTCCCCGGCAACAACTTCCGCGTCAGATTCACCGTCACCAACACAGGACAACGCGACGGCGAGGAGGTGGCACAGCTCTACATCAGCCACACGCATCCGTCGGTCGTGCAACCACGCCTGGCGCTGAAAGCCTTCAAGCGCGTAGCGATAGCGAAAGGACAGGCTCAAAGCATAGAACTCACCCTCATTCCCGACGACCTATCCATCGTCGACCGCCAGCTACAGCGCCGCCTCGAGTCCGAAGATATCCAAATCCTCGTCGGCAGCTCGTCGGCAGACATCAAGTTGAAGGGAATGGTAAAATCGCCTGCGGCAATTTTAGATTAATCTTAACAAACAGTCCTAATCCCTAATTCCAATCCATGATAGCCTACACGAAGAACGAAGAACGGATCAATACCTGGTCTCATGCGGCCGGCATAGCCCTCGGCATAGGCGTGGGCATAGGCTTCCTCGTGTGGTGCCACCGTGCCGACAACGGCTGGGCCGCCACGGCCATCACCCTCTACCTTGCCGGCATGCTCGGCTCCTACATAGCCTCCACCGTCTACCACGCCCTGCCCCAGCACTGGCCTGCCCGCGAAATGCTGCGCCGCTTCGACCACGCCGCCATCTATTGGCACATAGCCGGCAGCTACAGCCCCATCACCCTCATTGCCATGCGCGACGCAGGTTGGTGGGGATGGGGCCTCTTCTGTTTCGTTTGGCTCTGCGCCATAGCAGGCACCGTAATCAGCTTCGTCAACCTCAAGGAGCACAGCCACCTCGAGACCGTCTGCTACGTTCTTATGGGCCTCACGGTCCTCGTTGCTTTCCGCCCGCTGATGGAGTGCGTCAGCCCAGCCGCCATAGGCTGGCTCATAGCCGAAGGCGTTATGTACATCACCGGCGCCGTGTTCTATGCCATAGGCCCCAACCGCACCTACGCCCACAGCATCTTCCATTTCTTCGTCCTCGCCGGCTCGGTCTGCCACATCATCTGCGTCTGGGACGTTCTCATGCAGTACCTATAAAAAAGCGCCCAGTCAAATTGGCCTACACATACGGTCGCATCGGCCTACACATACGGTCGAATTGCCCAATACATACGGTCGAATTGGCCTACACATACGGGCGAATCGGCCTATACATACGGGCGAATCGGCCTATACATACGGGCGAATCGGCCTATACATACGGGCGCATCGGCCTACACAGCCGGTCGAATATCAGTATTCGACCGCACACATTCACCACAGCCTCCGCTCACATCTCCCGACCCCACAAAGGGCAATTATTGATTCTCCCTAACACACACTTGCCTCGGTGCCTTCCAACGTCAAAAGATCCCCTTCAGCTACAGTTTTTGAAAAGTTTTTCAATAAAGGGTTCATCCTACATTGTAAGTGGCTGATAATCAATAATAGCATCTTTTCAAAGCGTCACATTGAGCACCTTCTCTCATCCAGTCAAAGATATCCTTATCTTAGCTCTGGAAATGCCATGCTTGAAAATCAGCAACTTACAATGTAAGATGAACCCTTTTTCAAAAACTTTTCCAAAAATTCGATTAGCTGGCAGGCGCAATTAGAGTGAACGATTCCCAAAAGGATCCTTGCGACAAACAAAAACACTCCGCAGACGCCCTATCCAGGGCGCTGCGGAGTGCTATCATGATTTATGGATGAACGTTATTTCTGCCGTATGAAGATATTTATTGGCGTGCCGCTGAAATTCCAACGCTCGCGGATTTTGTTCTCGAGGAACCGGCGGTAGGGCTCCTTGATGTACTGCGGCAGGTTGGCGTAGAAGACAAACGAGGGGATGCGTGTGTCAGGCAGCTGCGAACAGTACTTGATTTTGATGTACTTGCCCTTCATCGATGGTGGCGGATAGGCCTCGATGAGCGGGAGCATCTCTGCATTGAGGCGGGTGGTGCCTACGCGTGCGCGGCGGTGCTTGTCGACCTCTGCTGCTGTCTCCAGCACCTTAAAGATACGCTGCTTGGTCAGCGCGGAGGCGAAGATGATGTCGAAATCGGTGAAGGGTGCCATGCGCTCGCGAATAGTGTCCTCGAAATATTTTATGGCTGTGTTGGACTTATCTTCTACGAGGTCCCATTTGTTGACCACAACGACGAGGCCTTTCTGGTTGCGCTGAATGAGCTGGAAGATATTGAGGTCCTGAGCCTCGATACCGCGCGTAGCGTCGAGCATAAGGATGCAGACGTCGGAGTTCTCGATGGCACGTATGCTTCGCATGACGCTGTAGAACTCCAAGTCCTCGTTGACCTTGGACTTACGGCGAATGCCGGCGGTGTCGACGAGGAGGAAATCGAAGCCGAACTTCTGATAGTGGGTGTAGATACTGTCGCGCGTAGTGCCAGCAATGTCGGTCACGATATGGCGCTCCTCGCCTATGAAGGCGTTGGTGAGGCTGCTCTTGCCCACATTGGGCCGCCCGACGACGGCTATGCGCGGCAGGTCGAGATTGTCCTGCAGTTCATCTACTTTCGGCAGCTTCTCGAGCACGAGGTCGAGCAGGTCGCCTGTGCCGCTGCCTGTGGCGGCGCTTATGCAGAAGGGATCGCCGAGGCCGAGGCTGTAGAAGTCGGCTGCGAGCCACTGTTGGTCGCCGTTGTCGGTCTTGTTGGCAACGAGGATTACGGGCTTCTCCGAGCGGCGTAGTATGGCAGCCACGGCCTGGTCGAGGTCGGTGACGCCGGTGTTGATGTCGACGAGGAAGAGTATGCAGTCGGCCTCCTCAGTGGCGAGGGTGACCTGTTTACGGATTTCTTCCTCGAAAATGTCGTCGCTGTTGACGACCCATCCGCCGGTATCGACGACAGAAAATTCGCGACCCACCCACTCGCACTTGCCGTACTGGCGGTCGCGCGTGGTGCCGGCCTCCTCAGAGACGATGGCATGACGGGTCTTCGTGAGACGGTTGAAGAGAGTGGACTTGCCCACATTGGGGCGTCCGACGATAGCTACTAACATATTATATCACGCGCAACGCGCATATTTGAAAGTTAGACTCGCGCTACGCGCGAAGTTGAAAGTTGAAAGCTGAAAAAGCACAGCTATAAGCCGCAGTCCAATGTTCAATGTTCAAAGTTCAAAGTTCAATGTCCAATGTTCAATGCTCAATGTTCAAAGTTCAATGTTCCCCGTCCAAGGAATCACCGGCGTGCCTTCGTCGTTGAAGTGAATAGGCAGCCAGATGTGGAGGCTACGCGCCAGGTGGCGCGGGTTCCAGATATCGGCCATGAAGAGAAGCTGCCCGTTGAGGCGGGTGATGAAGTTGCCCTGGGCTCCGAAGGTCTTGTTGGCCGGCATATTGAAGAAACCTGTAGCCACGCCTTGGAAGGGCGAGGGCAGCTGAGTCCAGGGTCCCCAGATGCTCTTGGCCTTGAACATACGGGCTTCGTTTGGGGCCCAACCCGTGCAGCCGGAGCAGATGAGCCAGTAGTCGTCGCCCTGCCGGAAGAGGCACGGTGCCTCGTTCTGGCCTCCAGGCGCCACCATTACGTAGCGCCCCGTGAATCCGAGATAGTCGTCGGTGAGCTCACTGATGAGCAGTGTCAGGTTTTCCTGGGAGGACGTTATGTGATAGGTGCGGCCATCGGTGTCGGTGAAGACAGTCTGGTCGCGGCTCATCTGCCCGCTCTCGAAATCGCGCCACAGATACATTCCTTTCTCAACCTCGGCGCGCCACTCGGGCGTCCACCACTCCTTCCATGCGCTGGCGTCGGTCTGCTTGGCGGCCTCAATATCTGCGGCCGACATATTCAGAGGCCACGTCTGGGCATGGAGGCGTGTGCTGCGCACGAAACGGAAGGGCCCTGTAGGACTCTCGCTCTCGGCGAATGCCACACGTGCGGCCTCGTAGCCGCGCCCTTTTAGCTCAAGGTGAAAGAGCATCACGAAGCGACGGGTGCGCTCGTTCCACAACACTTTTGGACGTTCCATAATGCAGCCACGCTCGATATCGCTGCCGGCCTCGGGACTGGTGCGCAAGGCCAGACCGCAATCCGTCCATTGACGGAGGTCGGTCGACGAATAAACAGCAATACCGCCGTCCATGGTGTAGCCGCGGTCGGGGCGCTGTTCGCCATACCAATAATAGGCGCCGTCGTGCTGGAGGACGCAGCCTCCGTGAGCATTGATGTGGCGCCCGGCCACGTCGGGCCATGGCTGACCGTTAACGAAGGCGCTGTCTTGCGCGAAAGCAGTCGCTACGACGACTGCCAGCAGGCAGGCCAAAGCGATGGCTCTGCCGCAAGTGTTGTGTCGTGTGTTCATTGTGGCGGTTGACTCAGAAAGAGTATGTTTGTGCGTGCGTCGTCATTGCAGGTCGTAGCCGTACTGGCGCATAGCTCGCTCGCTACTGCGCCAGTCTTTATCGACCTTGACGAAGCACTGCAGGAATATCTTCTTGCCGAAGAAGCGCTCCAGCTCGCGACGCGCCTCCGTGGAGACGCGCTTGAGAGCCACTCCTTGATGGCCTATGATTATGCCCTTCTGCGATTCGCGCTCCACATAGATTACAGCGCTGATGCGAATGAGCGTATCCTCCTCTTTGAAGCTCTCTACGACGACTTCCACGGAATAAGGTATTTCCTTATTATAATACAGTAGTATCTTCTCGCGGATAATCTCATTGACAAAGAAGCGGGCGGGCTTGTCGGTCAGGGCATCCTTGTCGAAATATGCCGGCGACTCGGGCAGCAGCTCTTTGATGCGGGCGAGCACGACGTCGACGCCGAAGCTATGCAGAGCTGAGATGGGATAAATCTCGGCCTTGGGCAGCACCGAGTGCCACTCTTCGACCTTGGCAGCGAGGGCCTCCTGGTTGCTCAGGTCAATCTTGTTTATGAGCACCAGCACCGGCACGCTCATGCGGCCCACCTTCTCGAGGAAGTCGCCGTTCTTGTCGGGCGTCTCCACCATGTCGGTGACGTAGAGCAGAACGTCGGCGTCCTCGAGGGCGCTCTCGGAGAACTGCAGCATCTGCTCCTGCAGCTTGTAGTTTGGCTTGAGCACGCCGGGGGTGTCGGAGAAGCAGATCTGCATCTCGGGCGTGTTGACAATGCCCATGATGCGGTGGCGCGTAGTCTGTGCCTTGAAAGTGGCTATAGAGATACGCTCCCCCACGAGCAGATTCATGAGCGTGGACTTGCCGACGTTAGGATTGCCAACTATGTTTACGAAACCGGATTTGTGCATTAAGTGAAAAGTGAAAGAGTGAAAAGTGAAAAATAAGAGTTACCTTGGAGAAAGCAAAGAGTGAAGTGTGATTTTTATTTTTCACTTTTCACTCTTTCATTTTTCATTTTGGGTCGTAGCCCCACTTCATGTAGGCTGCGCCCCATGTGAAGCCTGCGCCGAATGCGGTGAAGATGAGGTTGTCGCCCTTGCGCAGCTGCTTCTCGTAGTCCCAGAGGGCGAGGGGTAGCGTGCCGCTTGACGTGTTGCCATACTTCTGTATGTTGAGCATCACCTTGTCCATGGGCAGCTCCAGGCGCTTTGCCACGGCCTCGATAATGCGCACGTTAGCCTGATGAGGGATGACCCACGCGATGTTATCTTTGTTAAGGCCGTTGCGCTCTGCTATGCGTGCGCAGGCGTCGGACATATTTGTTACGGCGAACTTGAACACCGTGCGGCCTTCCTGATGCAGGTAGTGCATGCGATGCTCGAGGGTGAAATATGACGGAGGCGTTGCCGAGCCGCCAGCCTTGAGGCAGAGGAAGGGCAAGCCCTGGCCGTCGGTGCGCAGGTAGCTGTCCTGCCATCCGAGGTCCTCGGTGGTGGGTTCTACAAGCACTGCTGCTGCGCCGTCGCCGAAGATGGGGCATGTCTGTCGGTCGGCGTAATCCACGATGCTTGACATCTTGTCGGCGCCGATTACTACAATCTTCTTGTAGCGCCCGCTCTCTATCATGCAGGAGGCCTGCTCCATGGCATAGAGGAAACCGGAGCATGCGGCCGAGAGCTCGAAGGCGTGGGCATTGGTCATGCCGCACTTGCCCAGGACGATGCTGGCGGTGGAGGGGAAATGGTAGTCGGCCGTCGAGGTGGAGCAGATGACGGCGTCTACGGTGAGCGGGTCGGTGCCCGTCTTCTCGAGCAGTTGTTTGACGGCCTTGCGAGCCATGTAGCTTGTGCCCAGGCCTTCTTCGTTGAGAATGCGACGTTCCTTGACGCCAATACGTGTCATTATCCATTCATCAGAGGTATCGACCATCCGACTGAGCTCGTCGTTGGTGAGCACGTAATCGGGCACATAGCCTCCGATGCCGGTAATGATAGCGTGTAGTTTTTCCATAGTAAAAAAATAATTCACAATTCACAATTCATAATTCACAATTACTTCGTTGCTAAGGCATGAGCCTCAAGCACATCTGTCGTGGATTGTGAATTTTGAATTATGAATTGTGAACTATCGGTTGTGATTTGAATGTTTATGCTTCTTCCTTCTCAATAGCTACCTTGCCGCGATAGTAGCCGCAGGCGGGGCAGACGGTGTGATAGATGTGGAACTCGCCGCAGTTGGGGCATACAGCCAGAGCGGGAGCTACAGCCTTGTCATGAGTGCGACGCTTGAGAGTGCGCGTCTTTGATTGTCTTCTTTTAGGATGTGCCATGATTCTTTATTATTTTATGATTTGATATATACTATTTGTTGTCTTCGCCCTCCTGCCCCATCAGCTCTCTGAGCTTTGCAAAGGGGTTTTCGGACTTTGGCTGGGCTGCGGCCTCCGGCTCGTTGCCGACCAGGAAGGGCACGTCGACCGGGCATTGTCCGTCGGGGTGGGCATGGTGAATGGGTATTCCCAGTACTACTATCTCATAGAGATTCCATGCGAGGTCGAGCTCCGCCTTGTCGGCAGCCACAGTGATGATGTCGCCATCATCGTCGAAGACATCGCCCAGCCGCACCTTCAGTACGCACTGAGCATCAATCTCCTGCAGCATCGGCTCGAGACATCTGTCGCAGGGTATTTCCACCTGGCCGACCATCGCGATGTCGAGCTCGTAAGCGCCGGCCTTTTGTCTCACCCGAAGCGTGGCATCGAGGCTTCCGTGCTCTATCTCGTGCTGATCGAGGGCCTCGAAGAAGTCGTCACCAAGGTGCCACGAGAGGGTTGTCCCGTCTGACGGCACGGTGCGCAACGCTATTGTATAGAGGCTCGAACATTCCATACGGGCCGCAAAGGTAGTGCTTTTTTCTTAAGCAGCAAAAGATTAGACTAAAAAGTTTGTTTTTTAGCCTTTAATCTTAATTCTTTTTTGCGTTTTCCGACCTTTTCGGCAATTATTTCTTGCTTAATTCAATGCGGAATGTGGTTCCTTTATTGATTTCAGACGACTTCACGAAGATGCGCCCGTTGTGGTACTCCTCTATGATGCGCTTTGCCAGCGAGAGGCCGAGGCCCCAACCGCGGGCTTTGGTGGTCACGCCAGGCTGGAAGACGCTGGAGAAATGGTTCTTGGGGATGCCTTTGCCCGTGTCGGCGACCTCCACGACGTAGCGCTGCGGTTCTTCGAAGGCGGTGATGGTGATGGTGCCGGCGCCGTCCATGGCATCGACGGCGTTCTTGCACAGATTCTCCACCACCCACTCAAAGAGTGGCGCCGAGAGGTTGACATAGAGCGGCTGTGCCGGCAGGCGCGTGGCGATGACCACCTTGTTGCTCGTGCGCCGGCTGATGTAGTCGACCACGTGGGCCACGACGTCGTTGATATTCTCGGGCTGAGTCTCCGGCCGGGAACCTATCTTCGAGAAACGCTCGGCTATCATCTGCAGGCGCTGGACGTCCTTGTCCATCTCGGGCAGCAACTCGTCGTCGGGGTAGGTCTCGCGCAGCACCTGTGTCCAGGCCATAAGCGAGGAGATGGGCGTGCCCAGCTGGTGGGCCGTCTCTTTGGAAAGGCCCACCCACACCTTGTTCTGCTCGGCACGCTTGCTGCTGAGCAGGGCGAAGATGGCCACCACGACGAAGATGAACACGATGCCAAGCTGGATGAACGGATAGCTGGCCAGGCGCTTGAGCATGACGCTCTCGTCGTAGCAAATCTGCATCACCTCATCGTCGTCGAGATGGATATTGATGACACTGCCGGCATTGCGGCGCGACTGGGCCCATGCCAGAATCTTCCTGTCGAGGGCGGCCTCATCGGGGGCTTTCAGGTCGAGGTTGCGATGTGCCTGCACCGAGCCGTCGGGCGAGAGCACGACGACGGGGATTGTGTTGTTGCCATTGATCACCTTAAGCACGAGAGCCAGGTCGGTCTGGTCGTCGGCCTGCTCGAAAGAGCGCATGGCTTCGGCCCTCACCTCCATGCGCCCTTGCTCTTCGCGGGCAAGGTCGCTCACGAGAATGTGCGACCATACGAGCGATGCGGTGCATATTGCTATAGCGCTGCACACGAGCACTACTTTCACTAAACGAAGACGGTCAGTCAGGTGCATATTACTATTTTTTATTAAAAGAACGAAAATGATTGCCATTTTAGTATGCAGTATGGCCAAAAAAAGGTAACTTTGCAGCCGTGAATTGCTTTAAGACTCTTTTTTCATGGCTCAGCATCGGAGCGATGTGCTCCGTGATGCTGTTGTCGTCGTGCCACCACGACGACCCTGTTGAGCCGCGCGTGCGCCACAGCCGCCAGACCATTCTCATCTACGTTGCCGCAGAGAACACCCTCGGCAGCTTCTTCCGTGCCGACTCTCTGGAGATAGCTCGTGCACTGACCACACTGCCCGACACGGTGCAGGTGGCCCTCTTCATCGACAACACCACGGGCAGCAACCTCTACTACGGTTCGTCGAAACATGAGCTGATGCGCATAAAAGCCTACGGCCGCAACGTCTGCTCCACCGACAGCACCGAGATGGAGATGGTGCTCACCGACGTCTTCCAATACCTGCCGGCAGAGCACTACGGCCTCGTCTTCTGGAGCCATGCCTCGGGGTGGGTGCCTCAGAACAGCAAGGCTCCGCGCCGCCGCACGTTTGGCATAGACAACGGCAAACGCTCGTCGAGCGACGACTCGGGTCCGCAGATGGAGATTACCACTATGGCCAACATTCTGGCTCACCACCCACACTCCGACTTCATCTTCTTCGATGCCTGTCACATGCAATGCATCGAAGTAGCATACCAGCTGCGCCACGTCACAGACTGGGTCGCCGGCTCACCCGCAGAGATTCCGGCCGACGGTGCGCCATACACCCTTGTCCTTCCATATTTTGCCTGCGGCGATGTAGGCGGAGCCGTCAAGGCCTACCACGATTATTACTCCACAGGCGCCGGACAGAAAGAGTACGGCGGGGCAATCGTCTCGGCAATCCGAACCGACAAGCTCGAGACGCTGGCACAAGCCACAAAGCCCATCATCGCATCAATCTTTGCAGACAGGGCTGAAGTGTCGACCTCTGGCGTACAATACTACTTCCCACAGGCCTACACAGGCATATGGACACAGTACTTCGACATCGTAAGCCTCTTCTATCGCTACTGCACAACAGAGACCTTCGATGCCTGGCGACAAGTCTTCGACGAAGCCGTGCCCACGCAATGCATCTCTGACTACTGGGCCTCGGCGGCCAGCCATTGGCTGCTGAGAGTCAACGACCCTGCACATTGCGGCGCCGTGTCGCAATACGTTCCGCTGGAGCACTACGACAAACTCGGGTGGAACCAAGCCTATCACGCCTACGACTGGTACGCCGACGCCGGAATGAACACAACTAATTGGTAAGACATCCATGCCCGAGAACAACCACTTCAAACCAACATACACCCCCGAAGAGGCCGAAGAATGCTTCAGCTGGTTCGAGCAGCACATCGACGAGCTGCCCGCATCGCTGCAACTAAGTCCCTCGATGAACATTCCCGACCTGCGGACCACGGTCTCGACCTTCGTGCATAAGCTCCGCCAGCGAATGGGCAGCAATCCTACTTATTCGGGGCAGTTCGCGGTCTTGCTCATGATTCGCGAACACATACAGAAGCAACTTAACTAATACATAAAGACTACAAACTCACTATGCTATTCCCTAAACAGACTTACATCGAGCGCCGCGCCATCCTGCGCCAGCGCGTAGGCAGCGGGCTCATACTGCTGTTCGGCAACAACGATTCGCCCGTCAACTATCCCTCCAACGGCTACAAATTCCGTCAGGACAGCTCGTTCCTCTACTACTTCGGGCTGCAGCGCGACGGCCTCGCAGGCGTAATCGATGCCGATTCGGGCGAGGAATGGCTCATAGGCAACGACATCGACATCGAGGACATCGTATGGTTCGGATCGGTCGACAGTGTGGCCGACATGGCCGAGAAGGCCGGCGTAGGCAAGAGCGCACCGATGAGCCGACTCGACAGCCTCATCCACGACGCCCGCGACTGCGGCCGCGAGATACACTTCCTGCCACCCTACCGCCACGACCTGATGATTCAACTGATGGATCTCACGGGCATACACCCGCGCGACCAGCGTGCCAAGGCATCGCTCAAGCTCATCCAGGCCGTAGTAAGCCAACGCATCGTGAAGACTCCCGAAGAGGTGGCCGAGATAGAGCGCGCCTGCGCCATAGGCTACGAGATGCACACCACGGCCATGCGCATGTGCCGGCCGGGCGTCACCGAGCAGGAGATAGCTGGGCGCATCAGCGGTATTGCATCCTCGCGAGGCTGCATCGTCAGCTTCCCCAGCATCCTCTCGATGCACGGCGAGATCATGCACGGTTACCCATCGCCACAGCCATTGGAGGCCGGACGGCTGATGCTCTGCGACTGCGGCGCCGAGACCAACGAGAACTACTGCTCTGACAACACCCGCACGACGCCCATCAGCGGACGCTTCGATGCCCGCCAGCGCGACATCTACCAAATCGTAGTCGACGCCCACGACCGCGCCTTCGAGATTGCACGCCCCGACGTGAAATGGTGGGACGTACACTTCGAGGCTGCACGCGTCATCACTGATGGCCTCAAGGCTCTCGGACTGATGAAGGGCAACACCGACGACGCCCTCGAGGCCGGCGCCCACGCAATGTTCTTCCCCCACGGGCTCGGGCACGCCATGGGCATGGACGTCCATGATATGGAAGGCCTCGGGCAGACCTACGTAGGCTTCGACGATGAGGTGAAGCCGCGCCTCGACCAATTCGGCACCAACGCCCTGCGCTTCGGCCGCCGGCTGAAGGAAGGCTACGTAATGACCGATGAACCCGGCATCTACTTCATCCCCGCCCTCATCGACGAGTGGCGGGCCAATGGCCACTGCAAGGATTTCCTCAACTTCGACGCCATCGAGCGCTACAAGGACTTCGGAGGCATACGCATCGAGGACGACCTGCTCATCACCGCCGACGGCTGCCGCTACCTGGGCGAGAAGATGATTCCATACCACGTCGACGAGCTGGAAGAGTTCCTGGCTAAAAGATAATTATTGAAGATAAGGCTTATGAATAAGCTACGTAATTACATACTTCCAGTTGTGGCCATCGTACTCTTAGCCCTCATTGCCGGGCCATACATGCTGCTGCTGTTGCTCGTCATTCCCCTGGGCTACTATACCATAAAGCTCAGGGAAAAGAGAGAGCCTAAGCGGAAGATGTATTCCACCATAGAAGAGGTGGAGGAAGAGTTTGGTAAGCCCGATGATGTAGTGGTGCTTGATGCCTCCCGTGCTAACGACCTGCCAGCGCTTGTGTTGTTCTATCCCTCACAGGACTTGATGATAGCCGCAGGCGAACCGATTAAACTTAGCGACCTCGTCAGCGTATCACCGAAAAATATGGCAACACCATATACTATCGACGAATACGCAGTAATTCTCTCCACACGCAATCCTGACCGTCCCACTATTCCGCTCCGCGTTGGATATGACAATGGTCTGGCATTGGAAATTGCCCAGCAAATCGACGCACATATTGTTGAACACAAATAACTATTTTCAATCTTATTCTACACTATGTTTAAAAACTTATTCGCAAAAGTAACCCTTCTCTCTGTCATGGCCGCTCTTGTGGCAGCTCCCACATTCGCAGCCGACAAGAAGAAGAAGGAAGAGAAATCCAACAAACCCGTCTTCACTGTCGTGAAGCAACTGCCCATCACCAGCATCAAGAACCAGAACCGTTCGGGCACATGCTGGGCGTATTCCACCCTCAGCTTCTTCGAGAGCGAGATCCTCAAGAAGACCGGCAAGACCTACGACCTGGCCGAGATGTTCGTGTGCAACAAGGACTACATGGAGCGCGCCGAGGTCACCGTGCGCATGCACGGCGACTGCGACTTCTCGCAGGGAGGTTCCGCAGGTGACGTACTCATCACTATCAAGAACCACGGCATAGTTCCCGAGGACGCTATGGCCAAGCCCGGCACGATGATCGGCGACTCGCTGGCCAACTTCAACGAGTTCTTCAGCGTCATGACACCTTACGTCAAAGCCGTAGCCGAAAGCAAAAGCAAGACCATCTCCACACAGTGGAAGCCCGGCCTGCAGGGCATCCTCGATGCCTACCTCGGCAAGACGCCTGAGACCTTCACCTACGAAGGACGCGAGTACACCCCGAAGACCTTCGCCGCAAGCCTCGGCCTCGACTGGAACGACTACGTAAGCATCACCAGCTACACACACCACCCCTTCTACACCAGCTTCGCCGTAGAGGTGCAGGACAACTGGCGATGGGACCACAGCTACAACGTTCCTATGGACGAGATGATGCGCATCATCGACAACGCACTCGCTAATGACTACACCATTGCCTGGGGCGGCGACGTCAGCGACGACGGCTTCACACGTCAGGGCCTCGGCATCCTCTACGACCTCAAGGCCAGCGGCGAGAGCCTCACCGGCAGCGACCAGGCCAAGTGGCTCAAGCTGAAGCCCACCGAGCGCAAGAGCCTCGCCGAAGAGCTCGGCGTCAATGCCCCCGAGGCTAAGCCCACGCAGGAGCAGCGCCAGAAGGACTTCGACAACTGGGAACTCACCGACGACCACGGCATGCACATCTACGGCTTGGCCAAGGACCAGAACGGCCGCGAGTACTACCTCGTCAAGAACTCTTGGGGCGAGACCGGCGAATACAAAGGCACGTGGTACATGACCAAGGCCTTCATCGCTGCCCGCACCATGGACTTCCTCGTCAACAAAAACGCCATACCTGCCGACATCCGTCAGAAGCTCGGCATCTGAGAAGCAAAAGTTAT
This sequence comes from Bacteroidaceae bacterium, assembly GCA_017429945.1. GTDB lineage: Bacteria > Bacteroidota > Bacteroidia > Bacteroidales > Bacteroidaceae > Physcousia. The sequence goes on from JAFRNY010000066.1 coordinate 13,268, forward strand.
GCAGTTGAATAGCCGAAGTTCTGCGGTTGAATAGCAGAAGTTCTGCGGATGAACTTAAACATACGACCGGTCACATAACGCCTTGTGTCCGGTCGTCTTTTTATCCATTCCCGAAGGACTTCCGGCAGGACAAAATTCACGCGCGCGCGTAAAATATTTAATGTATCGTACGCGCGTGTGAGAAAAATAGACTATCTTTGTAGCGCAAACTGAAAGTCGAACCATACTAACCTGACAAATTATGAAGAAAATCATCGCTGCTTTCACATTACTGCTCGCAGGCACATACGCCGCTGCCGAGCAAGCAGACTACAACGTCATCCCACTACCAAAGAGTGTCGACGTGGACGCCACACAGACGATGACCCTGCGCACAGGCATGGGCATCGCCTACGACGCCGGCAACCCCGAAGCATCGCGCAACGCACAGTTCCTGCGCGCCTGGGTTGAAGAGGTAACAGGTATTCGCCTCGAACTGACACCGGCAGACAAGAAGGCCGCAGTGAAGATGCTCGTTGCGCCACAGAAAAAACTGAAGAAAGGACAAACACTGACTGCTCAAGAGGCCGAGGCCTACACCATCGTCGTCGACAAGAAAGGCCTGACACTCTGTGCCGCCTCCCAGACAGGACTTTTCCGCGCGGCTCAGACCTTGCGCAAGTCGCTCCCCGTGGCCAAGGGTCTGACTGAGGTGGAACTGCCCTTCGTCAAGATCACCGACCAACCGCGCTTCGAATACCGTGGCGTCATGCTCGACTGCGCACGCCACTATTTCCCGCTCGAGACACTCAAGAAATACATTGATGTGGCTGCGCTGCACGGGTGCAACCAGCTCCACTGGCACCTCACCGAGGACCAGGGATGGCGCTTCGAAGTGAAGGCCCTGCCCGAGCTTGCCAAGAAAGGCAGCGTGCGCGAGCAGACCGTCATAGGCCACAACACCAACATCTACGACGGACAGCGCTACGGAGGATACTATACGCAGGCTGAGTGCCGCGAGCTCGTCAACTATGCCGCTGAACGCTACATCAACATCATTCCCGAAATAGACCTGCCGGGCCACATGATGGGCGCTCTGCACGTATACCCCAACCTCGGGTGCACAGGCGGTCCTTACCCCGTATGGACTATGTGGGGCGTGAGCGAAGAAGTGCTCTGCGCCGGCAATCCCGAGACGCTCACTTTCCTCAAGACCGTCATAGGCGAGCTCTGCGATGTGTTCCCCTCTAAATACATACACATCGGCGGCGACGAATGTCCGAAAATCCGTTGGAAAGAATGCGCCAAGTGCCAAGCTAAGGCTAAAGAACTCGGGCTCAAGGACGACGGCAAACACAGCATCGAGAACCAGCTGCAGACCTACATCAACCATGAGATGGAGAAGTTCCTCAGCGAGCGCGGTCGTGATATGATAGGATGGGACGAAGTGCTCGAGGGCGGCCTCACCGACCATGGCATCGTGATGTCGTGGCGAGGAATCGATGGAGGCATAGAAGCGGCACGGCAGCACCACCGCGTCATCATGGCTCCCACATCATACTGCTACATCGACTACTACCAGCTCAAAGAGACGAGCTCACAGCCATTGGCAATAGGCGGTTATCTACCGGTGTCGAAAGTATACTCGTTTGAGCCTATCGTGCCAGAGACTCTCTCAGAGGATGAACAGAAGTACATTCTCGGCCCACAGGTTAACCTATGGACAGAGTATGTTCTCTATCCTCAACATGTTTTCTACATGCTCCTGCCGCGCCTCGACGCCATCAGTGAGGTGCAATGGTGCCGTTCCGACCAAAAGGACTTCGACAATTTCAAAGCCCGCCTGCCGCGCATGAAAGCTCTGTACGACCACCTCGGCATAAGCTACTGTCCAAAAATAGAATAGGATGACCTATAAACTACAAGACTTGTCAACAGGCTACCACGTGCACGGCAAAGTGCACGTGGTAGCACGTAATATCACAGCACAGCTCGAAGAAGGCCGACTGACATGTCTGCTCGGGCCCAACGGAGCCGGCAAGAGTACGCTCCTGCGAACACTGGCGGCTTTTCAGCCCGCTCTCGAAGGCCGGATGTTGCTCGGCGACCATCCCCTGGATTACTACGAGCCGAAAGAACTGGCAAAGCACATCGGAATAGTGCTCACCGAGCGCCCCGACCTGGGAAACATGCACGCCGAAGAGCTCGTGGCTATGGGCCGCAGCCCCTACACAGGCTTCTGGGGCACGCTCAGGCCCGAAGATCAGGAAGCTGTGGAGGAAGCTATCAGACTCGTGGGCATTGAACCGTTGCGCCACAGGCTCGTGACGACGCTCTCCGATGGCGAGCGCCAGAAAGTGATGATTGCCAAAGCCCTGGCACAGCAGACGCCCATCATACTGCTCGACGAGCCCACAGCCTTCCTCGACTTCCCCTCGAAGGTTGAACTGATGTTGCTGTTGCGCCGCCTTGCCCATGAGATGGGCAAGACGATTCTCATCTCAACCCACGACATAGAATTAGCTCTTCAGACAGCCGACAACCTTTGGCTCATGAACAAAGAGCAGCTCGAGATAGGCACGCCAACAAGTCTTGCAGCCAACGGGGCGCTGCCGCGATTCTTCAAGGGCCGCGGCATAACGTTCGACGCCGAGAGCCTGAGATTCAACATCTCGTATTAGCCGAAAAAGGGCTGTAACAAAATTATTACAGCGTCCTAGTCCAGGTGGAACACCTCTTGGATAGGCACTGTAACGGGACTGTTGTCGGGATTCGTTTCCATAATGTCCTTCATATAGTCCCACCAGCGTTGCGTAGTCTCGTCAGCACCCATATCCTGCGAGCTCTGCTCGCCCTCAATCTCTTGATACCCGAAAAGGATATTCGTGTCGCGATCCCAATAAATACTGTAGTTGCTGATGCCGGCATCCTTGATACCTTTCTTAAGCTCGGGCCACAAGGCTGCATGCCGACGTTCATACTCTTCCTCAAAGCCTGGCTTGAGGTACATCTTGAAAGCAAATCGTCTCATATAAGTTGCACTTTGGAATTGATTTTGAGAAAACTGCCACAAAAGTAATCAAAAGTCTTTGTTTTGCCACAATAAGCTGGAGGTTTTTTCTCTGAAAATATAGCCAAAAGCCCCTAACTTGCACATTTTAAGCATAAAAAGCGTGCCTTAAGCAATTTTGGTCCGTAAAACAAACGCGCTTCACGTTGAATGGTCTATCTTTGCAGCGCAAGAGTGAAAAACCCGCCCCAAGGTTAGAATCTTGCCAATATTTTTCTCACTCACTTATATCGCTTTTATGCCCGATACAGACTTAAGAACTAACCCTACCGCTTTCGAAGCTCTTGCAGCCGACAGCACTGAACGCCGACACGGAAACTCACGTGCCACCAAAATCAATTTGCAGGACTTCATGGAGCGCAACTATCGATGTGATATGTCGATGACAGAGTTTGCAAGGGCTTCAGGCCGTAGCCTCTCGACCTTCAAGCGCGACTTCAAGAAGATGAGCGAACTGTCGCCCGAACGCTGGCTCACTGATCGCCGTCTGCGAGCTTCATACGACTTACTTGCCCGTGGCTTGCGGGTGTCTGACGTATGCTTCGACGTTGGCTTTAAAAACGTTTCACACTTCTCCGCCATCTTCAAGAAAAAGTTTGGCTGTACACCCGGAGAAGTGCGAAAGGCCAACCGCTGACGGCATAACTTCAGTAACAAAAAAAAGGCGCATAGCGCGTAGTCCGAGAAAGACTGACGAACGCTATGCGTCTTTTTTATTGTTGGCAGAGTCCAAGTACTTATCGACGACCACCAGGGCCACCAAAACCTCCGCCACCGCCACGGCCTCCACGGCCGCCTCCACCGGGACCGCCCCAACCCGGGCCGCCCCAACCTTCACGACGCATCTGACTGTCGCCAAGGAGGTTGAGCTGATAGATGACGTGAACCATCAGGTAGGAATTGATGGCATTGCTCCATGAGTCGGTGCGCGAGAAGGCGCTGATGGCACGGCTGATGTTGCTGCGCTCCTTGAGGATGTCGTACCACTGCACGCTCAGCGTCAGCGACTTGTTCTTGAGGAACGTCTGCGAGAGCTGAGCGTTCCAGATGAGCTCGTTGGTGTTCATCGACTCATCCTCGAAACCACGACGGCTCTGCTGCGAGATATCCGTGGAGAGGCTTGTGCCCCAGGGAGCTGTAACCTGGAGATTGCCGCCGTAGTTGAAATTCCACGTGTCGAGATTGGCACTCTCGCGTATGGCGTTGCGAGCGTGGCTGAACGTGAAGCCTCCGTTGACACCGGCATCGAGACTCCATTCACCGAACTCATTACGGTAGTTAAGTCGCAAGTTATCGCCAATATTAGTGCTCTTGGTCGTAGACTTCACCGACGAGGAATTCTGGTCGAGAGCCATATAACCTACGTTGTTCGAGTAGTCGAGGTTGATGTTGTTGTTGATGTTCCAGTTCTTGTTGCGGTCGAGGGCCGTATTGAACATAGCCCACAGGCCAGTGTTCCAGTTGCCGTTGATATTGTCGGGCGTGGTCTCACGCTTACCCGTTGTCATATCATAAAGCGTGCGACTCGAGATGGAGTTAAGAGTGTTGTTGAATCGCAGGTTCACGGCCCATCCCATTTGCTTTTCTACGAGATAGTCGTTGTAGAAGAAGTTGAAATTATTGCTCCACGAAGGTTTCAGGCCTGGATTACCATGACTGACGTTCATCGGGTCGCTCGTGTCGTCGACGTCGAGAAGCTGCGTCATTGAAGGCTGACCCATGCGGGCATTATACCGTACGCGCATTTGGCTCGTGTTCGAAATCTTCCAGCGTAAATCTATGCGCGGGGCCCAATTGAAGACATGACGTACGACGGTGGTGTCGAGCTGGTTCTTGGCATAGTCCATATACGTCGTCTGTGGCTGGAAGCTGACGCCGGCATTGAGGTTGAAATCGCCGAACTGATAGCGAAGCATAATGTTGGCGTCGTGATTGTACTCGTTGTAGGTTGCATACTGCGAGTTCTCGATATTGCGCAGGCCTGCAAGCAGCTCGGGCGAGGGAGTATAGCCGAGAACGAGAGTCTGTATGATTTCCTCGTCGGTCATATTGCTGAAGGTGGCGTAGCGGTCCTTATTGTAGAGCAACGAGTCGATGCTGTACATCGAGCGGTCGCTATCGCTGAAGCGGCGCTGGAACTGATATGAGAACTGCAGATTAGCGCCTTTGAAGATAGGCTCAGAGTAGCTGGCGCGGATGCGGTAGTTCCAGTTCTTCGACGGATTATCGTTGTACTGATTAGTGAAGGTATAGGGGCGTTCGGTATTCTGATAGAAATTGACGAGCGAGCGGCTGTAGCTCTCACTGGAATTCTCGCCGATACTACCCCTGACATCGAGCGTAACGTTACGTCCGGGCTTCTGCAGACGACGGTTGACCTGCAGCGAACCTTCAACGTTGTAGTTGTGGCTGTCACTCATATTTTGGCGGGCATTGTCATTGACAAGAATATCCTTGTAGATGAGTGAGCCGTCGTCGTCCTTAGTGCCAAATTCATCGAGGGGATTCTCCATGCCGGCATCGTAAGGGCTATCGTTGAAGGTCACGCTCTTGCTCTCGCCCTGATTGTTGCTGGTATTGTAGCTATAACCGGGACGGAATACGATGTTCGTCATCGAGTCGGGCTGCCACTCGAGGCGGAAGTCAGTATTCACGCCCTTCGACTTGCTGAGGTTCTGACTCAGGCTGTTGACAAACTGCGAAGCCGTAGATGTAAGGAAGTTCTCGCTGTTGGTCTTTGTCTGCACATCGTTCTTGCGATAATTGTAGCGAACGTTTCCTCCGACCTCAAAGCGCCCCTGCTCGTTCTGCTTCTTGCCATTGTTCCATGCAAAATTCGCACCGGGGTTGAACACTGTAGTCAGACCGTTGCCACCTCCGCCCCAGCCGCCGAAGCCGCGACTGTTGACGTTGTTGGCATTGCCCGTAAGGAAAAAGTTCATATTGTCGGTGAAACGGCTGATGGTGACATTCTCGGCATAGCGGTCGTGGGTGCCGTAGGCCAGGTCGGCATTGATGAACCAGCCCTCGGTCATACCTTTACGCACTGTGAGATCAAGAACCGTTTCTTCCTCGCCGTCGTCGATACCGGTGACGCGCGAGTAGTCGCTCTGACGGTCGTATGCCTTCACCTTGCTAACCATCTTGGCGGGAAGGTTCTTGAGCGTCATCTGCGTGTCGTTGCCGAAGAATTCCTTCTCGTTGACGAGAATCTTCTTAACCTCCTTGCCATTGATTTTTATAGTGCCTTGCTCTGTAATCTCAGCACCTGGGAATTTCTTAAGCAAAGCCTCGAAGTTAGAGCCTTCGGGAATGCGGAAGGCATCGGAGTTGTAGACGAACGTGTCTGCTTTCATCTCCACTTGCGCAGCACGTGCCGTCACCTGCGCTTCCTTGAGCATCTTGGCATTATCGTCAAGAACAATCTCACCAAGCAGCATAGATTTATTCTTCTTGGTCAGTTCGAGTTGTCGCCAGGCTGTCTTGTAGCCCACGAAGGATGCGCGTAGCAGGTACTTGCCTACCTTCACACCAGAGATACTGAACGAACCGTCGCTCTTCGTCTGCTGGCCGGTCACCTGTGTGCTGTCGGGGTTCATAATCACTACGGTAGCCCCGGGGAGCGGCCCGCCTTCGCTGTCGACTATGGTGCCGCTTACTGTTACTTTCTGAGCGCTGGCGGCCAACGTGAGGCACAACGCAAATAGTGTGGTTAGGAGTTTATTCATCGGTGTATAATAAAAAGCCGTCGATAGTGTGACGGCTTTAGTTTTCGTACGTTTAATGCAAAGAGTGTACATTTAACGTTTATTATAGCAACACAGCCATATAAAGGTATACGACGGCTGCCGGTATTGCCAGGAGGCTGCTGTCGAAGCGGTCGAGCATACCGCCATGGCCGGGCAGGATGTTGCCGCTGTCCTTGATGCCCATCTGTCGCTTCAACAGGCTCTCTATGAGGTCACCCCAAGTGCCGAACACCACCACCGTCAGTGCAAAACCAACCCATTGCAGAGCCGAAAGTCCGAGTGTTGCAGCTGCAGCGCCGTCGGTTTGACTTTTCGGTCCAAGGAAAGCTATGAGCAGCGCCACGCCAACGGTGAGCAGGCCGCCTCCGATACTACCTTCCCAAGACTTGCCGGGGGATACTCTTGGGAACAGCTTGTGGCGCCCCAACAGAGAGCCGACGCAGTAAGCGCCTGTATCGTTGGTCCAGAGGAATACATAGATGGCCAATACTAGCCATGCGCCCACGCTCCCTACAGCAGTGCCCGGGGCAGAAGCTCCGTTTAGCTTTATGAACTCCACGAGCGAGAGCAGAGCGAAAGGCAGGGCCACATATATCTGCGCCATCATGGCGTAAGCCCAATTGTTGAGCGGCGACTCGCGGCGCAGATAAAGTTCGGCCACGAGAAGATATATCATGCTCAGCAACCAAGGCATGAACAGCAGCACGCCACCTGGTATGCCAGCGGCATAGCCGAAGAAAGCGACGAAGAGGCAGCTGCCGGCCACAGTGGTGATGAAGCGGTTGACGTCAACGTCGGCCCTCATGTTCATGATGCCTGTAAACTCCCATACGCTGAAAGCCGTTATCACTGTGAATAGCACGCCGAAACTTGCCGGCGAATGCAGTATGCCGCCTATCATCACGGCCAAAAACACAACGCCCGTGAGAGCGCGAACTATCATATTTTTCATACTCAAAACGTTTCTGTTATTAGCCCTATTCCTCCTTATTTAATCATTCACTGCCCTTCGGTTCCGTCTCCTCGTTTTCCTCTGGCATATCTTCCTGGCTCGTCAGCAGTTCTTCTGTGCGACTCACCCAAGGGCGCTTGCCGAAAATTTTCTCGACATCCTCGGCAAAGATAACCTCGCGCTCCACGAGTAGGTCGGCCAGCTGTTTGTGCCCCTCACGCTTCTCCATAAGCAGATGCTTGGCACGCTCATACTGCTCGGCTATCATGCGCTTCACCTCCTTGTCGATGAGCTCAGCCGTGGCCTCGCTGTAAGGGCGCTGCCAGGAGTATTCCTCATTGCTGTAGTAGCAGAGGTTGGGCAGTGCATCGCTCATGCCCATGTAGGCAATCATGCCGTAGGCCTGCTTCGTCACGCGCTCGAGGTCGTTCATTGCACCGCTAGAGATGTGTCCGGTGAACAGTTCCTCGGCTGCACGGCCTCCGAGCGTGGCACACATCTCGTCGAGCATCTGCTCGCGTGTAGTGATCTGGCGCTCTTCGGGCAGATACCACGCAGCGCCCAACGCGCGCCCGCGCGGTACAATAGTTACTTTAATAAGAGGATTGGCATACTGAAGGTTCCACGAGATGGTGGCATGGCCAGCCTCATGAAGGGCTATAGTGCGCTTCTCCTCCTCTGTCATCACTTTGGTCTTCTTCTCCAGACCGCCAACGATGCGGTCCACAGCGGCAAGAAAATCTTCTTTCGTCACAGCCTGCTTGCCATGACGAGCGGCTATGAGAGCGGCCTCGTTGCAGACGTTGGCAATGTCGGCACCGCTGAAGCCGGGCGTCTGGCGGGCCAACAGGTCCACATCGAGCGAGGCGTCAACCTTTATCGGGCGCAGATGCACCTTGAACACAGCCTTGCGTTCATTCAAGTCTGGCAGATCAACATGTATCTGGCGGTCGAAGCGTCCGGCGCGCAGTAGCGCTTTGTCGAGGATGTCGGCGCGGTTGGTGGCAGCCATGATGATGACACCCGAGTTTGTTCCGAAACCGTCCATCTCTGTGAGCAGCTGGTTGAGCGTGGACTCGCGCTCATCGTTGCCGCCCATCATGGCATTGCGCGAACGGGCACGGCCGACGGCGTCGATCTCATCGATGAAAATAATACAGGGAGCCTTCTCCTTGGCCTGGCGGAATAGATCGCGCACGCGACTGGCACCTACACCAACGAACATCTCTACGAAGTCTGAACCCGACATAGAGAAAAATGGCACATCGGCTTCGCCGGCTACAGCCTTGGCCAGCAACGTCTTACCCGTACCCGGAGGGCCTACGAGCAGAGCGCCCTTAGGTATCTTGCCACCCAGGTCGGTGAACTTGCTCGGGTTCTTCAGGAACTCAACAATCTCCTGCACTTCCTGCTTGGCTGAAGCCTGACCGGCAACATCCTTGAATGTCACTTTCGATTCGTTATCTGAACCTTTCTCCACAAGCTGTGCACGCGAGCGTCCTACGTTAAAGATGCTGCCCATGCCGCCTACGCCGCCGCCACTGCCCATGCGCCGCATAATGAAAATCCATACAGCGATAATGAACAACAATGGGAAGAGGTTCCAGAACACCTGCATGAATGTGTCATTGGTGCTCTTATAGCTCAGCTCGCCCTTGAAATTACCAAGTTCTTGCTGAGCCGACAGAAACTCATCGAGCTTGTCAGCCGACGGAATCTCGGCCTGCACGAAAGGTTGCTTGCCCGTCTGTTCCACGCCTTGCTTGAAAACGTCGCGTATGTGTTCCGGACGGACATACATGCGAACTATACCCTCATCCTTGCTCGCAACGACTTTATTGGCATATCCTTGCTCTACGTACTGTTTGAACACTGTGTACGTGACATTCTTCGATGCCGTACCGGCCGACTGCATATCGCCGCCGGTGAAAAACAAATAGCCCAATGCCAAGGCTATCACAACGTAGATCCACGTCAGATTGAAGCGCGGCATCTTATTCTTGTTGCCGCGATTAGCGTTATTAAGATTGCCGTTGTTCGGCTGCGTCTGGTCTGCCATAATTATCCTTTTCCCGATTCCTTAAACCTAAACGATAAACCTTAAACTATAAAACATCCGCCACCTCGGTAAGCGCTGCATCAGCCCAGAGATGCTCCAAGTCGTAGAACTCGCGTGCCTCAGCAATAAAAATATGAACAATCACCGAGCCATAGTCCATGGCCACCCACTGCGCGTTACGCAAGCCGTCGATAGCCGTGGGGCGAGCACCAGCGTACTTGCGAGCGAACTCCTCCACCGAGTCCGTCAGAGCCTGAATATGACTGGGCGAATTACCCGTAGCTATGACAAAGGCACGGCAGATGGCGTCGTCGATGTCACTAAAGTCTGCAATCACTATGTCGCGGCCCTTTTTCTCTTGAAGGCCCGCCTGAATCTGATCAATAAGTTTTTCTGTCTGTATATCCATAAAAACGCGTTTTCAAGCCACAAAGATACGACAAAAGACTGTATAAAGAAGAAAAACTGCAAGAAAATTTATTTTTTTTAGGGAAAAGCTTGCACGTTTCACAAAAACAACCTCCTTTTGCACCCGCAAACGAGAGATGTAGGTTCATCACCGTTGCGAAGATTGGGCTATGGTGTAATGGTAACACTGCAGATTCTGGTCCTGCCTTTCCTGGTTCGAGTCCGGGTAGCCCAACTCACTAAGAGGTACGTTCAACAACGTACCTTTTTTAATTTACCATAAATCCCAAAGGAGAAGAAGTCATCAATCTTCATTCCTCTTTTTTCATTCTTCATTCTAGCCACGCCGTCCCATGCGTATTAAGTAACTCTCATTCTTCATTCTTCATTCTTCAGTCTTCATTTTTCACTTTTCATTTCTCATTCTTCACTCTTCATTTTCTCTCCCCCATGCTCGACAACTCCCCCCGCTTCCAAATGATAGAGCTCGACGAAGTCGTCTCAACCAACACCTTCCTACGCTCCTATCGCCCGCTCACACCCGTGCCTGTCACCCTCGTCACAGCCGAATACCAGACAGCAGGACGCGGACAAGCCGGCAACACATGGGAGAGCACACGAGGAGAGAACCTACTCTTCAGCCTGCAAGTGCGACCGTCGGCACTGCCAGCCGCCAATGCCTTTGTTCTCAGCGAAGCCATAGCGCTCAGCCTACGCGAAGCCATAGCCAGTTTCATCCCCGCCGAGGACGTTACCGTAAAATGGCCCAACGACATCTACGTGGCCGACAGCAAGATTGCCGGCATTCTCATAGAGAATGACTTCAGGGGCTCAATGGTAGAACGCAGCATCATAGGATGTGGCGTCGACGTCAACCAGCAGGCCTTCACCTTCCCTACCCTCCCCCTTACCGAAGGCCCAGATGCAGCGTCAAGGCCCACACCCGTATCCTTGCGTCAACTCCTCGGACACGACACCGAGCGCCGTTTCGTGCTCGATGCCATCATCACAGCCTTCCGTCGCCGCTACGACGCCATCGAGGGCGGATCCACACAAGGCATTTCCACTGTCCACACCGACTACTGCCAATCACTCTATCGCCGCCAAGGTCTCCACAACTACCGCGACGCATCCGGCACCTTCAGCGCTGAAATAACCGACGTAGAGCCCTCGGGCCACCTCTGCCTTTGTGATACCGAAGGCAACCTCCGCCGCTACGCCTTCAAAGAAGTCGCATACTGTTAAACCCGTTTAGTATAGAGCTAGCTCTAATCAGCCAACACATAATACGGCAACACATATCCAATCGTCCCTGAAGCCACTCCCGGAACTTCAACCTTCAAAACGTCCACGCCCAAGACACAACAAAAAAGCCCGTGTAGCCTATTACGCTACACGGGCTTCCATATTCTATAATTCTACGACTCTTACTTCACCTCCTCAAAGTCGGCATCCTGGATGTTGTCGCCCTGCTGGCCGCCGTTTTGCTGGCCACCCTGTGCGCCGTTGAAACCGGCACCGCCTTGAGGACCGGCCTGGCCGTTGAAGCCTGCGCCGGGCTGGCCGGCACCTGCCTGCTGAGCGGCAGCGTACATCTTCTGGGCTGCGTTGTTGAGCTCGGCTGTGGCTGCGTCGATGGCAGCGAGGTCCTGAGCCTTGTGGGCATCGCGGAGCTTCTGGAGGGCAGCCTCGACTTCGGCCTTCACGTCGGCAGGCAGCTTGTCGCCGCTCTCCTTGAGCATGTTCTCGGTCTGGAAGATCATCGAGTCGGCCTGGTTGAGCTTGTCAATCTTCTCGCGTTCACGCTTGTCGGCGTCGGCATTGGCTTCGGCCTCAGCCTTCATGCGCTCGATCTCTTCCTTCGAGAGGCCGCTGGAAGCTTCGATGCGGATGGCCTGCTCCTTGCCGGTGGCCTTATCCTTGGCACTGACCTTCAGGATACCGTTGGCATCGATATCGAAGCTTACCTCAATCTGAGGCACGCCACGACGTGCGGGAGCGATGCCGGTCAGGTTGAACTGTCCGATGCTCTTGTTCTGCGAGGCCATGGGGCGCTCGCCCTGAAGCACGTGGATGGTCACCTCTGTCTGGTTGTCGGCAGCGGTAGAGAACACCTCGCTCTTCTTGCAAGGAATGGTCGTATTGGCATCGATGAGCTTTGTCATCACGCCGCCGAGGGTCTCAATACCCATTGACAGAGGCGTCACGTCGAGCAGCACGATGTCGCCCACGCCGGACTCCTTGTTCAGGATAGCTCCCTGGATGCTGGCACCTACAGCTACCACCTCATCGGGGTTGACGCCCTTTGACGGAGCCTTGCCGAAGAAGTCTTCGACGAGCTTCTGGATGGCGGGGATACGGCTGGAACCGCCCACGAGGATGACCTCGTCGATATCGCTGTTCGTAAGACCTGCGTCCTGCATAGCCTTCTGGCAGGGAACCTTACAAGCCTGGATGAGGCTGTCGGCCAGCTGCTCGAACTTAGCACGGGTGAGAGTCATTACGAGGTGCTTAGGCACACCGTTGACAGCAGTGATGTACGGCAGGTTGATTTCAGTGGTGGTGCTTGACGAGAGCTCAATCTTAGCCTTCTCAGCAGCCTCCTTCAGGCGCTGCAGGGCCATGGGGTCTTGCTTCAGGTCAACACCTTCCTGCGAGCGGAACTCATTGGCCATCCAGTCGATGATGACTTGGTCGAAGTCGTCGCCGCCGAGGTGTGTGTCGCCGTTGGTTGAGAGCACCTCAAATACGCCGCCGCCGAACTCCAGGATGGAGATATCGAACGTACCGCCGCCGAGGTCGAAGACGGCAATCTTCATATCCTTATTGGCCTTATCTACGCCGTAAGCCAGGGCAGCAGCCGTAGGCTCGTTGACGATACGCTGCACGTTGAGACCTGCAATCTGTCCGGCCTCCTTCGTAGCCTGACGCTGCGAGTCGGAGAAGTAAGCAGGCACGGTGATTACGGCATCCGTCACCTCCTGTCCGAGGTAGTCCTCGGCGGTTTTCTTCATCTTCTGGAGCACCATGGCGCTGATCTCCTGCGGCGTATATTTGCGGCCGTCGATGTCGACGCGCGGGTAGCCATTTTCATTAGTCACCGTGTAAGGCACGCGGCTGATTTCTTTCTGCACCTGCTCGTAGGTCTCGCCCATGAAGCGCTTGATCGAGAAA
>JAFRNY010000067.1 GCA_017429945.1 Bacteroidaceae bacterium
TTGAAAATTGAAAATTGAAAATTGATATGCGTAAGTTAATTACCTTTTTAGCTATCCTTCTTGCCGCCGCACCGCTGAGCGCAAAGAAAGAGAAACGAATGAGCGGCAACCCCATCCTGCCCGAGTTCCACGCCGACCCCGAGGTGCTCTTCTCGGAGCAGACAGGCAGTTTCTACATCTACTCCACCACCGACGGAGCGCCTGGCTGGGGCGGCTACTATTTCACTGCCTTCTCATCAACAAACCTCGTCGACTGGCACCACGAAGGCATCATCCTCGACCTGGCCACCAAGCAGGTGCCATGGGCCAGCGGCAATGCCTGGGCTCCCTGCATCATAGAGCAGCGCGAGGGCACAGGCTGGAAGTACTATTTCTACTACAGCGGCCACAACCCCGCTAACAACCGCAAGGCCATTGGCGTGGCCATTGCCGACAAGCCCACAGGGCCCTTCCGCGACCTCGGCCGACCGCTCATCGATGAGCGTCCAGCCGGCGTGCGTGGCGGCCAGCAGATCGACGTCGATGTCTTCCACGATCCCGTCTCCGGCAAGAACTATCTCTACTGGGGCAACGGCTATATGGCCGGTGCCGAGTTGGAATCAAATATGACCAGCCTCGTACCGGGCACCACCACCGTCCTGACTCCCGAGGGCGGCACACTGTCCGACTATGCCTACCGCGAAGCGCCCTACGTTTTCTATCGCGGTGGCAAGTACTACTTCCTCTGGAGCGTCGACGACACAGGCTCTCCCAACTACCACGTAGCCTACGGCACTGCCACATCGCCCCTCGGTCCCATTGAGGTGGCGCGCGAGCCCATAGTGCTCATTCAGCGCCCCGAAGCCGGCATCTACGGCCCGGCACACAACAGCGTTCTCCAGATTCCAGGGCGCGACGAGTGGTATATCGTGTACCATCGCATCAACGCCAACTACCTCGACAAAAGCGCTGGCCCCGGCTTCCATCGCCAGACCTGCATCGACCGCCTCGAGTTCAATGCCGATGGCACCATCCGTCCTGTCGTGCCTACTAACGAAGGCGTAGCTGCAGTGAAAGTCAAGGTCAAGAAAAAGAAATAAAGACCCACCCCTCCCTACGGGTTCCCTCCCGGAGGGAAAAAGATTACTTTCAAGAAGTGTAAGAATCATTGTCCATCCTACATATCAAATATGTTCTCTTTCCACTCCCTATTCTCTGAGTCTGCGAAGCAGTCATTCATCACTTTTCACTTATCACTTTTCATCCTATTCCTCCTGCCCCTGCACGTCAGTGCGCAGTCGCATCTCGCGGCTGAAGCTGAGATCATAAACGTAGGCGAGATACTGTATCAACAGCCTCGCACACTATCCTACCGCCTCATCAACCGCGGCAGCCAGCCCACGAAAATCACGGCCGTGGTGCCTTCGTGCGGTTGCACTCAAGTGAAATACCCCACGGCCACCATCGCCGCAGGTGCCGCTGCAGAGCTCACCGCCGTCTATGACGCACGCACGCTCGGCACGTTCCAGAAAGAGATTGAAGTGTACACCGACGGCGCCTCCGAACCTCTCTACCTCACCTTCCAAGGGCGCGTCGTGGCCGATGCCTCTGACTACGGCGGCGGCTTCCCCGTGGACATGGGCACGGTGAAGCTATCCACTGCCGAGGTTGAGTTTGCCGACGTCAACATGGGCGACCACCCCGAGGCCAACATCATGGTGCTCAACAACTCACGTCAGACGCTGCGCCCGCAGCTCATGCACCTGCCCACATACCTCACAGCCACCTATCATCCCGAACAACTTGCGGCAGGACGAGTGGGACGAATCTCACTGAAGCTCAACACCGAGCGTCTGCTGGGCTACGGCCTCTCGCAGACCACTATTCACATGGCCCGCTCGCTCGGCGACAAGGTGAGCGACGACAACCAAATCGACGTCTCAGCAGTGCTACTGCCCAAGATGCCTAAGCGCACGGCCGAACAGATGGCCGCAGCGCCCGTACTTGTAACAGAGACCGACACGCTCGACTTCACCGAACTTATGCAGAAACGTGGGCGCAAGCTCAAGCAGACCTTCACCATAGGCAACGCTGGCCGACAGCCACTCAACATCTACACCGTGCAGGCCTTCGGTCACTCGGCCACCGTCAAGCTCTCCACGCGCAAGCTCGCGCCCGGAGCGAAAGCCAAGCTCACAGTTACTATCGACCGCGAGCGCCTCGCCAAGCAGAAAGCACAGCCCCGCATTCTCCTTATCACCGACGACCCACAGCAGCAGAAGAAGATACTGATATGCAAGATGAAGGATTAGGGATTAGAGATTAGAGCATTATACATTGTCCATTATACATTATACATTATACATTGTCCATTATACATTATACATTGTCCATTATACATTATACATTATACATTGTCCACTATCCATTGTCCATTATCCATTAAAATATGCTCCATCCCGAAAACAGCAGCGAATACAAAGGTCTCGTCGTCAACGATGGCGTTGAGCAGCCTTCAATAGTCAACCCATATCTCCAGCGCGGACGCTTTGCACGCCGCCGCCTCACCGTCGATGACTATGTCAACGGCATCCTCGATGGCAACGTCACCATACTCGGCCAGGCCGTGACCCTCGTAGAGAGCACCAACCCCGAGCATCAGGCCATAGCGCAGCAGGTAATCGAGCGATGCCTGCCCCACAGCGGCCACAGCATTCGCATAGGCATCAGCGGCGTGCCCGGAGCCGGCAAGAGCACCAGCATCGACGAATTTGGCATCCACGTACTCGAGCGCACAGGAGGCCGACTGGCCGTGCTCGCCATTGATCCCTCGTCGGAGAAGACCAAAGGCAGTATCCTCGGCGACAAGACGCGCATGGAGAAACTCAGTGTGCACCCCGACTCCTTCATTCGCCCCAGCCCCTCGGCTGGCTCGCTGGGCGGTGTGGCGCGCAAGACGCGCGAGACTATCATCCTCTGCGAAGCTGCCGGTTTCGACAAGATTTTCGTTGAGACCGTGGGCGTAGGACAGAGCGAGACAGCCTGCCACTCTATGGTCGACTTCTTCCTCGTCATCCAGCTCGCAGGCACG
Organism: Bacteroidaceae bacterium; assembly: GCA_017429945.1. GTDB lineage: Bacteria > Bacteroidota > Bacteroidia > Bacteroidales > Bacteroidaceae > Physcousia. The sequence goes on from JAFRNY010000067.1 coordinate 3,071, forward strand.
GGCGACGAGCTTCAAGGCATCAAGCGCGGCATCATGGAGATGGCCGACGGCATCGTCATCAACAAATGCGATGGCGACAACGTAGATGCCTGTCACCTGGCCGCACGCCAGTTCCAGAATGCCCTCCACCTCTTCCCCATGCCCGAGAGCGGCTGGTTGCCCAAAGTCCTTTGCTATTCCGGTTTCTACGGCCTCGGCATCAAAGAGATATGGGATATGGTCTATGAGTACGTCGACTTCGTCAAGGCCAACGGCTACTTCGACCACCGCCGTGCCGAGCAGGCCAAATACTGGATGTACGAGAGCATCAACGAGCAATTGCGCAACAGCTTCTTCCAGAATCCCACCATCGCGTCGCTCCTCCCACGCGCCGAAGAGAGCGTGCTCGCCGGACAGAAGACGTCCTTCGTGGCCGCCCGCCAGCTCCTCGACACTTACTTCTCACTGCTCAAATAAGCCGTCTGCCGCAAAAAATAATTTTTATTTCAACAAGACTTCAGACTTCAGCCCTGAATAATCAGATTACTCAGAAGACAAAATAGTTATATTTCACGCAGCGATATTTACATATCACGCAGTGATATATAACTTCTGGCCATATGTCTCAAGACTTTTGACCGGTCGTATTCTGACTTTTGACCGGTCGCACCGAGGTCTGCTTGCGGAACTTAGATAGTAACACAAACGAAACGCCCGCCCTGCACATAGCACAGGACGGGCGTTGTTTATTCAAGGAGTTATGAGTCTGAAGTCTTGTTTAACAAAAAACTTTTTTTAGCAGGACAAAAGACTCACAGCCGCAATCGTTCACTTACTGCTGCACTTCTACAAAGTCGGAAGAGCTGTTTGTGTAGGCACCGCCGGCAGTTGTTTCATCGTGATTGTAAACAGTCTCTTCGGGAGCAAACTGAGGCTCCTGAGGCATAAGGATGAAGAGGCTGACGACGAGCATGAAGTTGACGATAACATCAGCAAAGAACAAACCGACGAAGCAGGCGCAGAAGCCGAGAATGGCTATGCCGATCATGGTCAGGCCCATGAGCAGAAGCTTCCAGAAGTGGCCGCTGGTCATCTGCCATGAGCGCTTGAAGGCTTCGCCAAACGAAGCACCCTGAGTGGCGGCGAGGATGGGAGCGTACCACAGACGCACTCCGAGGAAGATACCGGGCACGAGGCAGAGGAGGCAGCCCGCAGCTACGATGATGCCGCAAACGAGCTCTACGCAGAAGTAGATGGCAAGCTGGTTGATATCGACTTTGAAAGCTTCACCAAAGGAGGTGTATGGCCGACCTTCCTTATATGCGCGCACGTACATATTTATTACTACGTAGCCCAGATAGATAGACAGCAATACACCGATGGTGAGCAACGGGTAGTTGACGGTGAGGGCTTCTTGGATCATCTGTGCCTGCACAACAGGGTCGGAGGCTGAGACGGCTTGCATATAGACAGCAGGGTCAAGATTCATGCCCAAACCGCCGAGCAACGAATTCACGAAGGAGAAGAGAACGAAGATGGGCCAATGTTTTACGGCGAGGTCCCACGCGCGGGAGACGATGTCCCCGATTGAGAGTTGTTTCATTGTAGTGATGGTTTTTAAGGGTTTATATTACTTTATATTTGTTTGACGTATTAACTATTGCTAAAGTTGCACAAAGTTGCGGAAAATGCCCCAGGCGAAGAAGACCACGAGGGCCACGGTGGCCGACGGCGTCGACAGCTCGCCTTTGTATAACCACCATACCACGAGCGCCGGCAGACCGATGGCAAGGCCTGGGTTAAGCCAGAAGGCATCGGCGAGGTGACCATGGGCCAACTCTACGAGCATTCGCTGCGCACCGCAAAGCGGACAGTCGAGGCCGGTGAGGAAGTGGAGAGGACAGGGGAGCATGGTTGGGAATGGGAATAAAATCGTTTAGCGTTTAGGGTTTAGGGTTTATCGTATAGGGAAATGAATTGTTTAATATTTATGCTTATTGACAAACGCAAGTGACCCGGACTGAGTTAATTTATCCATTGAACATTGAACATTGAACATTGAACATTATCCATTCCCCAAATGCCTTTTCGTCTCTGCCACTATGACTCCTGCGAGGGCAAGCAGCGAGATGAGGTTGGGGATGGCCATTAGGCCGTTGAGCAGGTCGGCGAGGTTCCACACCACTGAGAGCTGCACTACGGCTCCGGCAAAGATCGCAGCTACGTAGATGAGACGATAGACGATGAGATAGCGTTTGCCACTGAGGTATTCCACGGCTCGCTCGCCGTAGTAGCTCCAGCCGAGGATGGTTGAGAACGCGAAGGTGACGATGCCAAAGGTCAGCAGCGGAGCCCCTATGACAGGGATCTTGTCGAAAGCCATCTTCGTCAAAGCGCCGCCGTCGGAGTAATCTACCTCGGGATAAGCAAGGATGGTGCTCACGAGTACCAGGCCTGTGAGAGCACATATCACCACGGTGTCCCAGAACGTGGCCGTCGACGAGACAAGAGCTTGGCGCACCGGGTCCTTGGTCTTGGCAGCGGCCGCCACGATGGGTGCCGAGCCCATACCACTCTCGTTGGAAAAGAGGCCGCGGGCTATGCCGTAGCGAGCGGTCATCATGATAGTGGTACCGGCGAAGCCTCCACCGGCAGCCTCGGGGGTGACGGCGCTGCGGCAGATGAGGCAGAGAGCATCCCAGACGTATTCGCCGTTGATGCAGAGGATAGCTACACAGCCTACTACGTAAAGCAGCGCCATCAGCGGCACGAAAGCCGAGCAGAAGCGTGCGATGCCTTTTACGCCGAAGAGTATTACGAGGCCGGCCAGCGCAGCGATGACGGCGCCCGTCCATGCCGGCTGAATAGAGTAAGTCTCATAGCAGAGCATTGAGATGGCGTTGCTCTGCACGGTGTTGCCTATGCCGAAGGCAGCTACGGCGGTGAGGACGCAGAACACCACGGCAAGGTTCTTCCAACCGAGGCCTCGTTCGAGGGCGTACATAGGACCGCCGAGCATCGTCCCGTCGCTGGTGCGGACGCGGTATTTCACGGCCAGGAGGCCCTCGGAATATTTCGTTGCTATGCCCAACACACCCGTGAGCCAGCACCACAGCACAGCACCCGGACCGCCCAGCGCCACGGCCGTGGCCACACCTACAATATTACCCGTGCCTATAGTGGCAGCCAGCGATGTTGCCAACGCCCCGAACTGACTCACGTCGCCGGCGCCTGAATGGTCGGGCGTCACGGAGAGACGTATAGCCCGGAAGATATGGCGCTGCGGGAAGCGAAGGCGCACGGTAAGATAAAGATGTGTGCCCAACAGCAGCACTATCATAGGCCAGCCCCAGAGCTGCGAGGCTGCTTCAGCTATGATGGAGTTGATGGAGTCGAGTGTCATTGTGTGTGTGTCTGTGTCGGTGTGTGTTGTGCTTCTTATGCGTCGGCGAATACCTTGCCGTCGTCGAGAGTCACCTGCAGCAGTGTGTACTCACTGTGGAAATCATGGCGCAGGCGGTCGAGGTAGCGGCGGCTCTCCCACTTGCACATAGGCAAGTCGTGCAGCAGATAGTTGCCGCAGGTGTCGGGCGTGGTGGCTGGCACTGCCGTCTGCGTAAGCAGCCATTCCAGACATTCGATGGTCAGGCGGCGCAGGTCCTCAACGGTATAGTTGCCCGTCATCACCACGTACATGCCTGTCATGCAGCCCATAGGCCCCACGTAAACGACGTCGTCCTTAACCTCAGAGTTGCGGAACCAAGTGGCCATCAGGTGCTCCAGGCTGTGCATGGCTGCCGGCGTCACGGCCGGCTCTTTATTGGGTTCGGTGATACGCAGGTCGAAGGTGGTGAAACCTTTGTCCTGTCTCGACACATAGATACCGGGCTTCAGCCGAGTATGATCGATTGTAAAGCTTTGTATTACTTCCATTTTGGCGCGGCTCTGCCGCTGCTTTTAGTTGAGAGATGAGCGTTTAGAATTCTTCGCGGAGCGATGCGAGCAAGCTCGAGCGGTGGGTTGAGGGCTCAAAGTTCAATGTTCAATGCCCAATGTTCAATGTTCAATGTTCAATGTTCAATGTTCAAAGTTCAATGTTCAAAGTTCAATGTTCAATGTTCAATGTTCAAAGTTCAAAGGGGTGTCTTCCTCGAATCTCAGCACTGCAAACTGTGTAGGCAGCGACGTGAGGAAACGGCGTGTGACGTCGAAGCTGTGGGCAGCCATCTCGTCCCAGAACGAGAAGTACTGCTCCAGATGCTTGTCGGCGCCGGGCGTATCGCTGAGAATGCGGAAACTGACGAAGGGCGTCTGCTGCAAGAAGCAGGTCTGCGCTATGGCAGCGCTCTCCATATCCACCGCCAGGGCCTCGGGGAAGACGGCCTTGATCTGTGCGAGCTGATCGGCCGAGCTTATGAACTGGTCGCCGCTGGCAATGAGGCCGGCATGGAGGGCAGTGCCCTCGGCGTGCACGCTCATAGCAGCCTCCACGAGCTGCTCTTCGGCGCGGAAACGGGCTGGCAGCCCTTGCACCTGGCCTGGGTCGCAGCCGGGAATGATGACATCGTGATAGCAGGTGGCGGTGCTTACCACCACGTCCATCACCGCCATGCCGTCTGCGATACCTCCGGCGCACCCTGTAGAAACGATGCAGTCGGGGTTGTAGCGCTGTATGAGCGCCATCGTGCCCACGGCGGCATTGACCTTGCCTATGCCGCACTGCATCAGCACGAGGCTGTTCTCGCCCAGACGGCCGCAGTCGAAGGCAAACTGGCCGTCGACCTCATGCCGGGCGTCGTTGAGCAGAGCTGTCAGTTGCTCATGCTCCTTTGTCATTGCTGAAATTACTCCTATAGTCATATGTATTGATTTTTTGAGGAGTTAAAGAAGTTATTGCTTCGCTCGCCCTTCGGGCAGAAGTTAAAGACGATAGTCTTGCTTTAGTTATCTTTTATCCCCTTGTTTTATCCCTTTGTTTTCAACTATTGCCTTACTATATGCCGTCCCATCAGACCTTCAGTTCTTGATGGTATTAACTCTCCCCATAAAGGGGGAGCGGGGAGGGGGTCCTCACTTATTCGTCATTATATCGAGCACGAAGCGGTCAGTTTCGTCCATACCGCGTGAGCCGATGGAAGTGAGGTTATGAATACTGCGGTCAACATCGTCGTCGATGATACCCTCGGCCGAGGTGACGTACTTATGTTGGATTGCCAGCATGGCGCTCATCACGGCAGTGCCGACGCCAGTAGTCAGCTTGAGGGCACATGAGGGCTTAGCGCCGTCGCAGATCATGCCCGTGAGGTTGGCAATCATATTCTTCACGGCATTAGAGATCTGCTCGTAGGTGCCGCCCATCAGGTAGGTAATCCCCACGCTGCTGCCTGTGCTGGCCACCACGCATCCGCAGAGTGCCGAGAGGCATCCGAGCGACTGCTTGATATAAATTGCCGTGAGGTGCGAGAGCGTCAGTGCGCGAATGAGTTCCTCATCGGTATTGTGGTTCTCGCGGGCGAAGACCACCACAGGCATCGTGGCGCAGATGCCTTGGTTGCCGCTGCCAGAGTTGCTCATCACGGGGATCTTGGCACCGGCCATACGAGCATCGCAGGCGCAGGACGTGACGGACAGCACTTTGGCAAAGATGCTGTCGCCCATAATGCCGCGGCCGAGCGGAGAGCACATAGTCTTGCCCAGCTGGTGGCCGTAGTTCTCGCGCAGTCCCTCCTCGGCAGCAGCCTCGTTCAGCCGCTTGGCTTCGAGGATGAATTCGAGGTCGGAGAGAGGCATTGAGAGGGCGAAGTCATAGACTTTAGAGAGGGTGAGGCATTTAAGTTCGTCACACGGAGCGCACTCGTTCTTACGTGAGGTCTTCACACCAGCTTCTACAAAATGTGTGTGGCTACCCTTAATCGTTGCCTCGGCCTGCACACCGCGAGCTTCTACTAATGCGTGAATAAACAATTTGTCATCGTCCTCCTCTTCGAGTTTAATGTCGATCCTGCCCTCGGTAATATAGCGTTTGGCCGAGTCAAGCACTTCGGCCGTGCAGTCGCGCAGCACCTCCAGTCCGAGGCACGACTTACCGCCCAACGCTCCCATGGCCACGGCAATAGGCAGACCTATCATGCCCCCCGTGCCGGGAATACCTACGCCCATAGCGTTTTTGAGGATATTGGCGCTCAAGTGCAGCTCGATGTGTTCGGGCACCACACGAGAGTCGCCACCAGTCTTGACACTTAGCTGCTCCGTGGCCCGCGCCACACACAGCGCCACAGCCATCGGTTCCGTACAGCCTATAGCCGGAACCACCTGCTCGTGCAGCAGCTCCAGCATCGCTTGTTTCTCTTTGTCTGAAAGCATCGTTAAAAGTGATTTTATTGCCGCAAAGATACAAAAAGATTAAGGATAAAGGATGAAAGATGAAAGAAAATAAGGTGTGGGAACTAAAAAAAACTTGAAAATGAAAAAAAACTCTACTCCCTAATCCCTAATCTCTAATCTTTTCCTAACTTTGCAAGCACTTAAAAAACTAACTCTCACCCCACATCTCATGCTACAAATCCGCTGCAAGAACAACGGCGTCACGAAGAGCTTCGCCGAAGGCTCCTCGCTGCTCGACGTGTACCACGAGTTTGCCCCTGAGCTCAACATCCCCTACCCTGTCGTCTCGGCCAAGGTCAACAACGCCTCGCAGGGCCTTAAGTTCCGGTTGTACCAGAACCGCGATGTCGAGTTCTTCGATGCGCGGGCCGGCTCGGGCCACCGCGTCTATGTGCGCTCGCTCTGCTTCGTGCTCTACAAAGCTACCACGGATGTCTTCCCTGGCTCAAAGCTCTTCATCGAGCACCCCATCTCGCGCGGCTACTACTGCAACTTTAAGAAACGCAACGCCGAGCCGTTCGTCGAGGATGACGTAGCCAAGATACGCGAGCGCATGGCCGAGATCATAAAGCTCGACATGCCCTTCCGCCGCTTCGAAGCCACCAACGAGGAGGCGCTGCGCATCTTCCAGGACCGCGGTTTCTCTGACAAGGTAAAACTCCTTGAGACCAGCGGCCAGATCTACACCGACTACTATATGCTGGGCGACACCGTAGACTACTTCTACGGCCCCCTCGTGCCTTCGGCAGGCTATCTCAGCGTGTGGGGCCTCGAGAGCTACCATGGCGGACTGCTCCTGCGCGTGCCCGATACCCACGACCCCACCAAGCTTGCGCCAATGGTGGAGCAGCCCAAGACGTTCGAGATGTTTGCCGAGAAAGTGCGGTGGGACATCATCATGCGCCTCTCCAACGTCGGCGACGTCAACAAAGCCGTCCTCCGCGGCCACGGCTCAGAGCTAATACAGGTGAGCGAGGCGCTGCAGGAGAAGAAGATTGTGCAGATAGCCGAAGAAATCGACAAACGCTTCCGCCAGAAGGACAACCCCATACGCATCGTCCTCATAACAGGGCCCTCCAGCTCGGGCAAGACAACGTTCTGCAAGCGACTCTCCATACAGCTGCTGGCCTGCGGCCTGCGGCCCCTCTCATTCTCCACCGACGACTACTTCGTCAACCGCGTCGACACACCCCTGCTGCCCGACGGCAGCTACGACTTCGACAACGTCAAGACCGTCGATTGCGACCTGCTCGACGACCACCTCACGCGCCTCCTCGCCGGCGAGCGCGTAGAGATCCCCGAGTTCAACTTCGTCACCGGCAAGCGCGAGTTCAACGGCAAGCGCATCAAGCTGCAAGCCGACAGCGTACTCATCATCGAAGGCATACATGCCCTCAACCCACTGCTCACCGAGCGTATTCCCGAGTCGATGAAGTTCAAGATCTTCGTTTCGGCGCTCACCAGCATCTCGCTCGACGACCACAACTGGATTCCCACACAGGACAACCGCCTCCTGCGCCGCATCATCCGCGACTACAACAAAGGTGCCTTCACCGCACAGCAGACCATAGCCCAGTGGAAGAATGTCTGCGAGGCCGAAGAGCGCTGGATCCTGCCCTTCCAAGAGACGGCTGACGTGATGTTCAACTCCGCGCTCAACATCGAGTTTGCAGTCCTGCGCACCCACGCCGAGATCATCCTCGCCTCAGTGCCCAAAAACTGTCACGAATATAGCGAAGCCCACCGCCTCCTCAAGTTCATCCACTACTTCATTCCCGTCAGCGACAAGGAGATTCCCCCCACCTCCATCATGCGCGAATTCGTCGGCGGTTCCAGTTTTAAGTATTGAGAATAAGAAAATTAGATAATAAGATAATAAGAAAATAAGATAACTAACAAATACATTAACTTATGACAATCTCTACAATCATCCGTTCATGGCGCCACGGCCTTGCCCGCACAGGGCTGATGGCATTTGCCGCCACGGCGCTACTGCTGGCAGCCTCCACGCCGGCCAGCGCCGACCCCATCACCCGCGAGCAGGCACGCGAGCGCGCAGCAGCATTCCTCACTACGCGTAGCGGCAGCCGCCAACTCAAAGCCGTAGAATCGGCCACACGCCTCTCGCCGCGCAGCCACGTGCGCAAAGTGCGCGGCCTCGCCACCGACGTCCTCGACCTCTACTACGTCTTCGACCGCGGTCAGGACGAAGGCTTCGTCATCGTATCCGGCGACGACCAGACGGTGCCCATCCTGGGCTACACCGACAACGGCCACTTCGACTACTCGCAAATGCCGCCGAACATGAAATTCTGGCTCCAGGGCTACGAGAACGAGCTCAACGCCATCCGCGAGGGAGCACCCATCGTCGGGGCTAACATCCCCACGCACGACCCCGTGGCCACCCTCTGCACATCGAAATGGAACCAAGGCGACCCCTACAACCAGTCGTGCCCCATGTACTTCACCCTCGGGCGCTCCGTCACAGGTTGCGTAGCCACAGCCATGGCACAGATCCTCTACTACCACCGCGCCAAGATGGTCACCGAGACGCAGGCTCAGATACCCGCCTATCAGGCCTGGGCCGAGAAACCCTACAACGGCCAGTACCTCCAGGTGGAGGCCGTACCTGCCGAGTCGCCTATCGACTGGGACAATATGCTCGACACCTACAGCGGCTCAGCCACCGCCAAGCAGAAGAAAGCCGTGGCCGACCTGATGTGGTACTGCGGCGCATCAGTACAGATGGGCTACACCAACTCGTCATCCGGTGCCCAGTCCAACATGGTAGCCAAAGCGCTGCCCGCGTACTTCGGCTTCGGCGAATCGGTGAAATACCATTGGAACCAAGGCCAGTTCACCGAGGCACAGTGGGACGCCATGATCTACAACGAGGTGTCTAACTCGCGACCCGTGTACCTCAGCGGCGCCAACTCCTCCGGCGGCCATGCCTTCGTATGCGACGGCTACGACGGAAACCTCTGCTACCACATCAACTGGGGCTGGGGCGGCGGAGGCCCCGACGGCTACTACCTGCTCGCCAGCCTGCTGCCCGGCAGCCAGGGCATCGGTGGCTCCGACGGCGGCTACAGCCAGCAGCGCGAATGCGTCATCGGCATCGAGCCTATCAACTTCGGCACACGCGCCATTCCCTTCGAAGTGGCAGCCGTCAAGCGCATCTGCACCGAGGCCTTCGATGCCGACGGCGACGGCAAACTCACCTATGGCGAGGCTGCTGCTGTCACCGACCTGGGCGACACCTTCAAAGGCTCTACCATAGCATCCTTCACCGAGCTCTACAACTTCACTGGCCTCACGGCCATCCCCGACGATGCCTTCAACGGCTGCACACGCCTGACGTCCATCAAGCTGCCTAAGTCCATCAAGAGCATCGGCGCACGCGCCTTCAAAGGTTGCTCCAGACTTAAGGATTTCTCGCTGCGCGACGACATCAAGGAAATCGGCGCCGAAGCTTTCTCGGGCTGCCGCGTGCTCCCCAACACCGTGCTGCCTGGCGGCCTCACCTCCATCGCCGACGGCACCTTCGAGGGCTGCGCCGCCTTCACGGCCGTGACGCTCCCCCTTGGCATTCAGCACATCGGCAGCCGCGCCTTCGCCGACTGCACCAAGCTCACATCGTTCACCGTCAAGAGCATCAACCCGCAGACCATTACCCTCGGCGCCGACGTATGGGCCGGCATCGACCTCTCTGCCGCTACGCTCAACGGCGTACAGGGCTCCAACGAATACTTCGCCTCGGCAGCCCAGTGGCGCGACTTCGGCAACCTCTACCAGCAGCGCACGCTCGCCGGAGGCAACTTCGTGACCATCGAGACGAACAAAGCCTACTACGTTTATAACGTGGGCACCGGACGCTACCTCACACGCGGCGAGGCATGGGGCACACAGGCCATGGTGGCCGACACCGACGAGCCCATGCGCTTCGAGCTGCGCCGCAGCGCCGCCATGCCCGAGGGCGTCTACTACCTCTACTCCCCCGACACGGGCAACAACAACCACATCCTCTTCCGCACTTCCTCCGACAACAACGTAGGCACAGGCGTCAAGGCCTGCTTCGTCGACGGCCCCACATCCCACATCACCGACAAGACCGCCTACTGGCAAATCAGCCTCGTCGACGGCGCCACCAACGTCTATACTATACAGACGCCCTCCGGAGTCACAGGCTACAACGCTGAGCAGTACCTCGGCGTACAGCCCTCGCACGCCAGCAACGCCGCATCGCCCACCTACGGCACCTACAGCGACATCGTCTATGACGACTACGCCACCAACTGCCAGTGGATGTTCACACCCTACGACGCCGCACAAAAGAGCAACTACCAGCGCGCCGCACAGCTCGAGAACCTCCTCAATATAGCCAAGAAGAAGAAGCTCGACACCACCAACGAGAGCGCCGTTTACAACGACCTCACCTCGTCCGATGAAGACCTCGACCGCGCCTGCGCACGTCTGCGCAAGCGTCTCGACTTCATCGCCTTCATCGATCCTGCCGTGCGCAACGTATGCGTCGAGAACATCGATGCCGACAGCGACGGCGAGATATCCTACAGCGAGGCCGCAGGCGTGACCACCTTAGAGAGCATCTTCTCAGGTAACACTGCCATTACAGACCTCGCCGACCTCGAGTACTTCACCAAGCTCGAGTACCTCGCAGGCAACGAGTTCAAGTCGTGCACAGCACTCGAGAACGTCGTGCTGCCCGAGAACCTCATCGGCGTCTACTACCGAGCCTTCATGGGCTGCACCAAGCTCCAGAGCGTAAGCTTGCCTATGAACCTCCAGAGCATCGGCGACGATGCCTTCAACGGCTGCTCCAAGCTCAGCGAGGTGCGCGTGGCCGTGGCCGATCCCGCAGCCATCAGTCTCGGCAGCAACATCTTCCGCGGTGTCAACGTCAGCACTGCCACACTATACGTGCCCTACGGTAGCCGCGAGCTCTACGCCAAGGCCGACGTATGGAAGGAGTTCGGCACCATTAAAGAGATGCGCGCCATGCGCTGGCCCAACTTCGCCGAGCTCGAGGCCGACAAGGACTTCTACGTCTACAACCTCGCACAACGAGCCTACATCAACAAGGGCGAAGCCTACGGCACACAGGCCGTAGTGGCCACCACAGGCCTTGTCTACCGCCTCAAGCACACCAGCGCCATGCCCGCCGACGCCTACTACCTCCAGTCCAACCTCTCGGGCAACAACGTGCTCTTCCGCACCAACACCGACAGCAAGGTGGGCACAGGCATCAAGGCATGCTTCGTCGACGGCACAGCATCGGCCAAAGCCTACTGGACAATCAAGGAGGTGGGCAACCACATCTACTCGCTGCAGACGCCCTCCAACCAGAGCGACTACGTCGAAGGCGAATACCTCGGCACCGACTACGGCCACGCCACCGACTTCTCCTACGGCACCTACGGCCTCTACTGGGACATCAAGTCGCCTGAGACCAACACCGGAGCACAGTGGGCATTCATCAGCGTCGATGAGGTCAACGCCGCACGCGAGAGCTACGAGCTCTCCAAGGAACTCAAGCAGCTGCTCGACAAAGCCGGCGCACAGAGCATCAACGTAGTACCCGAGCAGGCCGTCTACGACGACTTCGAAGCCACCGACGAGCAGATCCAGGGCGCCATCACCTCAGTGCGCTCCAAACTCCACTACACCGACTTCATCGACGACCGCGTGCGCACCATCACACGCGACCGCTGGGACCTCAACGACGACGAGGAGCTCAGCACCGAGGAGCTCGCTGCCATCACCGATATCTCTACGCTCTTCAAGGGCGTATCGGCCATCAAGAGCCTCGAGGACCTCAAGTACTTCACAGCCCTCAAGGCCATCCCCGACGAAGCCTTCCGCGGCAACTCCAACGTCACATCGCTCATCCTGCCCGCAGGCGTAGCCACAATAGGTGACCACGCACTCTACGGCACCACGAAGCTCAAATACCTCGCCATCGCCAACCCCGACAAGGTAGTCGACGGCTCAGAGTCGGGCCTCAGCGTCAAGACGCTCACCCTCTTCGTGCCCGCAGCACTCGTCGAAGCATACCGCGCCGACGCCTTCTGGGGTAAGTACGACATCGTGGAGTACACCGGCACACCCGTCGTCACAGCAGAGCCCTCCAGCCGTCAGTACGGCCGCGCCAACGGCAACTTCTCCTACGCCGTAACCGGAGCGCCCATCACAGGCGAACCCGAGCTCTCGACCGAAGCCGTGCTGACCACGCCCGTGGGCGACTACCCCATCGTCGTAAGCATAGGCACAATCCTCAGCCAGGGCGCACAGCTCGTCAACGGCACACTCACCGTCGAACGCGCACCCATCACCGTCACTGCTCAGTCCTACACCCGCAACTACGGCGAGCCCAACCCCGAGTTCACAGTCAAATACTCCGCCCTCCGCAACCGCGAGAAGATTGAAGACGTCCTCACCGCACAGCCCGTCATCGAGTGCGATGCCACGCCCGAGAGCTATGCCGGTGTCTATGAGATACGCGTCAGCGGCTGCCAGGCCGACAACTACGAGTTCACCTACGTCTTCGGCAAGCTCACCATCCAAGGCGGCCCCGATGCCATCGAAGGAGTGAAGAATGACGAAATGACGAATGACGAATTGTATGACATCGCAGGCCGCAAGGTTGAACGCTCAACCCTCAACTCTAAACGCTCTACGATAATAATCCGCGGCGGCAAGAAAATAGCCATCAAGCGATAAGCCCAGAGCATCACAAGCCCGCAACTATGCGGTGCACCTCAACACGACCGGCCGTATCGAGTGATACGGCCGGTCGAATCGTTTCATAAGATTTTTTTGCCCATCTGATGGTGCACAACAATAACTTTCACTATCTTTGCAACCAGAAACCACTAATCCAGACTATATGGCAAAGAAACATGAGATAAGAAATAGTACCGCCGAGTTCCTTATTTTCCAACTGGAGAATAAGGAACAAGGCATTGAGGTGATGTACGCCGATGAAACGATTTGGTGTACACAGAAAGCAATGGCTGCACTCTTCGATGTAGGGGTGCCTGCTATCAGTAAGCATCTTGCAAATATCTTTGAGACAGGAGAACTGAAGGAAGACGCAACTATTTCCAAAATGGAAACAGTTCAACAGGAAGGGAATCGTGAAGTGAAACGTACCAGAGCTAACCGCTCATTGCCCCTCTGGGGCGTTCGCCTATCCATTATGGTGCCAAATGGTATATAGTTGCCATTGCAAATTACCATTTCCCCAGACAGCAATAATTGAAAAAAGATTCCCGCGGTCAGCTCTGTGCTGACCGCGGGGGATTTATATTCTCTGATTCAATCTTCAATCGTCAATCTTCAATTATTGTGTTTTCCCAAAATGATATTGACCAGTGCTGTGACGTCAGCGATGGTGATATTCTCGTCGCCGTTGACATTGGCGGCCTTCATATCATAGTTGTCAGCCTCCGTAGCCTTGCCAAGGATGATATTCACGAGAGCTGTGACGTCGGCGATGGTGACGTAGCCGTCGCGGTTGACATCGCCCAGCACAAACGCAGCCTCCTCAAACGGCAACACGAGCTCTGCCGTACCCGTATATTCCAGCCACGCCTTATTAGCCGACATAGCCGTACCCATAGCGGCGATAAAGCCCAGCTTGCCAGAGGCGGTGATGCCGAGGACGTACATGGAATTAGTGCGGGCCGTATAGTGGTTAGCATTGAAAGAACTTGTACCACCTGACGTCGGGAAGGTCATAGTGCCATCCAGATTGCAATAATAATTGCCTTTCAGGATATTTGTGCCCGTATAGTTCGTAGCTGTTGATGCAGTCGGAGCATTAGATGTTACAGAAACGTCTGGTGTCGTAAATATAGGAGAACCTGTTGGTATCAGCTGACAATCTGCAGCAACATCTGATGTACATTCCAATATAACCGGCGTACCAGCAGGAACCGTTTGGCCTGTAGAAGCTATAGCCTCACCGATCTCTACTTTGCCATCTGCAGCTATGGCCGAAACGGCATAAGCATTCTCAACAGCGCCACTCAGTTTGAAAGCATAAGGAACGTAAAGAGTTGTATAATACTTACCACCGAACTCCACCTCTGGTTGAACGTTGAAGTGCGTCACGGGTTCTATATACCACTTGGCATTCATGGCAGAGTTAGAGCTGTTGATGGCAAACTTACCGTCGTTATCAACGAAATAACGCACTCCCAAATTAGGGTATCCAACTAAAAACACATAAGTATCAGATTTCAGCTCAATTTTTGCAGTATAGAGCGTATTGGCTCCTTCACCACTACTTTTCTCTATGGTCACATAGCGGTCTTTAAACTCAAGCTTTACAGTACCTGGATAAGTGCCGGTGGTAAGCGAGAGGATACTTGTACCTTGTCCTATGAGATTATAGTCGTAATTCGAGGTGTTTGTATTCTTTTTCTTGGCATAGATTACCGATGCTGGATCAATGATATCGACATCATTCACCATATGGATATCAGTTTCCAGATATTTGGCCACACATTCCAAAGCGCGAGCCTGACCTGCTGCCGAAGAAGCTTGGCTTAGTCCACCGCAAGCTGTACTTATTGCCGTAGTATAATTAAACTTATCGTTGGTCAGGCTAATATAATCATTCGTCTGTTGTGCGTTCCGGAACCGATAGAAGCCCGTTCCGTTCAATTGCGCTTGTGCCGTAAGTACAAGCAAGGAAAGAGAAATGATTGCGTATAGTCTTTTCATATTTGATTTTCTTTTTTGCAAGCGGAGCAGCGAGTTAGTTTACTCACCCGCTGCTCCACAATTATCAATTATCAATTGTCAATTGAAATCACTTACCAAGGATGATGTTAACGAGAGCTGTTACGTCAGCAATAGTGATGACATTGTCATCGTTAACGTAAGCTGCATCGAAGTCATACTTATCGGAATCTTTCTCAGGAGTAGCCTTGCCAAGGATGATGTTGACCAGTGCAGTTACGTCAGCAATAGTAATACTGCCATCGCGGTTGATATCGCCAACGAGCGTCAGCTTCACGGGGTTGGTCTGGCTTACAAGGAATGCCTCGTTAGCAGTAGACTGCCAATTGTTGAAGAAACCGAGCTGGCCGTTATCGTCTATGCTAAGGTTGCGGACAACGCAGTCGTTTTCATCCTCCTCATTCGGGGCCACGCACTTTTCAAGGTCCTTATTCGACAGTGCGAAGAAATACTTGTTGCCTACCGTACCAGCATTCTTACGCTTGAGGTATTCATACTTATCAGCGAGAGACTGGCTAAGAGTACCAAGAATGGTAAACACACCTTCTGCTGTTGAGGAGTTAATCTCGTACTCGTTGATGAGATAGTCGTTACCCTTCAAGAGGTTATCTGTGACAGCGCTACCGAAATCGCCGATAGTAAGCGTGACGTCGCCTGCAATTGCAGACTTCAGCAGGACAGGAGTCTGAGGAGCCACTTCCTGGCCGATTTCCTCAGTCTTGGCTACGCCATTCTCATCGATGTCCGTTACCTTGAGAGCTGTGACGCCCTCGGGCAGTTTATAGCCAAAGTCCACATACAGCGTCTTATACATCTCCTTGCCATTATTCTTGCTCAGGTTTGCATCGAAAGTGATGTCGAAGCCCTCGCGCTTGGTCAGCGTCCAGGCTGTGGAGGCGTCAGTGATTTGGCTGTTACCCTCACTGATGATGTCCACGCCATTCTCGCCAAGCACGATGTAGTACTTGAAGTTGGGACGTACATTAGGAATCTTCTCGAGGTACTTGCCATAGTCGCCAAGGCTGCCGGCATTCTCTGTCAGATAGCCCTTCACCTTCTCCCAGTAGAGCATACCGGTCTGGTAGGCGAAGTCCCAAACATTCTTCTCGCTCGAGAGCACCTCTTCGTAGAACTTCAGCGTCGAAGCTTCGTCGGTAGGCTCGGTCAGTGTGCCGCCCATGTTCTGCCAAATAGTCTTGACCTTGAACATATCAACCACGCTTTGGCCGCGGCCAACCTTATCAACAACCTTCTGGAGAACTTCCTTAACGAAACCTTCCACTTTCAGCAGACGGCCGTCAATAAGTTCCTTATTCTCGGCATAGAAGTCAACCACAGGCTTCATGCTCGGTGTGCGGCCATAGATTCGATAAGTGTTGTTTTCGCCCTCAAGATAGAGGTGGTAGTCGAATTCCTCATTGAACTTATCGAGAATCAACTGTGTGCCCTGCTCTCCGATGATAGGATCATCAACATTGCCAGCGAGCTTGTTCACAACCTCCTTCACAATCTCGGGCACATAGCTCATTGCGCGCTCTGCGTAGCGAGGCAGGTCAACAGCCTGTGAGCGGAGCACCTTGACGCCATTGGCATCAGCACTGACACGGATAACAGTACCTGCACTCTTCGTGTCGGAGGCCAGAGTCACGGTCTTGCGGCCTGCAACGTTGACATACTTGCCGTCGCTGGTCTGGATGGTATAGTAGCCATCGGCCACCTCAGCGCCAGCCTGCTTCTCCACGATAGTGAACTCCTTGCTCACCTCATCGCTCTTCACACCATCCTTCTCAGCCCAAGCCGTGACGGTCGAAGTCTCGTTGATTGTGATAGGAGCAGTATAAGCCGTAGCCTCACCATCATTCAGCTTGTACATAATTGTACCCTCACCGGCAATAGCTACATCAAGCGAACCTTCGTAGGTGCCTTCATCGTGGAAGATGGTGGGAGTGACAGGCAGTTCGCTTTTAGGAATTACGACATAAACGTCGCCCTTTTTAACAGCTACAAAGCCATCGGCAAGAATGGGAGTTTCATCATTTCGAGTTTGTGAGAACAAAGCGATAGACTTGTAAGTTCCGCCTTTTACAAGCTTTGAACCACCTACAGCGCTAACACCAAAGTTAGCAAACTCACCACCTGTTACTGAGAAACTATTGAAAGGTGTATCAGATCCGAACCATGCTCCATTACCATTGATTGTACCACCAGAAATTGCCACATCAATTTTAGTCGCATTTCGCGAATTGCCCCCTGCATACAAGGCATAGCCATCAGTAGCGTTGAGCGTACCACCTGATATGTTAAGAGTTGCTTTATTTGCGTTTGCATTGGCGTATTGCATCCAGACGGCATAAGATCCTTCAATAACAGGAGTTCCGCTGATGTTCAAGACGTTGTCTGCAGTTGTGCTATTTAGGAACATTCGAACAACATAGGCATTTGCTGCTACGTTAGTCAATTTACCACCTGAGATATTAGCCGTACCGCCAGCGTAATTATCTACGACAAAGCTTGCATATCCGGCATTGGTTAACGTTTGGAAATAACCACTCTCTATGTTAAGCGTGCCATAGTTGCTAATGAGATTAGTTGCATATGAGGGTATATCGCCAGTATCGGGATCCTCTGCAGTGCAAATCATCTTACCTGTGCCTGTACCGTCTGCATTTGGGTCGCTACTGTCCTTAATAGTCAATGTGCCATTGTTCTTTACGAGGTAACTTGCACCCTTCATTGGACCTGTCTGATAAATTGTCTTACCATTCAGATCAATTACAACATTTTGGCCTTTAGCGATAGTTACACCAGCATTGCCTACAATCGTTTCATCCTCTATCATCGTGATTGTCGTCTCAGTGCCATCGGCTGGAACGGCGGCGACAGCGGCAGTGAGAGTTTGATATTTAACATTGCCAATCTGAGCTACTAAACCTATTTGATTGATGATAACATTGCTATAGCTGCTCTCTGAATTAACTGTAGCTGCATTAGCTGAACGGCCGCCAACGACAGCACCGCAAGTCTTGAGCAAGTCTTCTGTCTTGTAGCCATTCTTGTTGTCCTGAACTATTGTGACATCCTTTGCTGTGCAGTTGGTCACTGTGCCATTAATGAAACCTGCAATGCTACCCAGGTCACGATATCCGCTGATGTTGATATTCTCTGCGGAGCAACCACTTATTGTGGTTGGGTTGGCACCGTAACCAAGTATTGCGCCCACCTTGTCGCCATTTTCGTAGGAGCCACTACTAAGCAACTCTGGTGTCGATACGATGCTTCCGTTCTTGACATGACAATTGTCAATTGTCACGTTGGTGCCATCTCCCTTATAAGCCACGATAGCACCAGCATAATGGTGACTCTTGATCTCTACATCGGTAATGTTGAGGTTCTTGATGGTTGCATTGGAAACGGAACCGAAGAGGGCTGCACGCCCCCAATATATAGTCTGATCATCTATCGTCAGATGACTGATGGTGTGACCATTACCATCAAAAGTGCCTTTGAAAGCTTTTCCAGGGTATGCTGCAACATCGCCTATCGGCTCCCAGTTTGTCTCACTACTCAGGTCAAGGTCGGCTGTCAACTTCACGGTCTTACCTGCGTACGAGGTTTCAGCGTTCACTGCATCGCGGAATTCTTTCAGCTTCTCGACAGTACCAATCTCAATCACATCATCTTGCCCCCACGCCGTCGTAGCGCCGCAGAGGATCACGGCTACAAGCAGGCTGGTTCGTAGCCATAGTTTTTTAAGTAATGATTGTTTCATAAAAGTAAGTTTTAATTTATTGATTTTCTGTTCCATTAATTCTTTATGTCTTTCAACACATAAATCGCGCAAAAATAACTCTTTTTCTCAAAAGATGTTGCAAGAGAGCCATTGCATTGAGAGTTTTAGCATAATTTAACCGAAACAGAGACCAAATTAAAACAATTTATTCTCTTTTACTACTTTATTTCAACCGCGGATTGCAATTCTTTTCTTTCAACTGCGGATTATACGGATTCATTTCTTTCACACAAATGCCCATTAATGGGCCATTAATCCCTCATTAATCATTTCATCTTGAATAGTTTACGGGCGACTTATAGTCGCATGACGCTTAAAGAAACGACCTGAGAACGGGCGCGCGATTAAATGCGCCGGCACCTATGCCTTTGTTTTATTTCACTACTGTCCCGTTAAAGTGGACTAATTGTTCTTTGAAATCGCTGAAATAAAGTCTTTTACGAGTAGTTTTAAGGGTGCACGGATTTGAATTTGTACTTTTGCAGTCAAATTGAAAGGCTGCAAGATGAACAAAGACAA
>JAFRNY010000068.1 GCA_017429945.1 Bacteroidaceae bacterium
AAGTGCAATAATTATTATGTAAGTATATCGTTTCAACTTGGAACTTGGAACTTGTAACTTGGAACATTGAACTTGGAACTTTTGGAGCAGCGAGAGCAGTCAAGCTCGCTTGAACTGCCGAGTCGTGACAAAAGTCAGCGAAGCTAACATTGACTATTGACCATTGACCATTGACTATTGACCATTGACCATTGGCCATTGCGCTCGACGCTTGCGTCGCTTTGCTCAACCCTAAACGCTAAACGCTAAACCCTCAACGCTAAACCCTAAGCGCTCAACCAAAAAAGCGCAGCCATTCTCACACCCCGGTATGTCCGAATCCGCCGGCGCCGCGCTCAGTATCATCGAGCACATCCGTCGGCAGCCATTCCACACGTTCGTGGCGTGCCACCACCATCTGCGCCACGCGCTCGCCGTCGTTGATTGTGAACGGCTCGTTCGAGAGGTTTACAAGAATCACGCACACCTCGCCGCGATAGTCCGCGTCGATAGTGCCGGGCGTGTTCAGCACCGTCAGGCCATGCTTCAGCGCCAGGCCGCTGCGCGGCCGCACCTGTGCCTCATAGCCCTCGGGCAGGGCCATGAACAAGCCCGTAGGCACCAACACCCTCCCGAGCGGTTCCACCACGATGGGCGCATCGAGGTTGGCGCGCAGGTCCATGCCTGCCGAGAGGGGTGTGGCGTAGGCCGGCAACTGGTGATGCGACCGATTTATTATTCTCACTTCCATGTCTCTGTTTCGTAGTTACGTTAGTCACCGCCGGGCCCTCCCGCGCCGCATTATGTGCCGCGAGAGCGTGCTCCGTCGTAAAATTCGGCACAAAAATACAAAAATATTATTGAACGCACGCGCGATATGAGTTTTTTTATCTACTTTTGCAGCACTATATAATCCAGAACACCCCCTTGCGATGCATTGGAAACAACTTTTAAGCAGCCAACGGCTCGGTTTGGAGGGCCAGCAAGGCCAT
Organism: Bacteroidaceae bacterium; assembly: GCA_017429945.1. Classification (GTDB taxonomy): domain Bacteria; phylum Bacteroidota; class Bacteroidia; order Bacteroidales; family Bacteroidaceae; genus Physcousia. The sequence goes on from JAFRNY010000068.1 coordinate 972, forward strand.
CGCGACGACCGCACTGAATTTCAGCGCGACTACGACCGCCTCATCTTCTCCGCCCCCTTCCGCCGGCTGCAGAACAAGACTCAGGTGTTCCCCTTGCCTGGCAGCATCTTCGTCCACAACCGCCTCACCCACAGCCTCGAAGTCTCCAGCGTGGGACGATCGCTGGGCAACGATAGCGCGCGCCTGCTACTCGAGCGCCATCCCGAGCTCGCACAGACACACCTCGGCGAGCTCGGAGCCATCGTCAGCGCAGCCTGCCTCGCACACGACCTGGGCAACCCGCCCTTCGGCCACTCCGGCGAGCGCGCCATAGCCACCTATTTCAGCGAAGGATCCGGACGATGGCTCCAGACCTTCGAGGACCCCGAGACGGGCGACCGCCTCACGCCACTGCAGTGGGACGACCTCACCCACTTCGAGGGCAACGCCAACGCCTTCCGCCTCCTCACCCACCACTTCGACGGCCGCCGACCCGGGGGCTTCGTCATGACCTATAGCACGCTGGCCAGCATAGTCAAATACCCCTTCTCCAGCAACCTCGCCGGAGAGCATCTGAAGTTCGGCTTCTTCGAGGCCGAGCGCCCCGACTACGAGCGCATAGCCGCCGAGCTCGGCATAGAGCGCCTCAGCTCGCCGCCCGGCACCCTGCGCTACGCCCGCTTTCCCCTCGTCTATCTCGTGGAGGCCGCCGACGACATCTGCTACGAGATCATGGACATCGAGGACGCCCACAAGCTGCGCATCCTCTCCACGGCCGACACGCGCGAGCTCCTCATGGCCTATTTCGAGCCCGCGCGGCGCGACGAGATAGCGCGCCACCTCGCACGCCTCGACGTGCGCGATGTCAATGAGCAGATTGTTTACCTCCGCTCCTGCGTCATCAACTGCCTCGAGGCCGAATGTGTGCGCGTCTTCGTCGATGCCGAGCAAGAGATCCTCAGCGGGCGCTTCCAGGGCACACTCATCGAGCATATCTCCGACACGCCACGCCGAGCCTACGACGCATGCGTCAGCACGTCCTACGGCCATATCTACCATTCCAAGGACGTCGTCGATATCGAGCTCGCCGGCTTCCGCGTCATGACATCGCTCACCGACATCATGGTCGAGGCCGCCATGCACCCCACGCGGGCCTACTCCGAGCTACTCCTCAACCGCGTCTCGCGGCAGTACCAGATACGCGCACCGCGCCTCTACGACCGCCTCCTCGCCGTGCTCGACTACATCTCCGGCATGACCGACGTCTATGCCCTCGACCTCTACCGCAAGATCAACGGCATGAGTTTCCCGATAATTTAAACATTGAACTTTGAACATTGAACTTTGAACATTTGGAGCAGCGAGGGCAGTCAAGCTCGCTTGAACTGCCGAGTCGCGACAAAAGTCAGCGAAGCTAACATGAACTTTGAACTTTGAACTTTAATAATCCCCTGCAGCATCCACTCTCTCCCCTTTAGGGGGAGCCGGAGGGGGCCAGGAGCCGGAGGGGGCAAAACCATAAACATATGAAAATAGCACTAATAGGTTATGGCCGCATGGGCCATATGATTGAAGAGATAGCCATCAGCCGCGGCCACGAGATAGCCTGCCGCATCGATGTCGACAACCAGGCCGACTTCGACTCCCCGGCCTTCCGCTCCGCCGACGTAGCAATAGAATTCACCGCCCCCGCCGTGGCCTATTCCAACATACGCCGCGCCTTCGATGCCGGTGTCAAAGTCGTCTCAGGCAGCACAGGCTGGTATGCCGACCATGCCGCCGAGATGCAGAACCTCTGCGCCGACGGTGCCCACACCCTCTTCTGGAGTTCCAACTTCAGCGTCGGTGTTTACCTCTTCGGCCTCGTCAACCGCTACCTCGCACGCCTCATGAACCGCTTCCCCGACTACAGCCCGGCCATGACCGAGGTCCACCACGTCCACAAGCTCGACCACCCCTCCGGCACCGCCATCACCCTCGCCCAGCAGCTCATCGACGAGGTAGGCCGCATCAACGGTTATGCCGCCTTCCTCCAGCCCGACAGCCCCGAAGCCGCCGGCGAGCACGCCCCCAAGAGCGCCGAGCAGGGCCTCCTGCCCATCACCTCCGTCCGCCGCGGCGAGGTGCCCGGCATACACTCCATCACCTGGGACAGCGCCGCCGATGCCATCACCATCACCCACGACGCACACTCCCGCCGCGGCTTCGCCCTCGGAGCCGTCCTCGCTGCCGAATACGCCGCCACCCACACCGGACTCCTCACCATGGACGATTTGTTCCGCGGAGCGGAAGAATGAACATTGATAATTGATAATTGATAATTGATAATTTGCAATTGACAATTTGTAATTTGTAATTTGCAATTGATAATTCATAATTCATAATTGATAATTTAATTTGCAATTGATAATTTGAAATTTGTAATTGATAATAATTGATTGAATAATGAAAGAAACAGATAAGAAACCAATCACTTGGCGCGACTGGGCCAAATTCCTCGTCGTGGCCGCACTCTACATCTGGTTCCTCGCATGGGTCGACGCCTGGTGGGGCCTCATCATCCTGCCCTTCATCTTCGACGCCTACATCACCAAGAAAATACCCTGGGGCTGGTGGCGCGAGCTCGAGAACCCCGTCACGCGCACCATCATGTCGTGGGTCGATGCCATCGTCTTCGCCCTCGTCGCCGTCTATTTCGTCAACATCTATTTCTTTCAGAACTACACCATACCCTCATCATCCCTCGAGAAGAGCCTACTCGTGGGCGACTACCTCTTCGTCTCAAAGATGAGCTACGGCCCGCGCGTGCCGCAGACACCGCTCTCGCTGCCACTCGTGCAGCACACCCTGCCCAACGGCATGCAATCCTACTCCGAGCTCATCAGCTGGGACTATAAGCGCGTCTCGCCACGCCCCGTGCAGCTCAACGACATCGTCGTCTTCAACTACCCCTCGGGCGACACCGTAGTGGCCAACCCCCTCTACCAAGCCGCCGATTTCTACGGCCTCTGCTACGGCTATGGCCGCCAGATCATACGCCAGAACTCGCCACAGCTGCCCGTCATCGACAGCCTCAACGCCCTGCAGCGCCGCCAGCTCGCCGACATCTACTACGCCGTAGGCCGCCAGTACCTCACCGAGAACCGCCAGGAGTTCGGCGAGATTCTCTCGCGCCCCGTCGACCGCCGCGAGAACTACGTCAAGCGCTGTGTGGGACTCCCCGGACAAACCCTCGAGATACGCGACCGCGTCATCTACCTCGACGGACAGCCCAATAAAGAGCCCGACAACGTGCAGTACAACTACCACATCACCTTCCGCGACCCCCTCCAGCGCGACCTCAACGCCGATGTGGCCCATGAGCTCCGCCTGCGCAGCGAGGACCTCCGCGACCTCCATCAGACCGGCGCCATCCCCCTCACCGCTGCCGCACGCGAGCGACTCCTCAAGGAGCCCTACATCAGCAGCATCGACGTCGATACCACAGCCGTCACCGAGGACCTCTACCCCCTCAACGGCTTCACCGGCTGGACGCGCGACAACTACGGCCCCATCTGGATTCCCGCCAAAGGGCAGAGCGTAAACCTCACCCTCGACAACCTGCCTCTCTACGAGCGACCCATAGCCGTTTATGAGGGCAACAGCCTACGCGTAGATCCCAACGGCACCATCTTCATCAACGACACCGTAGCCACCTCCTACACCTTCCGTATGGACTACTACTGGATGATGGGCGACAACCGCCACTGCTCTGCCGACAGCCGCTACTGGGGATTCGTACCCGAAGACCACGTCGTAGGGAAACCCATCATGATTTGGCTCTCTATTGATAAAGACAGAGCCTGGTCCGACGGACGTATCCGATGGAACAGACTCTTCAGATGGGTGGACGGGATAAAGTAAACCTAGCCGGCAGCCCAGAGCTGCAATCTTTCAGATGGAACAACTCCTACATTACGTATGGCGCCATCGTCTCTTTCCCCTCGAAGCTTTAAGCACCACTTCGGGTGAGACAGTAGAGGTGATAGACCCCGGACTTCGTAACGCCGATGCAGGCCCTGACTTCTTCAACGCCAAGGTCCGCATCGGCGCTACTGTCTGGGTTGGTAATGTAGAACTGCACATGCGCTCAAGCGATTGGGTGCGCCATGGCCACGACACCGACGCAGCATACAACAGCATCATTCTTCATGTGGCGGAGGTCGTCGACGCCGATGTCGTCACGGCCGACGGCAAACGGCCTCCTCAGCTGCAGCTGTCTATCCCTGAGAGTCTCAGAGCCGACTATGCCGAGCTCTGCCGCACGGAGGATTACCCCCGTTGCTGGAGAATCATTCCAAGACTCTCGCGCTTGCTCACCCACTCCTGGCTATCGGCGCTCCTGGCCGAACGGCTACAAGAGCGGGCAGCCAAAGTCATTGAACGCCTGCGCCTAACCGACGGCGACTGGGAACGGGCATTCTTCATCACCTTAGCCCGCAACTTCGGTTTCGGCATTAATGGCGATGCCTTCGAATACTGGGCGCGCCACCTACCACTTCACGCCGCCGCTAAGCATCGCGATGACACATTCCAGCTCGAAGCCCTATTCCTCGGCTCGGCCGGACTGCTCACAGACGAAGCCATACCGCCGTCAGCGCGCACGGCAGCGGCCACCGACCCCTACCTCAAACGCCTGCGCAATGAATGGACTTTCCTGGCCCACAAGTTTCAATTGCCGGAGCCTATGGACCACTCACGCTGGCGCTACCTGCGTCTCCGTCCTCAGAATTTCCCGCACCTGCGCATCGTGCAGCTCGCACAACTCTATGCCCGCCGCACGGCAGGACTGGCAGCTATCATAGCAGCCGCCGACCGCTCCGCACTGCACGAATGCTTCGCTGCAGGAGTGAGCGATTATTGGACAGAGCACTACCTTTTCGGACTGCCCTCTGAGCATAAAGAGAAAACGCTCAGCACCGCCAGTCGCGACCTCATAATCATCAACTCCGTGGTCCCCACCCTCTTCGCCTACGGGCAAGAGCATCACGACGAGCACCTACAGGAGCGCGCCGTGGAGCTTCTGGAAGAGCTCAAGGCCGAGCGCAACTTCATCATGCGCCAATGGCAGCAATGCGGGCTGTCAGTCGACAATGCCGCCGACAGCCAGGCTCTCATCCAGCTCAAGCGCGAATACTGCGACCGCCTCGATTGCCTCCGCTGCCGGTTCGGCTACGAGTATCTTAAAGGGATTAGAGATTAGAGATTAGGAATTGGTTGATAAAATAATAATGGCTCTCATCATTATGGATGAGAATAATGGCAACAACAGAATATGATTGACGAACAAGAACTGCTTTATACTATGGCTCTGACGATGGCCTTACGAGGCCACAGCAGATCGCAGCGGGTGCTCCTCGACACGCTCGGCAGCGCCACGGCGGTTTTCGAGAACCGTTCTGAAACCAGTAAGGTCTTCGAGAACGTATCGTCACGTGCCACTGAGTTGCTTGCGGCCATGCCGAGTTTCATGCGGGCATGTGAAGAGGAATTGGCTTACGCGCGCGCCCATAATATAAAGGTACTTGCCATTCAGGACGAGGAGCACTATCCCGTGCGGCTCCGCACCTGCGACGATGCGCCATTAATCCTATACTACCTCGGCAATGCCGACTTGAACGCCAAGCACATCGTGAGCGTGGTTGGCACTCGCCGCTGCAGCGAACGGGGCCGCGATTTCTGCAAGAACATTGGCCGACAAATAGCCGAGCGCGACAGCGAAGCCCTCATCGTCAGCGGGCTGGCCTACGGTATTGATATCGCCGCCCACCGCGCAGCCTTAGACAACGGACTGCCCACGGTGGCGGTGCTCGCCCACGGCCTCGATGAGATTTACCCCTCTGTCCACCGCCAGACAGCCATTCAGATGCTCGAACGCGGCGGCCTACTCACGGAGTTCACCTGCCGCACGCCCATCGACCGCCTCAACTTCCTGCAGCGAAATCGAATCGTGGCGGGGATGTCAGATGCCACTGTCGTCGTAGAGAGTCCGGCCAAGGGAGGTTCGCTCAATACGGCCCGCCTCGCCGCCGACTATCATCGCGAAGTGTTTGCCGTGCCTGGGCGGCCCAGCGACCTTAATTCTGAAGGCTGCAACACTCTCATAAAGCTCAATGCGGCAACGCTGATGACCTCGGCATCAGAGATGATGGACGAACTCGGTTGGGAGGGAGAGACCCGGAACGAGCCGCAACAGGCTCTGCTCTTCCCCGAAATGAGTGCAGAGGAGCAGAGCGTAGTGGCTGCACTTCAAGCGTCCGACAACGACCTCACTTTAGCAGAACTCAGCCATCGCACAGCCATTCCTACCTTCAAGCTTATGCCCCTGATGGTAGCGCTTGAGATGAAGGATTTAGTAAAGGCCATGGCGGGTCAGCGCTTTCATTTACGAAAATAATATAACGCTCAAAAAAAGACGTCCGGTCGCACACGCTTATGCGACCGGACGTCTTTTGCTTTTCGACCGGTCGTATGCGTCGATACGACCGGTCGCTTTTTTACTTTCTTCCTTACCCCTCCTTTTCTGCCTTTGGCAGTGTAGCGTTGAGCATAAATGCTCCTACGAGTGCAGAGGCGAGAGTACCGCAGAGGATGCCGAGCTTGGCTTCGTTGAGCATATCGGCCCCGTCGGTGCCGAGGTGTGCGGGATAGCTGAGGGCTGCTATGAACATGGACACGGTGAAACCTATGCCGCAGATCATACATACGCTGGCGAAGGAACGCCAGTTGCCGCCTTCGGGCATCTGGCACCAGCCGAGCTTGATGCTGAGCCATGAGGCGCTGAGGACGCCGGTGAACTTGCCTACGAGCAGACCGAGGAAGACGCCGAGGGCCACGCCGTGGAAGAGGCTGCCGATGCTCATGCCCGTGAAATCGACACCGGCATTGGCGAAGGCGAAGAGGGGTATGACGACGTAGTTGATGGGCATGGCCAGCTGGTCCTCGATGTCCTGCAGCGGCGAGATGAGCTGGTCGGAGGCTTTCTCGATGCGGCGCAGCAGTTGTATGTCGCCTTTGTCGAGCACCATGGCGCGGTTGCGGTCGGCCTCGGAGAACTCTATGTCGGGGTATTCCTTGAGGTACTCGCGGATGTATTCCATATAATAACGCGTGCCGCGCGTGAGGTTGGCCGGGATGCAGAAGGCGAGGACGACACCGGCGATGGTGGCGTGGATGCCGGAGTTCATGACGAGGTACCAGAGGATGAGGCCGAAGGACATATAGAAGGCTTTGACGCGCACCTCATGGCGATTGCCCCAGAGGAGGACGGCCACCACGGCCACGGCGGCGAGGAGGTAGGGCCAGGCGAGGCCCTGGGAATAGAAGAGGGCGATGACGATGATGCCTCCGAGGTCGTCGGCCACGGCGAGGGCGGCGAGGAAGATCTTAAGACCTATGGGCACACGCTTGCCGAACATCGAGAGCACGCCGAGCGAGAAGGCGATGTCGGTGGCCATAGGTATGGCACAGCCGCGCTCCATAAGGGGATGGCCCAGGCACACGCAGAAGAAGACGATGACGGGCATGAGCATGCCGCCGCAGGCTCCTATGATGGGGAGCATGGCCTTCTGGCGCGTGGAGAGTTCGCCGCACAGCACCTCGCGCTTGATCTCGAGGCCCACGCTGAGGAAGAAGAAGAACATGAGGAAGTCGTTGATGAAATCCATCAGCGTGAGGGTGTGGCCGCCATGGCTGAAGACGTTGAAACCGCCTATGCTGAGCGACACGGGCTGCTCCCAGAGCCAGGCGAAGAGGTGGCGCGTGGCGGGGAGGTTGGCGAAGAGGAGGGCCAGCACGGTGGCTATGATTAGTAGCCCGCTGGCACTGACGTAGCGGCGGATGAGGCCGCTGAATGATGATTCGATGTTGTTTTTCTCGTTCATAATGATTGTAGGTATTTATTTTTAAAACTTTTCACACCCGACGGGATAACTAAGAATATCATTCAAAAATCTAATATAAAATCATTCAATAGGATGTTTGATAGATTTTTAAAAAGATTTTCTTGAGATTTTGAGGCCGAAGGCCGACCACCCAAAGGGTAGCTGAATCGTTGCCTTAAGCAGGATTATTGTCTCTTTTCATTCTTCATTTTTCACTTTTCATTTTTCACTTTTCACTCTTCACTTTTCATTTTTCATTTTTCACTTTTCATTTTTCACTTTTCACTCTTCACTTTTCACTTTTCACTCTTCACTTTAATACTACTGCCCGCACGACGAAGCCGGCGTGGGCAAGCAGGGCGCGGCACCATCCGAAGTGGCGGGCCATGATGCGCAGGCGCTCGATGAGCGAGCGGCGGTGGTTGGCCGTGGTGAGGCCCTCGGCGAGGTAGTCGGTGAGCGTGAGGCGGGTGTTGTGAACCCGGAGGTCGCGGCGCTCGGCCTGGCGCAGCAGGCGCAGGCACCAGTCGTAGTCGGCCGAGAAGCGGTAGCGCAGGTCGTAGGGCAGCGTGCGCGCAATGTCGGTGCGGGCATAGAAGCTCTGGTGGCATACGAGCATGCCGCTGAGGAAGCTGCGGGCGGTGAGGCGCTCGGGAGCCTGGAGGCGGCGGTGGCGCAGAAAGCGGCCCTGGAGGTCGACGAGGTCGGTTTGGCCATAGACCACGGCGGGCAGCCGCGACTGGTTGTAGCCCTGGAGCTGCGCGGCGATGTCGGCGAGCGTCGTGGGCGTGTGGAAGGCGTCGCCGGCATTGAGGAAGACGATGTAGTCGCCCTTGGCGGCGGCGAGGGCTTTGTTCATGGCGTCGTAGAGACCGTCGTCGGGCTCGCGGATGAGCACTATGGCGTGGGGGTGGCGCTGGTCGGTGTTGCGCTCTACGTAGGCCTGGACCTGACTTATGGTGGTGTCGCGCGAACAGCCGTCGACGATGATGTGCTCAACGGCGTCGTAGGTCTGTGCGGAGACGCTGTCGAGGGTGCGGCGGATGGTCTGTCCGGCGTTGAAGGTTACTGTTGCTACTGTGAAACGGAGCACGTTATTATTTACTATTTACTATTTAACAATTTACTATTTAAGAACTTACGTGATATCAATCTTCAATCTTCAATGTTCTCTCATACAGCCCGATATACTGACGCACTACGATATCTACATTCCAGCGCGCGGCAGCACGTTCGGCGGCAGCGGCGGAGAGGCGGTCGTGGTTGGCACCGTCGAGGACGTAGTCGATGCCGGCGGCCAGGTCGAGGGCATCGCAGAAACGAGCCACATAACCGGTCTGCCGGTGCACAATCATCTCGGGAACGCCGCCGACATCGAAGCCCACGCAGGGCGTGCCGGTGGCCATAGCCTCCATGAGCGTGTTGGGCAAGTTGTCCTCGAGCGTAGGCGTGACGAAGAGATCGACGGCCTGATAAAGGGCGGCCATCTCAGCCTCGGAGGAGATATAGCCCTTGCGGATGACGGGGAAGGGGAGGTTGGAGCCCACGGCATCGGTCATCTGACCCACGACGACGAGAGTCAGCAGGCCCTGCCAGCGGTTGAGGACCGGCGAGGCGAGGGCATCGAGAAGGTAGGCGAGACCTTTGCGCGGGTTGGTGACCTTCTGGCAGGCGAAGAGGAGCAGGCGCCCTGTGGCAGGCAGGCCCAGGCGCTGGCGTGCCGCCGCCGACGGAGCGGGGCAGAAGAGGTCGGCATCGAAGGTATTGGGGATGGAGAGGACCTGACAGCCGGCGGTGAGGGCACTCAGGCGAGCCTGCGCGGTAATCCACTGGCTGCAGCCCACAAAGGCTATGCGCCCACGGGCATACTGCTTGAGCTTGCGGCTGAAGATGCAGTGCGAGAGGTCGTGGGCCGAGGGGCGCTGCAGCTGCGGGCAGCGGCTGCAATGGCTGTGGAAGGCCGTGCAGCTGCGGGCATGATGACATACGCCGGTGACGGGCCACATATCATGCATGGTCCACACCACGGGTTTGCCGCTCTCGAGGATGCGTCCCAACTGGCTGAGGGAAAGCAGGCCCTGGTTGACCCAATGCAGATGTATGACGTCGGCCTCGCGGAACTCAGGCAGCGAGACGATGTCGGCGCCGGCATTGGCGATATCGACATCCCACAGACCCTTACGCGTGAAACCGTTGGCCACGAAGATGCAGAGGCGTTCCCAGAGGAAGGCCAGGCGCAAGAGCCACTGCCGCGGCAGGCGGGCTGTGGTGACGGCCGATGTCTGTTTGTCGCGCACCAGCAGGCGTGCCTTGACGCCATGGCGGTTGAGAGCATCGGTGAGGCGGCGGGCGGCTATAGCTGCACCGCCAGCACATTCGGAGGTGTTGATGAGAAGTACTCGCATCGTTGTTGCGCCGGACTGCCGGCGCCGGTTATTGTTTGTTTCTGCTGCAAAGATAAGAAGAAATGTGAAAAGAGAAAAGTGAAAAGCGAAAAAAGTTTAGAGTTGAGGGCTGGACGGCTGGAGCCGTAATGAAAAGTGAAAAGTGAAAAGTGAAAAATGAAAGCAATAATATAGCAGTTGGCACAAACCCCGCGCTCGACCTTTCTTGAAGAATCAAGCGATGCAAGCGTCGAGCGGAGGGGTGAGGGGGGCGTTGAGGGTTGAGGGGTGAGGGGGGCGTTGAGGGTTGAGGGGTGAGGGGGGCGTTGAGGGGTGAGCGTTGAGCGTTGAGGGTTGAGCGTTTAGGGTTGAGGGTCAAGGGTCGAGGGTCGAGCGGAGGTTTTTGGGTCCGTTTAGGGGGCGCTTGGGGGCATGAAATGCCGGAAAAGGGGGGCCGAGAGAAGAAAAATCATACGAAAGGGGAAAAAAACTCTTAACTCTAAGCACTAAACTCTAAACTTTTCTTACCTTTGCCACTGCAATGCCCGCCCAGATGGTGGAATTGGTAGACACGAGGGACTTAAAATCCCTTGGCCAGTGATGGCCGTACGGGTTCGATTCCCGTTCCGGGCACTCTTACCTTATGAAATACGGAAACCACTACAGCGCCAGCGACGACTACCGCCGCGACGAGCTAACCCGAAAAATCGAGCAAGCGCTACAGAACCTCACGCTCCCAGAGCTTGAGGCTCTCTTTTATCAGATATCTACACAGACCTACACCAACGACTAACTTAAAACTCACACTATAAGATGAAACGCCTACTACTTACCCTTAACCTGTCATTCTTAATCTTACTCTCTTCACTCTGTACGGCACAGACGCTGCCCACCTTCAGCACCGACGATACCGAGGCGTGGTACGTGATTCAGTTAAGACGCGGACAAGCGGCACTGACCGACCAGGGCGAAGGGCAGAACCTCACGACGGCCGATGTAGATAAGAACAACCCCGCACAACTGTGGAAGCTCACAGGCACGGCCGACGGCTGCGAGATCATAGGCAAGAGCGGCCGACACATATATTATAATGGCAACCGCTATGCCGCCTCAGCCACTCAGAAAGGAGCCCTCAAGCTGACGAAGACCACCAACAGCGAGTTTGCACCGGCATGGGAAATCCAGTCGGCGGCCATAGCCGGCAAATCGATGAACCAATGGGGAGGCTTCGGCACAGGGCGCGAGCTGGGCTCATGGAGCGCCGGCGACCCCAACAACCCGCTGCTTTTCATTGACCCCGCAACGCTACCCGACACCGACCCGCAGCCCGCGAAACTCACCGAATGGGCCACGACGGCCATCAGCGGTTACGAACCCGCAGAACCCCTGACGCTATGGTACACCACACCCGTGACAAAAGCCACCGTGGCCGACCCCTGGATGGAATATGCCCTGCCCATAGGCAACGGACAGCTCGGCGCCATGATCTACGGCGGACTGCGGCAAGACGTCGTGCAGTTCAACGAGAAGACGCTGTGGACAGGGTCCTCGACGACCTACAACCGCGACGGAGGCTACCAAAACTTCGGGCACATCTACATCGAGGACACCTCGGAGAGATTCGGCACTGCCACAAGCCAGAGCGCTAAGGACTACGTGCGGACACTAGACCTCGCCACCGCCGTGGCCGCAGCCGAATGGAAGAGCACCGACAAGAGCGTGACATTCCGCCGCGAATACATAGCATCGTTCCCCGACAAGGTGATTGCCGTGCACCTCACGGCCAGCGAACCAGGGCAGCTGAGCAACCGCATCGTGCTCTGGAACGCGCACAACGTCAGAGCCACATACGCCGACGGAGAAGCCACCTTCGAGGGCAAGCTGCAGACGGTGAGCTACAACGCACGCATGAAGGTGGTAGCCACGGGAGGCACTATGACGACTGATGCCCAGGGCGTACACGTAAGCAGCGCCGACGAGATCCTAATCATTGTGGCCGCAGGCACCGATTACGACCCCGTAGCACCGGGATTCGTGAGCGCAACCGACCAACTGGCATCACGCATCAGCGAGACAGCCAAGAGCGCTGCCGCCAAAGGGTGGGAGACACTGCGCGCCGACCACGTGGCCGACCACGCCGCACTCTTCAACCGCTGCCGCCTCGACATCGACCGCGCCGCCAACAAGAAAGCCACGAACAAGCTCGTAGACACCTACGCCACACTGACCGGCAAGGCAGCGCTCACACGCTCGGCCGACGCACGCATGCTGGAGATGCTCTATTTCCAGTACGGACGATATATGCTGATTGCCAGCTCCAGAGGAATCGACCTGCCCAACAACCTGCAAGGCATCTGGAACCACAAGAACAACCCGCCATGGTGCTCCGACATCCACGCCAACATAAACATTCAGATGAACTACTGGCCGGCAGAGCTGACGAACCTCACGGAGACGCACGAGAAATATCTCAACTACCTGTACAATATGGCCGTCGTGCAGCCCGTATGGAAGAACTACGCCACTGGCAGCGGCACCGACGGACGGTTCCTGCACCACACGAAGGGATGGGCCTGCTACACCGAGAACAACATCTTCGGATGCTGCACGGACTGGATGGCGGCCAACTACCCCGAGGCTGGGGCTTGGTCGTGCGACCACCTGTGGCAGCACTACCGCTACACCCTCGACCGCGAGTTCCTGCGCACGAAGGCACTGCCCGTGATGATTTCGGCCACGGAGATGTGGATGCAACGGCTCAAACAAGCCACCGACGGCACATGGGAGTGCCCCAACGAATTCTCGCCCGAGCACGGTCCCAACGAGAACGCCACGGCCCACTCGCAGCAGATCGTGTGGAACCTCTTCGACCAGACGATTAAGGCTATAGAGATTGTAGGCACCGAAGAGGCAGGCGTCAGCGAGACGTTCCTGCGACAGCTGAAGACGAAGTTCCAGAAGCTCGACAACGGGCTCCACACCGAGACGTACAACGGCACTTTCGGAGCCAACCGCAATGGCGTGCGCACGGGCGACGACATTCTGCGCGAATGGAAATATACCGACTATGCCACCGGCAACGGCAACGAAAGCGGCCACCGACATCTCTCGCACATGATGGCTCTGTACCCCTTCGCCAACCTCCCGGCATCAAACCCCTACTACGAACCCGCAGTGCGCAGCCTACGCCTGCGCGGACTGGCATCCACGGGATGGTCGATGGGTTGGAAGATGAACCTCTGGGCACGAGCCCTCGAGCCCGACCAGGTGGTGGAGCTGTTCCGTCTGGAGTTCAAGCACAGCACCAGCTACGGCACCGACCAATCGAAGGGCGGCGTATACTACAACCTGTTCGACTCGCACGCACCGTTCCAGATCGACGGTAACTTCGGCGTATGCGCCGCAATGGCAGAACTGCTGTTGCAGAGCCACACCGACACTCTGCAGCTGCTACCCGCACTGCCCTACATATGGCCTAAGGGCAGCGTGCGCGGCCTTCGCGCCGTAGGCGGTTTCGAGGTCGACGAGGAATGGGCCGGCAGCAGCCTCACATCTGCCACAATACGCAGCCTCAAAGGGCAGCCACTGATGATTGCCTACGAAGGCATCGAGGACTTCGAGGTGAAGGATGCCGCTGGCAACGCCGTGGCCACGACCTCCCTGGCACCCGGACGACTCGTCATAGCCACCACGACCGAAGGCGACGTATTCACCATCGCGCCCAAGAGCGAACCCGATGCCATAGCAGCGCCCCGCAAAGGCAAGGCAAAGAAAGATTTTTTTGACCTCAGCGGCCGACGAGCCACTCAACCGACGGCCGCAGGAGTTTATGTAAGCGGTGGCAAGAAGGTGGCGGTGAGGTGAATGAAAAGGGAATTTTCGTTTAGCGTTCATCGTTTATGGGTAGGCCGCATGCGGCCGTAAACTTCTGAGGCGATAAGCCGAAGAAGCCACCCAAAAAACAGATTTAAGTAAGATTTAACTCAACTTTCGCAAGCTTCAGTTTCGTAAGGTTATTAGGTTGTCAGGTCGCTTCGCTTTTGGGCTTTAAGGTGAGAATAGCTACCAAGATGACGGAAGAAACATATTTTACCTCATAACCTTACAACCCCATAACCTTATAACCTTACAACCTTACAAGTTGAGTACTTGCGAAACTTGAAGAATGAAAAGTAAAAAAAATGAAATATACTGCTGAAACTGCCATTCTCTCCCCAATGGTGGGAGGCGGAGGGGACCATCGTCACCTCCGGAGTGTTGAAGGGGGCCATCTCCCCTTCGTGGGAGCCGGAAAGGGGCTGTTACTGCTCGTATCATTGCCAGCAACGCCTCTGCTGGCGCAAGCCGCTATGGCACAAGGCCCTGGCACAGAGGCTGCGGCGACACAGCGCCCTAACATCGTCTACATTATGACCGACGACCACACGGCGCAGATGATGTCGTGCTACGACCGCCGTTATGTCGAGACGCCCAACCTCGACCGCATAGCCGCCGACGGCGTACGCTTCACACGCAGCTATGTGGCCAACTCGCTCTCAGGGCCCAGCCGCGCCTGCATGCTCACCGGTAAGCACAGCCACAAAAACGGCTTCACCAACAACGAACACGGCATCTTCGACGGTTCGCAACAGACTATGCCCAAGCTGCTGCAGCGCGCGGGTTACCAGACAGCGCTCATAGGCAAATGGCACCTGGTGTCGACGCCCACCGGCTTCGACCACTGGGAGATTCTGCCCGGACAAGGCGACTACTACAACCCCGTGTTCATTCATCAGGACGGCACACGAGCCGTGGACAGCGGTTACGTCACACGCATCATCACCGACAAAGCCATCGACTGGATTGCGAGCCACAAAGCCACAAAACCTTTCGCACTATTCGTCCACCACAAAGCCTGCCACCGAGCATGGCTGCCGGCGCTCGAGGATCTGCGTCTCTACGAAGACCGCACCTTCGCTCTGCCGCCTGAGTTCCACGACGACTACGCCGGCCGTCAAGCCGCAGCACGCACCGAGATGGAGATAGGCAAGGACATGGACATCGTGTACGACAGCAAGATGTTCGTTTCGCCTCAAGAGACGCCCCGCACACGTCTCTCAGCATCATACCAAGGTATGATAGGACGCCTGAGCAAAGAGGAACGCGCACGCTACGACGACTTCTATGTTCCACTCTCACGACAGTTCTACGAGCGCTGGGGCACCGACTACAACTTCCTCCCGCATCAGGCTCAAAGCTCTGTCGAAGGAAGCCGCGACGCTGAGCTCCTCGAATGGAAATACCAGCGCTATATGCGCGACTACGCCAAAGTGGTACACGCCCTCGACCAGGAAGTGGGCCGCCTGCTCGACTATCTGGAGGCACAGGGTCTGATGGACAACACGCTCGTCGTCTACACCTCAGACCAAGGCTTCTACATGGGCGAGCACGGATGGTTCGACAAGCGCTTCATGTACGAAGAGAGTCTCTCCACACCACTCGTCATGCACCTGCCTCGCGGCCTCGAGCGCCGCGGAACGATCGATGAGATGGTGCAAAACATCGACTACGCCCCCACATTCCTCGAACTGGCCGGCGCACCCGTGCCCGAAGACATACAAGGCGTCTCACTACTGCCACTGCTCAAGGGCAAGACCGCCACAAAGGCCGACCGCCGGAAGATTAGCCACTGGCGCGACGCCATCTACTACCACTACTACGAATTCCCCGCCGAGCACGATGTGCGGCGCCACTACGGCATTCGCACCGACCGCTACAAGCTCATACACTTCTACGGGCACGACGTCAACGCATGGGAGCTCTACGACCTAAAGGCCGACCCCCATGAGCTGCACAACCTCTACGGACAGCCCGGCATGGAGGCTCTGCAGCGACGGCTGCACCAGCGCCTCGAAGAGTTGCAGATTCAGTATGACGACCCTCAGCGCTGATGCCCTCAGCCTGTCGACGGCAGCCCTTTTAGGGAGGCCCACAGGAATCTGCTCCGTATTAGGATTTAATTCATAGCCACAGCTTATTTTTCTGTATATGACCGCCTTGCCAGACTAAAAAGCCTGCCGGGCGGTCATTTTTTTTACAATTATATTTTTCAGTTTCAATTAATTATTGTATCTTTGTCGCCGATTTTAGGATAAATTCGCCCTGTGACAGGGCCGCCGAAAACCAAAAAGACATGCTTAAGAAAGCTATAATACTGTTGTTAGGACTAAGCTCCACCACTTTTGCAAACACACCGATACGCCACCGCGTAGCATTACCTGTACCCGATCTGATGGTGTCGCAGGCCGCTATTCAAGAGCGCGTGTCGGCAGTGCTCGTACCCGTACTTCCATCACATCAGGGCAAAGAACTGATGTCCACCGTCACTAACTTCACCTCAGCCATCGCCACCGACCTCATAGAGGCTGCCAAGCGCCACATCGGCGCACGCTACAGCCGCGGCAGCAACGGGCCCTCAGCCTTCGACTGCTCGGGCTTCACGAGCTATGTGTTCAAGCGTCTGGGCATCACGCTGAAGCGCTCCTCGCGCGAGCAGGTGACGCAGGGCGAGGCCGTAGGCAGCCGCAACGAGTTGCAGCCCGGCGACCTGGTGTTCTTCGGCCACGGCCGTAAGGGTGTCAGCCATGTTGGCATCGTCACCGACGTGGACTCCGAGACAGGCCTGTTCAACTTCATCCACGCCAGCACCTCGCGTGGCGTACGCATAGACTCGAGCGACGACAGCTATTGGTCGCGCCGTTATGTCGCTGCCCGCCGACTGCTGGGAGTTGATGAGTAAAATAAAGAATAAGAAAATTAGGAAATTAAAAAATTAGAAAATAAGAGAATAAGAGAATAAGAAACGCCGGATGGGGCAAACCCGTCCGGCGTTTCTTTTATGATTTTATTTAATTTCCGCCACTTGCTGAAAGCTCAGCGTCAGAACGAATCTTCGGTGAGGATGCGTTCGAGGTCTTCGGCCGAGACGCGCAGGCTGAGGTTTCCACGGAAGGCAATGGAGATGCCGCCCGTCTCCTCGCTCACGACGATTGCCAGGGCGTCGGTCTCCTGCGAGATACCCATTGCAGCGCGATGGCGAAGGCCCAGCTCCTTGGGCATACTCATGTCGTGCGTCACGGGCAGAATGCAGCCTGCCGCCGTGATGCGCTGGTGGGCTATGATCATGCCGCCGTCGTGCAGGGGTGAGTTCTTGAAGAAGATATTCTCTATCAGCCGCTGCGAGATGCGAGCATCGATAAGCTCGCCCGAGCGCACGAAATCGTTGAGGGGCAACGAACGCTGTATGACGATGAGGGCCCCCACCCTCTGTTTCGACATCGAGAGGCAGGCCATGACGATAGGTATTATGTCCTCGCGCGTATGCGTAGTCTTCTTCTCGCCACTGAAGAAGCGGACGAGAGAACGCACGCGCTGGTGTGTACCTATAGAATAAAAGAACTTGCGTATCTCGTCCTGAAAAAGAATGAGCAAAGCGATAGCACCTACACTGACGATGCGGTCGAGCAGCGTCCCAAGCAGACGCATCTCAAGCACCTGCGAGATGAACAACCAGAAGATGACAAAGATGAGTACGCCGAAGAAGATGTTCAGCGAGCGCGATTCCTTCATCAGCCGGTAGCAATAGTAGAGTATTATCGCCACCAGCAGTATATCTAGTATGTCTTTTATGCCTATAGAGAAGAACACGGCGGTTTATTGAAGATTGAAAATTAAAAATTGAAAATTGAATGACTGCTGCGCAGTCGCACAGAGCACTCAGAGAAGACAGAGGATACGGAGGAGTATGACGAATGAAGAATGAATATTGAATATTGAATATTGGGGGGGAAGGGATTACGCTTATCAAGGACCTACCCTTCTTGATGGTATTAACTCTCCCCCAGGGGGAGCGGGGAGGGGGTCCAGGAGGGCCGGGGAGGGGGGCTGCTTGGAATCCATTAGTTGATGCGTTATTCGCAAGGCCTCGGAGGCCTCACGCACATCATGGACTCGCAGGATGTGGGCGCCGGCTTGCAGGGCCACGGTGTTGAGCACGGTGGTACCATTGAGCGACGCCTCGGGTGTGGTGTCCAGCAGGCGGTAGATCATCGACTTACGCGAGATGCCTATGAGGAAGGGAGCCTGCGGGAAGAGGCGCACCAGCCGCGGCAGAGCTGCCATGAGAGCATAGTTCTCGGTCATCGACTTGCCGAAACCGAAGCCCGGGTCGAGGATGACATCGGCTACGCCAAGGTCGTAGAGCGTCTGCAACCGTTCGGCAAAGAACTGCGCTACGCGTACGTCGATTGGCTTGGCATCGGGATCCTCCTCAGGCGATGCCGACTTATTCACTTGCAGCCCCAACGGGTTGTGAGTCAGCACGTAGGGAACACCAAGTTCGGCCACAGCCGCAGCCATATCAGGGTCGGCACAGCCGCTGACGTCGTTGATGACGTCTACACAATAGTCGCGCACTACGCGCCGCGCCACCTCCGGGCGAAACGTATCAACGCTCACGACGGCCTCAGGCAACGCCCCGCGCAGAGCATCGAGGGCCACCGACAGGCGCGAGAGTTCCTCGTCGGCAGACGGAGCTGTGGCGCCGGGACGCGTGCTGACGGCGCCGACATCGAGAATCGCGGCACCCTCGTCAAGCAGCTGCCGGGCACGCGCCACCAGGGCGGCAGAGCCATCGGCCACCGGCGTGCGGCTGCCCTCGAAGAAGGAGTCGGGCGTGGCATTTAGTATGCCCATGATGATGGGCTGCTTGAATTCTAAGAGGCGCTTGCCCAGGCGCAATGATGTTGCCATAACGATGATGTTTTACGCTTTTCGGGGCGTAAGCGCTACAAAGGTAGAAAGTTTTTTTTGTTTCCGTGCGATTTTTTTGCGAGATTTATAGTTTATATGTAATTTTGTAGCCAAAATGTCAGGAAAGACAACAAAGCCCAAATGCAACGACTGACAGCAATAGGCCTAATATTACTGCTCACACTCGCGCCCGCAGCAGCCAAGCGCAAGGCCACCACGGTGCGCCTCGAGACCACGGCCGGTCTCATACGTGTGGAGCTTTCTGATGAGACGCCCCGCCACCGCGACAACTTCGTCAAGCTATGCCGCCAAGGCTTCTACGATGGCACGCTCTTCCACCGTGTCATCAAGGACTTTATGATTCAAGGCGGATCGTGCGACGCACGCGTCACCCAGCAGGGCGACTCACTCGTCTCGCCCTCACGCGACAAGGTGCTGGGCGACTGCGACCCGGGCTACACCCTCCCGGCCGAATTCAACCTGCCGTGGCTCTTCCACGAGCGTGGAGCCCTGGCCGCCGCCCGCGAAAGCGACGACGTCAACCCCGAGATGCGCAGCTCCGGCTCGCAGTTCTACATCGTCTACGGACGCTCGTGGGGCGAGAACTCGCTCGGCAAGATGCGCGCCACGCTCGATGAGAAAGGCATTGAGATGAACCGCGAGATGTGGGACGCCTACCTCACCCGCGGCGGAGCGCCACACCTCGACGGCACCTACACCGTCTTTGGCCACGTCGTCGAAGGCATGAAAGTAGTGAAACAGATTCAGGCCGTGGCCACCGACAAGGACGACCGCCCGCTCGAGGACGTCGTGCTGCTGCGCGCCGTAGTGGAATAGCAATCTGAGATTAAGCATTATATATTTAGCATACACATAACGAATGAAGTTTTACAAGACATTCCCCCTTTTCGCCCTGGCACTGGCCACACTGACCCTGCACGGCTGTATCGCCGATGAGCCGGCCAATGCCGAATGCGACATCGAGCGATGCTGGATCCACCTCGACCAGCCCGAGACAATCTTCTATCACGACTACGACACGCTGGCAGGCGAGCCCGTGTCAGTGGACCGCCCCGCCGACAAGATCGTGCCGACATCGCTCGACAGCATAGTCTTCACCACACGATGGAATGCCACCGTAAGCCAGCCCGTGCCTCTCTACATCGAGGTGACGCCGGGCGCTAAGCTCTATATCATCGAGAACGGCCGCGAGGTGCCCTTCACCAGCGGCACGGCCGTCGACCTCCACGCCACAGCCATCGACGAACATGCCGAGCAGCACTTCGTGGTGCGCTCCGAGGACGGCAAATGGAATCGCCACTACCGCATCAGCATTCAAGTGCCGCCCATGCCGTCGTACCCCCCCGAGGGCTTCGAGCTTAAGTTCGACAGCTACGCCCTCAACAGCGCCGGGCAGTACTACGTGTGGACCGAAAGCAACCCCTTCCTCACCGAGATACAATGGGCCAACGGCAACCCCGGATTCCGCATGAGCAAGAGCTCGGCCAAGCCCGAGGAATACCCCACCGTAGCCGTTGACGAAGGCGGTGTCGATGGCGGACCCTATCTGAAGCTGACGACGCGCGACACGGGCGGATTCGGGCGTATGGTGAATATGCGCATTGCAGCCGGAAATCATTTCATTGGCAGCTTCGATGTGGGGCAGGCCCTCAACGGACAAGCCGGAGCACTGGCTGCCACACGCTTCGGGCAACCATTCGCACACAAACCCATCCGCCTGCGCGGATTCTATCGCTTCAAACCCGGCCCGACAAAGCAGGACCGCCAGGGCAACCCGATGGACGAGGCCGACGTGTGCGACATCTACTGCGTCTTCTACCGCAACACCGACGCCGCCGGCAACCAGGTGCAGCTCGACGGAGCCAACATCCTCACGAGCGAGAACATCGTAGGACTGGCACGCCTCAACCACGACGAAGTGGACACCAGCGGCCAGACGTGGGTACCCTTCGACCTTCCCTTGGTCTACACCACTGAAGTCACCGAGGCCGACGTCAAAGAGAACCACTATTCCATGACTATGTGCTTCTCATCGAGCATCGACGGCGCATACTTCCGCGGCGCCGTAGACTCTGAACTGCACATCGACAACGTGACGCTCGAATGCGAATATTAATTGATAGGTTGAAAAATTAAATATCAACATCGCTCAGAATATGACTATAAGAAATATAGTAATGTGCGTGGCCCTGATGGCCTCAGCCACAGCTGCCGCCCAAACCGAAGATAAATACGAACTCTGGGGCCCCACCAGCCGCGACACCCAGAGCGGAGTAATCATACGCGCAGGCTATGTCATCGGCGGCACTACGCCCCTGCCCCTGCCCGCCGAAATCCGCAGTATCAACGAGTTCAAACCATTAGGCGGCATCACCCTCGGCGCCGACGCCTACCATATGTTCTCGCGCCACTGGGGTCTGCAGCTCGGATGGCACTTCTTCTACGAAGGCTTCCACACCGGCGCCGACGTAAAGAACTATCGCATGGGCATCACCAAGGACGGCAACTACCTCGAAGGCAACTTCACCGGCACCGACATCACCGACACGAAGATGTTCGGAGCCACCATCCCGCTGACTGCCACCTACCGCATCTCGCCACGATGGAACGTCAGCGCCGGACCGTTCGTATCGATCCTCTACCACAAGACGTTCGAGGGAGAGGTCTACGACGGCTATCTGCGCGAAGGCGACCCCACCGGACAGAAGGTGGAGATGACGCGCGACAACCCCGCCACCTACGACTTCAGCGACAACATGCTCAACTGCTACTGGGGCCTGCAACTGCTCTTCGACTGGAAAGCCATGCGCCACATGAACGTCTTCGGAGGCGTCGACTGGGCTTGCAGCGGAGTGTTCCCCGGCGACTTCGAGACGGTGGAGTTCAAGATGTTCCCTATCTATGCCAAGCTCGGACTGGCCTACAGGTATTAATTAATCGCGAGCGATTAATTAAGGATTAGAGATTAGGGATTAGGGCCTTAATGATTAGTTGTATAACCTATAAAAAAACAAATATAAATTCAAACAGAAATGAAAAACCGAATGCTTTCGCTGCTGCTTATGGCCTTTATGGCCGTGGCAGCCGTGGCCCAGAGCCAGGTGAAGTATGTGTTCTACTTCATCGGCGACGGTATGGGCGTAAACCAAATCAACATCACAGAGACCTACCTGGCAGCACTCAAAGGCAAGATCGGCATCGAACCCATCTGCATGTCAAGCTTCCCCGTCGTAGGTCTCGTAAACACCTATTCCGCCACTAACGGCGTCACCGACTCTGCCGCCGGCGGCACAGCACTGGCCTGCGGTAAGAAGACCAAGAACGGAGCCATCGGCGTGCTCAAGGACCTCGAGACACCCTGCACCAGCATCGCCGCTTGGGCACAGAAAGCCGGCAAGGCCGTAGGCGTGGCCACTACCGTATCGCTGACTCACGCCACGCCGGCATCGTTCTACGGCCATCAGCCCCGCCGACAGATGTACTATGAACTCGGGCAAGACCTCTGCAAGAGCAACTACGACTTCTTCGCCGGAAGCGATTTCAACAAACCACACACCAAGGACGGCGGACCCTCGCTGCACGAGCAGGCCAAAGCCGCTGGCTACACCATCGTCAAAGGCTATAAGGAGTACCAGAAGAATGGGCGCAAGGCCGACAAGCTCATCCTGCTGCAGAGCGACGAGAAGAACCAGAAGCTCGGCAGCGAACAACTGCCCTATGCCCTTGATCAGGACAAGAACGACCTCACGCTCGAGCAGATTGTGCGCGCCGGCATCAACTATCTCACCAGCAAGCAGAAGGACGGATTCTTCTTCGCCATCGAGGGTGGCATGATCGACTGGGCATGCCACCGCAACGACATAGGCAGCGCCATCAACGAAGTGCTCGACATGGACAAGGCCGTGAAGGTGGCCTACGAATTCTATCAGCAGCACCCCGACGAGACAATCATCGTAATCTCCGCCGACCACGAGACGGGCGGACTCGTCATGGGAACAGGAGCCTACGAGCTGCACTCCGACCTACTGAAATACCAGCGCAAGACCATCGACGAGCTCAAATGGATCCTTCGCGAACAATACAAGAAAGCGCCTAAGAAATTCACCTGGACGGCCGTCGAGAAACAGCTGCGCGACCTCATGGGATTCGGCGCAGGCATTAGCCTCAAGGACGAGCAGAAAGAGCGCCTGCAGAGAAGATGGAATGACATTGAAAAGGCTATCGCTGAGAGCAACGCCGCTGCCGACAGCAAACCCGTGCGCGACCGCATCAATGACCTCTGCGAGACAACGAAGCACATCCTCTCCGAAGTTGCTCACATCAGTTGGGCCAGCGGCGGACACAGCAACGGCTATGTACCGGTCTATGCCGTAGGCCCCGGCACCGAAGTCTTCCAAGGTCGCATCGACAATATCGAGATTGCACCAGCCATGGCGAAGATTGCCGGCTACCCCGTGGAATAAGATTAGAGATTAGAATTTAGGGATTAGAGATTGATCCCAATCTCAATATAAAAGACGACCGGACGTATACTCCTTTACGTCCGGTCGTCTTTTTGTCTGCGTCCGCTCGTATTGACTGATGCAACCGGTTGAATAATCCGGAGCCACAGTACTTAACCCATCAGCGCATTCACGAAGATAACGGCGATGGCTATGGGCGCCACCCAACGAATCAGGAAAAAGAAGGAGACAAAAAGCCATCGGGGGTAGCGGAGCGCATGATGGTTGGTGAGCTCTTCCACTACGAGCTTCTGCGGCAGGCGCCAACCCACGAAGAGGCTGAGCACAATACCGCTCAAGGGCATAATCCACATGGCCGTGACGTCGTTGAAGGCATCGAAGAAACCGCGGCCGGCAAAGGGACGGAAGTCGGCCAGAGGACCGAAGCTGAGCGAGCAAAGGGCGCAGAGGACCGACGTGGTCACCGTCATATAGGCGGCCGCACGCCACCTCGACATGCCATAGCGGTCGACGAAGAAGGCCGTCACCTCCTCGTGCATTGAGATTGTACTCGTCAGCGCCGCCAACACAAGCAGCAGGTAGAACAGCAGCGAGAAGATGTAGCCGAGCACCGGCGTGCTGCCAAACAGGCTGTTGAAGATGTTGGGCAGCGTCACGAACACAAGGCCCGGACCGGCATCAGGACTCACGCCTTCGACCGAGAATACAGCCGGGAATACGATGAAACCGCTGAGGATGGCCACAAGCGTATCTATGCCCACGACGTTGGCGGCCGTCTTCAGCAGAGGCACGTCGGGTTTGAAATAGCTGGCATAGGTGGCCAGGCAGCCTATCGCTATCGACAGCGAGAAGAAGGCTTGGCCCAAGGCGCTAATGATCACGCCGGACGTTATCTTGGAGAAGTCGGGCCGCAACAGGAACTCCACGCCGCGCGCAGCGCCAGGCATAGTGAGCGCCCCTACAGCCAGGAGTATCATCAAGATGAAGAGCAGAGGCATCAGCACCTTGGAGAAGCGTTCGATGCCGTTCTGCACGCCACGCACTATGATGACATGCGTAAGCAGTATGAAGAAGAGAGCGCAGATCAGGGGGCTCCACGTCGACGAGCTGAAAGCAGCGAAGTAAGCCGACGCATCGGTCACCGAGGCCAGCGAACCGGAGGCAGCGCTGGCGGCGTACTTGAGCACCCAGCCGGCCACGACAGCGTAGTAGCTGAGGATGAGCGTGACGCAAAGCATTCCGGCATAACCAGTTATGGGCCAGAGGCTGTTGAGCCGCTTCGAGAGCCAGGCGAAGCGCCCCGGAGCTGGCGGGTTCTCGCTTACGAGGCGCTCGTAGGCCGAGGCGATGTCGGTGTGAGTGCGACGCCCGACGATAAACTCCGCCGTCATCATCGGCACACCGAGGAAGACCACGCAAGCCAGATACACCAAGATGAAGGCCGCGCCGCCGTTCTGCCCTGTCTCGACGGGAAAACGCCAGATATTTCCTAAGCCCACGGAACTGCCGGCTGCTGCCATGACGATTCCAAGCCGTGTAGCAAAATTTCCTCTCGAAGTGCTCATGCATTTGTGTTTAAGTCCCAAAGAAAATATTCTTATTTCCTAAATCTCTTATTTCCTAAATTTCTAATTTCCTAATTTCCTAATTATCTAATTCCCTATATCAATCCCAGTTCCCTGATAAAGATACCGCCTACTGCCAGCGGAATGAGCCAGCGCAGGAGGAAGATGAAAGCGGCAATGAACCAGGCCGGGATATGGAGCGAACCGTTGTTGGTGAGCTGACTGACCACTATGTCGCGGTCGAGGCGCCAGCCTACGAACAGCGAGATGATGATGCCGCCCAACGGAAGGAAAATCTTGGCCGACACGAAATCGAAGAAGTCGAAGAACGTAAGGCCAAACAGAGGGCGACAGTCGGCCAGCGGACCGAAGCTGAGGCAGCAGAGAACGCCCACGCAGAGGCACACCACCGTGACGATAGTCGTGGCCACAGGCCGGCTGAGCTTGAAGTGCTCGAGCAGGAAAGCCGTAGGCGGCTCGTGAATACTTACCATGCTCGTCAGCGCAGCCAAAAGGAGCAGCAGATAGAACATCACCGAGAAGAACCAGCCCAGCAAAGGCACATTCCCGAAAGCTATGCTGAACACGTGAGGCAAGGTAATGAACACCAAGCCCGGGCCCGCATCGGGCGTCACGGCCTCGACCGAGAACACCGCCGGAAACATGATAAAGCCCGACATTATGGCCACTGTGGTATCGATGGCGGCGACGCTGCCGGCCGTCTTCACCAGCCGCGCGTCATCGGTAAAATAGCTGGCGTAGGTGCACAGACAGCCCATGGCTATCGACAGAGAGAAGAACGCCTGCCCCATAGCGCTGAGGATTACCGATGAGGTCAGCTTCGAGAGGTCTGGCTTAAGCAAGAAGGTGAGTCCAGCGCTCGAACCGGGCATCGAGAACGAGAACACCACGAGCATGGCTATAATAAGCAGCAGCAGAGGCATCATAAGCTTTGACGAGCGCTCTATACCGCTCTGCACACCGCGTATGATAACCAAGTGGCACAGCAACATCACCACCGTCATATACACCAGAGGTTCCCACGTAGAACCCGAGAAGGCAGCGAAGTAGGCTGAACTGTCGCTGATCTCGCTCAGCCCGCCCACGATAGCCTCAACGAGGTATTTCATCGTCCAACCGGCCACTACACTGTAATAACAAAGTATGAACCACGAGGTGAACACGCCCAGATAGCCTTGCGCGATCCAGCCCGAGCGCGGCGCCAGCTGCCGATAGGCATCGGCGGTGTTCTTGTGGGTATAGCGCCCGATGATGAACTCCGACACCATCAGCGGCAAACCCAGCAGCACCACACACAGCACGTAAACCAGTATGAAAGCCGCACCGCCGCCTTCGCCCACCTCCGTGGGGAAGCGCCACACGTTGCCAAGCCCTACGGCAGAGCCTGCCGAAGCCAGCACAATACCGAGTTTACTGCTGAAATTCTTTCTTTTTTCCATAATCGGGCACAAAGTTATGCATAATTATTGTACTTTTGCAACAAAATTCATACAAACTACTACAATTATTAAATTTATAGTATCAATATGCTATCATTTATCAAAAAATACCCTGTGACGCTACTTTTGGCTGCAACGATAGTCCTGGCCTGCCTATTGCCTATGCCCGATGTGCCCATGGCGGCCAACATGCCATTGTTCGACAAATGGACGCACATGCTCATGTACGCCTGCCTGTGCACAGCCATCTGGGCCGAATACTGGCGCTGCCACGAACGCACCACACTCGCCGGCCACCTCCGCCGCCATGCCCCGCGACTGATACTCCTGGCCGTAGGCGCCCCAATGGCCATGAGCGGTGCGCTGGAGTTGCTGCAGGCCTATGCCACCACCTACCGTTCGGGCGACTGGCTCGATATGGCGGCCAACAGCATAGGCATAGGCGCAGGCACCGCCATAGGCATAGCTCTGGGACTCGTCATGAAGAGTGGCAAGCGTGCTTAAACTACAAATTTGGCTTGTCAAAAAGATATTAAAAGAGTGGCAAAAGAAGAAAAAAGCCAAAAAATTTGGTCGAGCGAAGGCAAATTACTAATTTTGCCCCAAATAAGCCTTAATTTATGAGAGCTATAAGAGTCTTGAATCATTTCACACACCTGGGCATAGCTTGTGCGCTGACACTTGCGGCACTGCTGTGCCTGCCGCAGATGGCACAAGCCGAGGGGCAGCGCCCCGACAGCACCACACGCCGCTCGCTCAGCCAAATGCGCCTGAGCGATGTGCGCGAACTGCCCGATATGCGCCACCGCATGCTGACATCAGCGCAACCCGTGGAGATTCGCCAGCAAGGGCGATTCCTCTGCGTCACCAGCAACTACGCACAATTGTTGCCCATCTACCGCGCCAGCGGCACACTCTACTCGTCGTTCCGCCTCTCGAAAGGCACGAACTGGCTCAGTGGTCTGCCCCGAGGCTCCTACGTCATCAACAACCGTAAGTTTACAATCGATTAGCAGACACTGATGAACGAGGGACTGACAATCAATATAGATCGCATAGTACGCGAGCGAGCCGGCAAGAAAGCCAAATGGATTCCGCGCTTCCTGACACGATGGCTCGAGCGATTCATACATCAAGACTTCATTAACGGCTTTCTCGAGAAGGGCTACGAAGGCGTAGAATTCTGCGAGAAGACCATAGATTACCTGGGCGTGACGCTCACCGTGGAAGGCCTTGAGAACCTGCCCAAGGAAGCATCACCCATGACCTTCGTAAGCAACCACCCACTCGGGGCCATCGACGGCGTGACGCTCGGAGGCATCATAGGCCGGCGCTATGACGGGCGCGTGAAATACCTTGTCAACGACCTGCTGATGAACCTCAAAGGCCTGGCACCCCTTTGCGTGGGCATCAACAAGCTGGGCGGCCAGGCGCGCAACTTCCCCACGCTGGTCAACGAAACATTCCAGAGCAACAACCACGTCATTATGTTCCCTGCCGGACTCTGTTCGCGACTCATCGACGGGCAGATTCACGACATCCCCTGGACAAAGGCGTTCATCAGCAAGAGCGTACAGACACAGCGCGACATCGTCCCCGTCCACTTCATCGGAGAGAATTCCCCACGCTTCTACAGGATTGCCCAATGGTGCAAGCGCCTGCGGCTGAAGTTCAATATCGCGATGGTGACGCTCCCCGATGAGATGTACCGCTCACGAGGCAAGCACTACACCGTGCGCTTCGGCAAGCCAATCCCCTACAAGACCTTCGACTCCAGCCGCACACCGGCGCAGTGGGCACAATGGGTCGAGGAGGAAGTGTATAAGATTTGACAATCTTATGGATTTGGACCTTATTGATTTGAGATTTGGACCTTGTTGATTTGAGATTTGGACCTTGTTGATTTGAGATTTGGACCTTGTTGATTTGAGATTTGGACCTTATTGATTTGAGATTTGGACCTTGTTGATTTGAGATTTGGACCTTGCTGATTTGAGATTTGGACCTTGCTGATTAGAACAATAGAATTAAGATAATAAGAGATTTAAGCTTTGAGATGTAAGTTTAAAGACTCGGACCTTGAGATTTGAGCTAAGATAACAATATGGAAGAGATTATATCGCCAGTACCTGTAGATGTCCTCAAAAGTGAGTTGACCGAGGACCGCCGCCTTCGTTTCACCAACAAATCGGGCAACGAAGTTTACATCGTCACGTGGCAGACAGCGCCTAACGTGTGCCGCGAGATAGGGCGCCTGCGCGAGATTGCGTTCCGCTCGGCAGGAGGCGGCACGGGCAAAGCCTGCGACCTCGATGAGTTCGACACGATGGAAGAGCCCTACAAGCAACTCATCGTGTGGGACCCCGACGCCGAGGCCATCATAGGAGGATATCGCTACATACTGGGCCCCGAGGTGCGCTTCGACGACGCCGGGCAGCCCATCTTGGCCACATCGCATATGTTCCACTTCTCCGAGCGCTTCATCAAGGACTACCTGCCTTACACCATAGAGCTTGGGCGCAGCTGGGTCTCCCGCGAATACCAAAGCACGCGCGCCGGAGCCAAAGCCATCTTCGCGCTCGACAACCTCTGGGACGGCCTCGGAGCGCTGACCGTAGTGAAGCCCAATGTGCGCTATCTCTTCGGTAAGGTGACGATGTACCCGAGCTACGACCGCGTAGCCCGCGACATGATTCTCTTCTTCCTACAGAAACACTTCGCCGACCCCGACAGCCTCATACTGCCCATGCACCCCCTGCAGATCGAGGCCGACCGCCAGCAGCTGGCCGCGCTCTTCTCAGAGGACGATTTTAAGGCCGACTACCGAATCCTCAACCACGAGGTGCGGGCCCGTGGCTACAATATCCCGCCGCTGGTCAACGCCTACATGGGTCTCTCGCCCACGATGCGAATGTTCGGCACGGCCATCAACGATGGCTTCGGCGACGTCGAAGAGACTGGCATCCTCATCGCCGTAGATGAGATCCTCGACGAGAAGCGCATTCGCCACATCGACAGTTTCGCCGCAGAGCACCCCGAAGCCGTGGCCATGGCCAAAGGCATCTCTGGCGTTGACCACATCATTAAATAATTATCCCATTCGTCAATCTACCAAAAGACTTTTTCCCCAATTGGAATAAATGACTTTACACCAATTGGGGAAAATCGTTTTCCCCGATTAGTGTTAAACCGACCGAGACGAACTACCCCCGCATGCCAGCCGGCATGCGGGGGTAGTCAGTTTAAGGCAGCCAATCGGCTACTCCAGATTTATTCTGCGATAGCAATCGTCACGCGGTTCTTATCGTTCTCCGAGAACGGCTGAACAGTATCGCCCTTGGCATCCACGGTGATGCGGTCGGCGGCGATGCCGGCATCGGTGAGAGCCTTGGCAACGTTCTCTGCACGGCCCTTGGAATAACCCATATTGATCTTAGGATTACCGGTGCCTACGTCGGCATAACCTGTCACGGCAACCTTCGTGTTGGGGTTGTCCTTCAGGAACTTGATGAGGCGCTCCACCTTAGCCTTCTCAGCGCCCACGGGGATAGTCTCGCGGATGGCATAGAAGATCTCGGTGCGCAGCTCGGGCTTCTTAACCACGGGCACGGGCTTCGGCTCTTCCTTCTTTACCACGGGTGCGGGTTCGGGCTTGGGCTCTACCACTACAGGCACAGGAGCCGGAGCGGGTTTCTTCTTGAAGCCGAACTTGTAAGCCAGACCGAGCTGGGCCGTCAGCTGCCAGTCGTCCTTCTGGTTGACCTGCGAGTTGTAGCGGTCGCTGAGGCTGTTGGCGCTCACCTCGAGGTTCACGCTCCAGTGCTTGGCGATATTGTAGTCGAGCATGGCACCCACGCGGGCGTTGTGACTCAGGCGATAGTCGTCCCAGGCGAAGGGCAGTGCGTGTGCGCTGTTGATGAGGTCATCGTTGTTCCACGCATAGTTCAGGCCGACGCCACCGATAAGATAGACGTTCAGAGGATAATAGTCCTTGCGGCCGAAGAGCGTGCAGAGGTTCAGGAGCAGGTCGAGGTCGGTGGTCACGTAGTTATAATTGTACTCGAAGTCGGGCTTGATGCCGCTCTTGTTCCAGATGCCGTTGACGTGCAGGCGGGCACCCACCACCGGCGTGAAGAAGGCGCCGAAGCTGACGCTGGCCGTCGGGGTGATAAGCTTAAGCTGGTCGTAGTCCTCTGCAATGGTAGTCTGCAGGCCACCTTGCAGGCCAATGAACATGTAAGGCGCAGGCTTGTAATCAAGCTCGCTCGACTCTTGTGCCGACATCGTCAGCACTGAGGTGAAGGCCATAGCGGCCAGAAGTAAGATTTTTTTCATTCTATTGTAACGATTATATTAGTTTGCTGTCTGCAAAAATACTGCTTTTACGCTCACGGCCAAAGGTTTTGCTCGTTTTTTTTAACTTTTGAGGGCATTAATAGCTAAAAAATACTTATTGTGCATCACTTATCGGCAAAAAATTATATCTTTGCACCAACTATGGTTACAATAAAGAAAGTGGAAGGCCGCCGAGAGCTTCGCGCCTTCGCCCGATTCAACTATCGGCTTTACAAAGACAACCCTTACGCCGTACCCGACTTCCTCGAGGACATGCTCGACACGTTCAACCGCGAGAAGAACGCTGCCTATGAGTTCTGCGAGGCCGACCTCTTCCTGGCCTATCGCGACGGCGAGATCGTAGGCCGCGTGGCTGCCATCATCAACCACAAGGCCAACAAGAAATGGCAGACGCGCAATGTGCGCTTCGGGTGGATAGATTTCATCGACGATGCCGAAGTGGTGGATGCACTCATGAAGACCGTCGAGGACTGGGGCCGCGAGCGTGGCATGAAGAAGATCGTGGGGCCACTTGGCTTCACCGACATGGACCCCGAGGGCATGCTCACCGACGGCTTCGACCAGCTCGGCACCATGAGCACCATCTACAACTACCCCTACTACCCCACCCACATGCAGCGCCTCGGCTTCGAGAAAGAGGTGGACTGGGTGGAGCGCAAAGTGATGGTGCCCACGCCCGAACATCAGGCCGACATACAGAAATATTTCCGCGTGGCCGAACTGAGCATGAAGCGCTACAACCTGCACATGCGCCATTTCAAGAACCACAAGGAAATCCTCAATGCCGATGGCGGCACCTACATACAGAAGGTGTTCAACGTCATCAACATGGCCTACTCTGAGCTCTACGGCTACTCCGAGATGAACGAGCGCCAGATCATGCAGTATGCCCGCATGTACCTGCCGTTCCTCGACATGCGCCTGCTGGCCATCGTCGAGGACGAGAGCAACGAGCCCATAGCCGTTGGCATCACCATGGGGTCGCTCTCCTACGCCCTGCAGAAAGCCAAGGGCAAGCTCTTCCCCTTCGGCTGGTGGCACCTGCTCAAAGCCATCTACATAAAGCCCTCGCCCGTGCTTGACATGCTCCTCATCGGCGTGCTGCCCGAGTGGCAGAACAAAGGCGTCAACGCGCCCCTCTTCGCCCAGATCATACAAGTGGCCACCAAGATGGGCTTCGTATGGGCCGAGACACACGTACAGCTCGAGGACAATGAGAAGAGCCAGACACAGTGGTCGCACCTCGACGCCACCATACACAAGCGTCGCCGCTGCTGGCAGAAGAATCTGTGATTCAACGGCGCACGCCAAGCACCCACCCAACCCACTCAACGATTTAAGCAACATAACGCGTGACAGAAGAAAAGATAACCCTCCCCGAGGAGGGAGGGACAGAGGAAGCACCTCAGGTTAGATACGGCGAAGACGAGATACGCCACCTCTCCGACATGGAGCACGTGCGCACACGCCCCGGCATGTACATCGGCCGACTGGGCGATGGCACTCATGCCGAGGACGGCATCTACGTGCTGCTGAAAGAGGTCATCGACAACTCCATCGACGAATTCAAGATGAACTCGGGCAAGCGCATCGAAGTAGATATCTACGACAACATGCGCGTGTCCGTGCGCGACTACGGCCGCGGCATACCCCTTGGCAAACTCATCGAGGCCGTGTCGATGCTC
Source organism: Bacteroidaceae bacterium (assembly GCA_017429945.1). Classification (GTDB taxonomy): domain Bacteria; phylum Bacteroidota; class Bacteroidia; order Bacteroidales; family Bacteroidaceae; genus Physcousia. The sequence goes on from JAFRNY010000068.1 coordinate 33,597, forward strand.
AACACCGGAGGCAAGTACGACAGCAAAGCCTTCAAGAAGAGCGTGGGCCTCAACGGCGTAGGCCTCAAGGCCGTCAACGCCCTCTCCACGCATTTCGTGGCACAGAGCTTCCGCGACGGCGAGACGCGCCGCGCCGAATTCGAGAAAGGCATACTCATCAGCGACGTAGGCACGCCCGCCAGCGGCGCTGCCACAGTCCTCGAAAACGGAGCAGCCATTCCCGCCAACGCCGCCCCAAGCGCCTCCCCCGCCCCCTCAAGCGCCCCCTCCTCAAGCGCCGCCTCCTCCCCAAGCGCCCTCGCCTCCCCCTCCCCGGGGGCTGCTGTCGGCGGTTTCCCCGCCGACTCCCCCGCCCCCGCTGCCGCCACCATCACCGCCGACGTCGAGAACGGCACGCTCATTCTCTTCGAGCCCGACGAGAGCCTCTTCAAGAACTACCGCTTCCAGAGCGAATTCGTAGAGACACTACTGCGCAACTACACCTACCTCAACACCGGCCTCACCATAATGTTCAATGGCCACCGCATACTCTCGCGCAACGGACTCGAAGACCTGCTCACCGACACCATGACCACGCAGCCCCTCTACCCCATCGTACACCTCAAGGGCGAAGACATAGAAATAGCCTTCACCCACACCAACGGGCAGTATGGCGAGGAATACCACAGCTTCGTCAACGGGCAGCACACCACACAAGGCGGCACACACCAGAGCGCCTTCAAGAAATACATTGCCGAGACCATCAAGGACTTCTCCGGGAAGAACTTCGACTATGCCGACATACGCAACGGCATAGTGGCAGCCATCTCGATCGACATACAGGAACCCCTCTTCGAGAGCCAGACAAAAATCAAGCTCGGCTCACTCTCCACAGAGCCCAACGGCAAAGGCATCTCCATAGACAAGTTCGTGGGCGACTTCGTAAAGCAGCAGGTCGACAACTACCTCCGCCGCACGCCCGACGTGGCAGAGATCATACTCCAGAAGGTAGGCGAGAGCGAGCGAGAGCGCAAGGCCATGGCAGGCGTTGCCAAGCTCGCACGCGAGCGCTCGAAGAAAGCCAACCTCCACAACCGCAAGCTACGCGACTGCCGCATACACTTCAACGACCCCAAGGGCGACCGACAGGAGGACTCATGCATCTTCATCACCGAGGGCGACTCCGCATCCGGATCCATCACCAAGAGCCGCGACGTACTCACCCAGGCCGTCTTCAGCCTACGAGGCAAGCCCCTCAACTGCTACGGCCTGACGAAGAAAGTGGTCTATGAGAACGAGGAGTTCAACCTCCTGCAGGCAGCCCTCAACATCGAGGACGGCCTCGACGGCCTGCGCTACAACAAAGTCATCGTGGCAACCGATGCCGATGTCGATGGCATGCACATCCGCCTGCTCATGATCACCTTCTTCCTACAGTTCTTCCCCGAGCTCATCAAGAAAGGCCACGTCTATATCCTACAGACGCCACTCTTCCGCGTGCGCCAGCGCCGTAAGCGCCTCTCGCGCGCACGCCTCGAAGCCATCGGCGAGACAGACACCCGCGGCGACTTCATCACACGCTACTGCTACACCGACGAGGAGCGCCTGCAGAACATCGAAGCCCTCGGGCCCGAACCCGAGATCACCCGATTCAAAGGTCTCGGCGAGATAAGCCCCGACGAGTTCAAGGCCTTCATCGGCCCCGACATGCGCCTCGAGCAAGTGACGCTCCACAAATCCGACCAAGTAGCCGAGCTCCTCGAATACTACATGGGCAAGAACACCATGGAACGCCAAAACTTCATCATCGACAACCTCGTCATCGAGGAAGACCGCCCCGACGAGGAAGAAGAGGAAGAACGTGAGTACAAAGAACTTTAAACATTGAACTTTGAACTTTGAACATTGAACATTGAACTTTGCGCTCAACCCCTGGTCGCTTCGCTCCGCTCGGCGCTTGCAACGCTTCTTGAGGTATCAAGCGTCACCCTGCGGGATGCCGAGCGGACACTTCAAGAATATCTATCAAAAATCTAATTTAAAATCATTCAAACCACTGCTATAAAATCATTCAAACCACTGCTATAAAATCATGCAGCATAATGCTTGATAGATTCTTAAAAAGATTTTCTTGAGATTTTGAGGCCCGCAAGGCCGACCAATAAATCCTCACAGCTTCGCTCTGCGAAAAACTTTCAACATTGAACTTTGAACTTTGAACATTGCTTTCGGCCTTTGGTCGCTTCGCTTGCGAAGAACGCTAAACCCTAAACGCTAAACCCTCCGCTCGACGCTTGCGTCGCTCCATACTTAGAGAACTACAGCCCCCGGCCGTATCCTCTAGACTAACTCTCATTCTTCATTCTTAATTCTTCATTCTTAATTCTTATTCTTCACTCCAGCCCCCGGCCGTGCCCAATTCTTCATTCTTAATTCTTAATTCTTCATTCATAATGCTCCTCCTCTTCCCCGGCTCGTTCGACCCCTTCACCCTCGGCCATGCCGACCTCGTCAACCGTGCCCTCAAGCTCTTCGACGAAGTCGCCATAGCCATTGGCGTCAACGAGCAGAAAGCCGGTTGGCAGCCCGTCGACGAGCGCCTGCGAGTAATCCGGCAGCTCTACATCAATGAACCGCGCGTGCGCGTGAGCACCTACACCGGCCTCACCGCCGACTACGCCGAAGCCATCGGTGCCACAGCCATCCTGCGCGGCGTACGTTCCGTCAAGGACTACGAGTACGAGCTCGAGATGGCCGACGTCAACCGTCGGCTCACCGGCATCGACACCGTCGTCCTCTTCGCCGGCCCTGCCCTCGCCGCCATCTCCAGCTCCGTCGTGCGCGAGCTCGCACATTTCGGTCGCGACATCAGCGCCTTCCTCCCATAGCATCACCCCACGTCGCCGAGAAGCCCCGCGGGCTCCAGGTCCCAGTAGTCCATGAGGACGTCAAACGAGGGGCATTGCTTCATCCATTCCTCAGGCTCTATGCGCCCGTTGCCGTCCAAGTCGGGCGAGAGGTCGCGGTGACCCATTATGATGGCGCCGGGGAAGCGTTCGTGCAGCGTCTCCAACAGCCGGCGCATACTTCGGCGCTGAGCCTTGGTGCGCGTGTCGCAGACATGGCCTGCCATGTCCAGCCCGCCCTCATAGCAGATGCCTATGGAGTGTGCATTATGGTCTTTGCAGTGAGCTCCCACCTCGCTCAGCGCCCGCCCTTCGTGCACTGAGCCGTCGCGTGTGATGTAAAAGTGGTATCCTATATCCTTCCAGCCCCGCCGCAGGTGATCGCGCCTGCACTGCTCGAAGGTGTAGCACTGCCCGGCCTTCGTGGCCGAGCAGTGAATGATGATTAAGGTTATTGTTCGCATGATTTCTGTCACGGCCTGCAGCCGTAATTGAATGTTGAATGTTTAATCAGTTGCAGAAGCAGCTGCTGGTTGTAAGGCTCGTTATGAGCGCTGTAAGGATGGTAACGATGATGTCAAACACCCGCTTAATAGTTCGTTTCGTTGAATCTTTCATAGTCGGAATAGCCTGCCCCCCCCAGGACTCTCCCCCGCCCTCCCTGGTAAGGAGGGAGCGGAATGACTTGTGTATGGGGAGGATTGGTCGTGGCTTTTTGTTTTAAGGGTTAGTTGTTTACGCTTCCAGTAAGCAAACTCTCACTTTTATTTTTTTAATTTCTGAATTTTTAATTCCCTATTTTTTAAATTTTCAACCTTCTCCCTCTCCCCGGAGGCCCCCTCCTTTCGGGAGGGGTGCCCGCAGGGCGGAGTGGGTCTTTTTTAGGGCTCGGTCGTTTCCTCGGGCTCGGGCGTCCAGTCGGCATTGGTCTTGCCTTCGTTCTCAGCCTTGAGAGCAGCGGCCTGTGCACGGCGTGTGGTAGTGCGCTCAAACTCAGCGTCGCGGCGCAAGTTTGCGAAGGCCTTGCCGTTGTTGAAGTTGACGGTCATCACCTTGATGTTCTGCGACGTGAACTCGTCCTTGGTCTTGGCGCCTTGCGAGCTGATGCTGGGGGCGAAAGTGCCCAGGTCGCCGAGTTCTATCTTATAGCCCTGCAGGATAAGTTCGCGCATGCACACCGAGAGTTCCGTGAGGATGCCCACGATGGTGCCCTTAGAGAACACCGAGTTGTGCTCTGCGATGTGATCGGCAAGCTCGTTGATGTTGACGATTCCCGTGAGCTGAAGGTTGGCATACGCCTTCTTTTCCTCGTCGGGCTTCATAGGATTGGGCTGCATAGCCACACTGTACTGAATCTTTTTCATGGTATTGAACCCTCTCTGACTCCAGACCCAACCCCGCCCCCTCGCGTGAGTGAGGGGAGTGTTGGCGCGCAGCGGAGGATGGGCTGTTGGAGGACTCGTTTCAGGGTACTTGGAGTCAAGGTTAATGAAAGGCTGGCTGTCGCATGTGCGACAAAGAAATGCGGAAAACATCCCGTTCAGAAGTCTTAAGGGTTTAGGCCAAAAGTTATATAAGTTTTTGGAAAAGTCTTATAACTTCTGGCGTACACCCTTAGGGGTTCTGCGTTCCGGCGGCGCTCGTAATTTAATGGTTCTTTGGTTTTTCATGGTTGAAGTATTAGTTTTGATGTGGCAAACCCTTTTGTTTGCGAGTGCAAAGGTACGACATCCTTTTCGCCTCACTACAGGCTCAATGTACCCTCGCGTCACCCATCGCCCGATAACGTCAGTTATCGCCATATAACTATCCCCTCTCAACCCTAAACCCTAAAACCTCAACGCTCATTCCTCCGCTCGACTTCCGGTCGCTTCGCTTGCGAAGAACCCTCAACCCTAAACCCTAAACGCTCACCTACGGCGGTTCAATAGCAGCGAAGATGCGTGAGACCCAATCCTTGCGAAGCAGGCGGCGATGGGGCGTCCAGCCTCGCCGCATCAGTTCCTCTACCAGCCCCGGAGCACGTATGAGGTCCTGCTTGAACAGCCGCAGTGCCCACGAAGGGTCGCGGTCGGGGTAGTACATCTGTGCCAGCTCGCCCTTACCATAGGCCCGCAGCGGCACCATTTCATCCAATTCTTTTTCTTTCATAATCTTCGATACATTGTCTTGGTTAATTTTTCAATCTTCAATCCTCAATCTTCTAATTCCCACGGCATCCTTATGCCAGCCAATATCTCCTTCATCTGGTCGGGCGTTGCCGCATGAGCCGCGTTCCATTCGCGCTGCCGCCGTCTTTCTGCCCTCTCAGCCCTTTCTATCTCCAGGTTGTGCAGGCGCTGCTGCTGCTCCCGCATCCTGCGTTCCTCCAGGGGGTCGCGTGGATTCCATCCGTCGGCCGTATTGTCATAGTTGCCATTGACGACCTTGATGAAGTTCTCCTCGCGCAGCAGCCATTCTGCCGTGGCGAGGAAAGGGCGGTGGCCGTGGTTGTTAAGGAAGTCGCTCACGGCGGCGCGCCGCACCATCTCCTCCACCTTCGCCTGGCCATGGTCGCGTAGCAGGGCGCGTAGCATACGGGCGTAGCCGGGTGTGAGGCGATAGATGGCCGGGATCGAGGCGTGCCGCTCCAGCATCTCACCGTTGAACATATCGATGAAAGCCTGCACGTCGGCGTCAGCCTCGCACGCGTGTGCACCCGTGCCCGCACAAACCGCAGCTGCTGCGGTGGCCTTCTTTCTGTCTTTTCTTTCTTTGCTTCTTTCTTTCATTTCTATCTTTCTTTTGCGGTTATGAAATACCTGTAACGGCAGCAAAGATACAAAAAGCCGCGAACAACAGCCCCCTACAATGTACGTATATGTAGGGGGTACTACGTGGGCCTGCTCCAGGCCGATGATCTCCGAGGGATCAACGCAGCAGCGCTTTCAGCTTATCGCGGAAAAGAAGGGACTGCCGCTGGTCGAGCGCATCATGATAGTCGCGGTACATATTGCGCCGCTGCCACAGCTCCTCAAACACCTTCCATTTCTCCTTTATCCCCAGCCTCACAGCCATGGCATCAGCCAGCAGAGCCGACTGACTGCGGGAGATCGTGGGCCGGAAGTCGTCGTCGACATACCCTGCCGCCCGCACCTTCGCCCACAGCTTCATCGCGGCCTCAGTGCTCAGGGCTTCAGGCAATGGTGTGCCGCCTTCCGTGCTCATGCCATCATGCCGCGCCCCTGCTGCTGACTTCTCCCTTCGCCCCTTGGAGAGAGCCTCAGGACCTGTGAAAGTTATGTTTTGCGTCTGTACAGTATCCACATGCTGGCTGCCATCCTTATACACATTCAGCACTATACTGCCCAGAACCCTGTAGCTCTCTTGATGCAACTGCTCGCTCAGACGGTTCAACATCTCAAGTTCATCCTCAATGCTTTCATCCTTCATTGCGTTTTCCTTTATTTATTGATTGATAATACATACGTATCCGACATGCCCCACAATTACAATGGTGCTTCTGTCAATAGGGGAAAAAAACGGAAGGCGCAGGACGTTTTTGGAGTCACAACAAAAGTCTCTCAGGTTTAGCCGAACCTATTCGCAATTGCTGATACCGCCAAAGCCCACGCCTCCGTTGGATGCGTGAGCTGGCAGCCGTCTTGCCTTGCGAATGTCTGGGTGAATGGCTAATTCGAGAGACTTTCAAGAAAGCTGCGGTTGCTCTATTTTATATGTATTCTGGGCACAAAGTTACCCCTTTTCTTTGAATTGCCCAAAACTTTACTGCTTTTTTATGAACTCATTGTTTTTATCGTTTTATTCATTACATGCCCATCCATGTGGCTTATGGGCGATGTTTGAAGAGGTTAGATGACGTATGAAGGTATTATTCATTGTCGCAAATAGTTCGCAAAACAACGCTATTACTTACGGCTAAGACTAGGCTTCGCAGCCTCTACAGTCATAGACTCTAATTCGTTCGCCCACTTGGGAATAACATCGCCATGATGTTCTAGACCGCGGAGGAACACGTGGTCACTTTGTCCGGCTTCACATCTCTTTATATCAAGAAATCCCACATCAGTTAACATGGCTTCTAATAGTGGAAAGTCGTATATCATCTGATGCCCCCAGAAACGCATGAAATTGTTCATAATCATCGCCATAGGCACGCTTTTGCCTCTTTTGACGCAATCCGCATACATCTGAGGCGCGAATTGCTGAAGACTCCAACGGGCATATCGCTGGTGAAGAGCCGTTTCTGACTCGTTGTATAACTTGATGAGAAATTCCAATGCAGGCATTGTCAATCTGAGAACCCCACCAGGCTTTAGTGTGCGATAACATTCACGGAGCATCGATTTTCCGCTTTCATATGTAAGGTGCTCGAACATGTGTTCTGAAAAAATATAATCCAGATAATTGTCTTTAAAAGGGAATGGTTTTCCTGCATCTAAATATATGATGGGCGATTGACCAGAGATATCCGTATTTAGCCAACCTTTTAGAATGTTTGTACCGCATCCTAAATTAAGGCCTTTTATTGGCTGGACTTTATCATTATTATTGGTGGGGCTGTTAAGAGCCTGCTGTAAACTATTCATAATACTGGTTACATTTGATTGTGTCTTTAACAATTCTGTTTGGACCTCAAGAAGACGCATTATTGCAGTTCGATTTTAATCAGGTGCGTTGGATATCTTCTATTGTTGACATAAGAGTCTTATTAAGATAATAAAAGGACCAATGTTTTTGAAGAGAAGTGGCATGTTGGCCATTTATATCCCTCGGATGAGTTAGATGAAATAAAGGCCCTCGGACTCTTCTTATTTTTAAACTGTATAATCGCCATTTTTCTATCCTATTCCAATCTTCTGGCCCCCATCCATAAAAGCGTTCATCCTCACCTCCAGTTCTTTGAAAGGCTTCATTTTGTATGAATAGAGCTCCACCGCCCATTGAACTGCCATAAGGTAATAACATTTTATCTACATTAGTGTCCCGTTAAAATTGGGACGAGTTAAATATTAATCAAACAACCCCGGAATAAGGGGACCAAGTTGCTCTTTGACATCATTGGAATAAGTCTTATCGAACAGTTCTCTGAGCGGTGTTTTGTCCGTGAGTGACA
>JAFRNY010000069.1 GCA_017429945.1 Bacteroidaceae bacterium
AGTAAACATCCACTCCGCACATCTGCAACCACCTTAATGGGACGATGGGACGATGGGACGATGGGACGCACGTGAGCAGTAAGTCCTGCCGCTATGCACGTGCAACCACTTGATTATTAAAGCCTTACGGCCAGAATGACAAAAAAGTGCCCTCGCGCCGACCCCACTTTTTTCAAAACCTATTGCACGGGCGGCGGGAATGTTGTACCTTTGCAGCGTGGGAAGGAGGAAAAGGCGCTTCGCGACTGAAGACGCTGCACTTGCGGCCGAAAGTGCAGAGGGGGGAGCCCCCCCCTAAGAGCCCACCCCTACCCCATCCAAATGGGAGGGGAACTCCGGAGCGGCGCCAAATGACAAACGACAAATGACAAATGACAACTGACAAATGACGAATGACGAATGACAAATTAAAGTTACTTCTACAGCAGCCACCTCTCTCATTGTCCTATCCCTCATTCCCCTACGCTCATCCCTAAACGCTAAACCCTAAACCAAATCACTGCCATGAAAGACACAACGAAACGAACCCTGAAGCGCGTGATTGAAATCATCATCACGATCCTCACCGCTCTCATCACTACACTGTCGGCGCAGGCCGCGCTCGTAGTGGGAAATTGAAGATTGAAGATTGAAAACGAGCGCAGAGTGTGGGGCGCCGAGCACGCTGCGAAGAGCTTTTAATTCTTTAACTCTAAAATCATTAGCCTTTAAACTATTAACCCTTAAACCAAATCCTCCGAACCGCCAGGAAGTCATTCCACTCTCCCCCTATAAGGGGGAGCGGGGAGGGGGTCTTCTAAGAACCATGAAAAAGATTCAGTACAGCACGGCCATGATGGCCAACCCCCAGAAGCCCGACGAGGCCAAGAAGGCCTACGCTAACATCCAGCTCACGGGCATCGTGAACATCAACGAACTTGCACGCCACATCGCGGACCACAACACGGTGTTCTCCCGCGGCACCATCGTAGGCGTGCTCACCGAGCTCTCGGTGTGCATGCGCGAGCTCATCCTGCAGGGCTACAAGGTGCAGCTGGGCGACATCGGCACCTTCGAGCCTACGATCAGCAGCACGGGCGCCAAGACGAAGGACGAGTTCACGGCCCAGAACATCAAGTCGCTGACGGTGAACTTCCGCGACGGCGTGGCTTTCGAGAATATGCGCCGCGACGCCGAGTTCGAGCTCACCTCCACCCGCAAGGCCCAGGCCGCTGCCCTCAAGGCCGAGAAGGAGGGCAAGACGCAGGCCGACTGGACGCCCGAGCCCGAGGAGGAGACTCCCGGAGAAGAGGGCGGCGGCAATTAGCCCTAAAGACCCACCCGCCCCTTCGGGCACCCTCCCGTGGGGGCGCTTCCGGGGGAGTGGCGCCGAATGACGAGTGAAAGACCCACCCCGCCCTGCGGGCACCCCTCCCGTGAGGGAGGGGGCCTCCGGGGAGATGTCAAATGACGAGTGACAAAAGCCCCCTCTAAATCCCCCCGAGGGGGGACTTGCGTTTCCGTTGGGAAATCTGAGGATATGGGCGCCCCCCCTCGGGGGGGACGGGAGGGGGCTATGAAGAATGAAGATCCCCGCGGTCGGCTGTGAGGCTGGCGGCGGGGATTTTCTTTAGGAGATTAATTCGAGTTTCGGTTGTTCTTGCCCAAGGCCTTGCGGAGCTGGAAATTCGTAGACTTGAAGTGTCAAGCGAGCAAAGCTCGAGCGCGCGTAATTCGTTGTTGCTGAAGAGAGCGCGATTGGGCGGGAGGGGTCATTTGCCCCAAGGCCTTGCGGAGCTGGAAATTCGTAGACTTGAAGTGTCAAGCGAGCAAAGCTCGAGCGCGCGTAATTCGTTGTTGCTGAAAAGAGCGCGGATGGGGCGGGAGGGGGTCACTTCAGCTCGCGCACGATTTTGTAGGTGCCGGCAGTGTAGTCCTGCGAGGTGCTCTCGCCGGGGAGTGTGACGGAGGCTGTGGAGCCGCGTGGTATGGTGAAGCGCCATGTCCAGCGGTAGCCGTCGAAAGTCCATGCGCTCTTGATGAGGCCTGCGGCGGAGCGGTACTGTGCGTCGAGGTGTCCGAGGCGCTTGTCGGGGATGGGGCGCATGATGATGTGGCGGAAGCCGGGTGCCGCGGGGTCGGCGGCGATGCCGGCGGCGGTCTGCCAGAGCCACTGTCCTACGCAGCCGTAGGCGTAGTGGTTGAACGAGTTCATGCCTTGCGGGCCCATGCCTTTGTCGAGCATGTAGCTGTTCCAGCGCTCCCAGATGGTGGTGGCGCCCTGGTCTACGCTGTAGAGCCAGCTGGGGTTCTTGCGCTGGAAGAGGAGGTCGTAGGCCAGGTCGGCCATGCCGTTCTCGGTGAGTGTCGACATGAGTATGCTGGTGCCGAGGAATCCTGTCTGCAGGCAGCCGTCGTGCTCGGCGAAGTTCTGGCGCAGTCGCTCTATCATCTCAGCCTTGGCCTGGCCTTCCACGAGGCCGTTGCGCAGGGCGAAGAGTGCGGGGGTCTGCATGGTGTTGAGGATCTCGGTGCGGAAGCGGCCGTCGGGGGTGAGGAACGTCTCGCGCATGTAGGCGCGTGCCTGGGCGGCCATGGTCTTGAAGGGCGTGGCGTCGCGCCCGGTGGCTGCTGCCATGTCGGCCATCATGCCGGCGTCGATGGCCCAGTAGCTGGCGCTGAGGTAGTTCCAGTAGTCGATGGTCTCGGGCTTGGGGCCGTTGCTGAAGGCGCGCCCGCTGCAGCTCTCGAGTGGCTCGTAGCTGAGCCAGTCGGCCCATTGGTAGTTGCCGTTCTCGCTGCTGAGTGCGGTGTGGTCGTATTTGGTGTCGTTGACGTGGTTGATGAATCGGCACATGGCTTCCCAGTTCTCGTTGATGATGCCTGTGTCGCCGAACTGCTTCCACACGGTCCAGGGCACGATGATGCCGCAGTCGGCCCAGCCCAGGCGCATGGAGCCGGCGTCGCCGTAGCAGCCCCATGGCGCCACGCCCGGGAAGCTGCCGGTGGGGCTCTGCGTGTCGCGTATGTCGCGCATCCATTTGTGGAAGAAGGCGTCGGTGTTGGCGAAGAAGGTGCCCGTCTCGGCGAACACCTGCGTGTCGGCCGTCCAGCCTTGGCGCTCGTTGCGCTGCGGGCAGTCGGTAGGCACCGAGAGGTAGTTGCTGCGCATGCCCCAGATGATGTTGGAGATGAGCTGGTTGACGGCGTCGTGGCCGGTGGTGATGGTGCCCGTCTCGAGGCCCTTGGCTATGGACGTCACGGGTATGCTGGTGATGCTGCGTATGCTGACGTCGGCCGTGGCTGTGATGCTGGCGTAGCGGTAGCCGAGGAATGTGCGCGTGGGCGTGAAGCGCTCGTAGTCGGGCGTTCCGGCAAAGGTGTAGTCCACGCGGAAGTGTACGCTGTTGGTGCGCAGGTTCAGGCGGTGTACGCTGCCCTCGGGGCCGTCCATGCCGCGGCTTTTGGCTCCGCCCCCGTCATTGAGGAGCTCGCCTGGCAGGCATGTGAGCGTGGTGCCGGCTGCGGCTTTGAAGACGAACGAGGGCACGGCGGCGGCGTTCTGCCCGAAATCCACTACGAGCGTCTCGCCCGCGTGCAGCACCATCTCGGTGCCGGCCTTGTACTCGCGCACGATGTTGACCTTGCCGAAGGCCTCGTCGGCATCGCCGCTGACGCCTTTCCATACGTAGGCTCGCACGGGACGGAGCGTGAGGTCGTGGCGCAGATAGATCTCGGCGCCGTCCGACGGCACGATCTCGCCCGTGAACTCCGTGCTGACCTCGGGGCGTGCGAAGCCCTGGAAGGCGGCGAAGGGCTCGGGGCGCCGCGCATCGTAGCGCTCGCCCTCGAAGATGCCGGTGTGGACTACGGGGCCTGCTATGGCAGCGCGCCACGTTGAGGGGTCGGTGGGGTAGAGCTTGATGCTGCCGTCGATGAACGTCAGCTCGAGCACGCCGCGGAAGGCGCATCGGTGGCCGAGCATGCCTTCGTTGCCGCCCTGCGTGGCTATGCGGTCGGCCCACCATCCGGGCGACACCTGTGCCGCGAGCGTGTTGGTGGCGCCTGCCTTGCGGTCGAGGGCGTCGGTGACGTCGTAGGTGAACGAGCGGCGCGTCTTCTTGGGATGCGTGAAGCCCGGGCGCAGCACTTCGTCGCCGATGGGCTGGCCGTTGACGTAGATGTCGAAGACGCCCAGGGCGGTAGCCATCCAGCGTGCGCGGAGGACTTTCTTTTCGTTGGTGACGGTAGTCGTGAACCAGCTGGCGCCTTCGGCCGAGCAGGCGTTGTCGCCGTCGTTGATCTTGCCGCTGACGACGGGGGCGTCGGCCACGGCCAGCCATTGCGAACCCTCCCAGGCCGTAGCGCTCAGGGCCGCGGTGCGCTCGCCGGCGGCGGCAGAGGAGGCTGTCTTGGCGGTGCCGCACGAGGTGGACGTGGCAGCCAGCGTACAGAGCAGCAGGGCTGCCGTCATGAAGCTCGCGAGAGAGCTCTTCAGGTGGTGGGGAGATGTGGGTTGTGCCATAGTGTTGTAAGGTATGAAAGAATGATAGTTTTCGGTGGTAAGTTATCGTTTTCGCCTTCAAAGTTAAGCTTATTTTTTCAAATAAAACCAAGAGTTAGGAGATTTCTTTCATCATTATTTAAAAAAACGTGCTCTGTTTGCGTTTTTATGCGTATCTTTGCAGCCGAAGATTAGATAAAGTAAACTTAAACCCCTCACAACGCAATGAACGAACTACAGCTCAAGTACGGTTGCAACCCCAACCAGAAGCCTTCGCGCATCTTCATGGCCGATGGCAGCGAACTGCCCATCCAAGTGCTCAGTGGCCGCCCCGGCTACATTAACTTCCTCGATGCCTTCAATGCCTGGCAGCTCGTCAGCGAGCTCAAGGCGGCCACCGGCCTGCCCGCTGCAGCATCGTTCAAGCACGTCTCGCCCGCCGGCGCTGCCGTGGGCCTGCCCATGAGCGAGACGCTGCGCAAGATCTACTGGGTGGACGACGTGCCCTTCGAGCTCACGCCCATCGCCACGGCCTATGCCCGTGCGCGCGGCGCCGACCGCATGAGTTCCTATGGCGACTTCATAGCCCTGAGCGACACCTGCGACGAGGCTACGGCGCTGCTCATCAAGCGCGAGGTCTCGGACGGCGTGATAGCTCCCGCCTACACCCCCGAGGCCCTGCAGATCCTGCGCGAGAAGCGCAAGGGCACCTACAACGTCATTCAGATCGACCCCGCCTACCGCCCCGAGCCTATCGAGCGCAAGCAGGTGTTCGGCATCACGTTCGAGCAAGGCCGCAACGAGGTGCGCCTCGATGATCCCGCGCTCTTCGAGAACGTGCCCACCGCCGCCAAGGACTTCCCCGCCGAGGCACGCCGCGACCTGATGATAGCCCTCATCACGCTCAAGTACACCCAGAGCAATAGCGTATGCTACGTCAAGGACGGCCAGGCCATTGGCATCGGTGCCGGCCAGCAGAGCCGAATCCACTGCACGCGCCTGGCTGGCCAGAAGGCCGACACGTGGTGGCTGCGCCAGCATCCCAAGGTGATGAGCCTGCCTTTCGTGCCCGGCATCCGCCGTGCCGACCGCGACAATACCATCGACGTGTACATCGGCGACGAGTGCGACGATGTGCTGCGCGACGGCGCCTGGCAGCAGTTCTTCACCGAAAGGCCCGAGCCCCTCACACGCGAGGAGAAGCGCCAGTGGATAGCCCAGAACCGCGGCGTAAGCCTCGGCTCAGACGCTTTCTTCCCCTTCGGCGACAATATCGAGCGCGCCCACAAGAGTGGGGTAGAGTATGTGGCCCAGGCCGGCGGCAGCGTGCGCGACGACCACGTCATAGCCACCTGCGACCGCTACGGCATCGCCATGGCATTCACCGGCGTACGGCTGTTCCATCATTGAGACCTACCCCCGACCCCTCCCTCCAGAGGGAGGGGCGTAGATACATTGGGAAGATTGACAATTGAAGATTGAAAGATTGAAGATTGACAATTGAAGATTGGAAGATTGAAAATTGAAGATTGAAGATTGAAAATTGACAATTGAAGATTGATAATAGAGCCCACTCGGGAAGGCCCCGTAGGCGAAGGAATTTAGGCAGAGGTGCCGCTCGGCCCGCAGGGGCGCTCCATACTTGGAGAACCTCTGTTCCAAGAGGTTGGGTATATAGAGTGCCGGAGGTACGATTGAATAAATTAGAAAAAAGAAAATAAGAATAATAGAAGATGAGTAATCAATACGGCGGCGACGATATCGACAATGTCATCCTCAATGGCGTGACCTTCAAAGGCGGCGCAAAAGGGCCGAAGAAGGAGCCGGCAGGCAAGGTGAAGACCAAAGCCAAGAAGAAGGGCTACATCACCGGAGCCCACGGATCGGCATCGGCAAAGAAGAAAGCCGACATTCGGCGTGCCAGGGCTAATAGGCATAAGTGAAGACCCACCCCGCCCTGCGGGCACCCCTCCCGTTAGGGAGGGGGCCTCCGGGCTGGCGTTCAATGACGTATGAAGATTGAGGATTGAGGATTGAAGATTGACCGCAAATACGAAAGGGGGCCCTATAACAGGGCTCCCTTTTTTTAAATGACTACGAATCAGTAGTGTCAAGAATTGTAAGTTATTGATTAAAAGCATCCGAAACTTGAGCTAGAATTTGATTGATGACAATGCGCAGCCGAAAATTCGTAAAATTCTTGAAGTGTCAAGCGAGCAAAGCTCGAGCGAGTGTAATTCGTTGTTGAAATAAATCCTGAAGTTAAATAAGAAAGCCCTCGCGATATGAGTTGTCGCGAGGGCTCTTTTATATATATCATATGTGTGCTCAGAGATTGCGGCCGTGGCAGTTCTTGAACTTCTTGCCGCTGCCGCAGGGGCATGGGTCGTTGCGGCCGGGCATCTTCTCGGCCGTGAAGGGCGTGCGTGGCTGCTGGGCGCGGGTGTCCTGAGCCGCTGCTGCCTGCTGTGCCGGATCATTGAGGTCGGTGGGTGCTCCGCCGGCATAGTCGGGACGGCCGTAGTTGGGCGCCGGCGTGGTGCCTGGAGCTCCGCCTGCTCGGCTCGTCTGATACTGTGCGCGCTGCGCTGCTGCTGCGCGTGCACGGCGCTGAGCCTCGTACTCGGCGCGGCGCTGTGCGGCATCGTCGGGCGCTTCCACCTGCTGCTCGGGCACTTGTCCGCGCATGAGGATGGAGATGGTCTGGTTGTTGATCTTGTTCACCATCTTGTCGAAGAGCTGCACGCTCTCGAGCTTGAAGATGAGGAGCGGGTCTTTCTGCTCGTAGGAGGCGTTCTGCACGGAGTGCTTCAGCTCGTCGAGCTCGCGGAGGTTCTCCTTCCAGGCTTCGTCGATGACGTGTAGCATGATGGCCTTCTCGAACGCGGTGACGATGGCGCGGCCTTCGCTCTTGCATGTCTGCTCGAGCGATACGCCTCCGATGTTGTAGGCACGGCGGCCGTCTACGATGGGCACGAGCACGGGGCGGTCTTTCCACTCCTGGCCGTTGGGGCCGTCGTAGATGGGCTTGAACACGCGGTAGGCTTCTGAAGCTATGAGGGCTGTCTTCTGCTGGAAGCGTGCGAGCACGGCCTGATAGGCTTTCTCCTCGAGGTCCTCGCGCTTCATGTTGATGAGGTCGTCGTGGCTGAAGGGCACTTCCATAGCGAAGAGGCTTATGAACTGCTCCTTCATCTGGTCGTGGTCGGCGCAGTTCTCGATGATGCTGCATACGCGGTCGTAGAGCATGTCGGCGATGTCCATGCCGAGGCGCTCGCCCATGAGGGCGTGGCGGCGTTTCTCGTAGACCACGGTGCGCTGCTTGTTCATCACGTCGTCGTATTCGAGCAGGCGCTTACGCACTCCGAAGTGGTTCTCTTCGACCTTCTTCTGTGCGCGCTCGATGCTGTTGTTGATCATCGGGTGCTCGATCATCTCGCCGTCCTCGAAGCCGAGGCGGTCCATGACCTTGGCGATGCGCTCGCTGGCGAACAGGCGCATGAGCTTGTCCTCGAGCGAGACGAAGAAGACGCTGGAGCCCGGGTCGCCCTGGCGGCCTGAACGTCCGCGCAGCTGGCGGTCGACGCGGCGGCTCTCGTGGCGCTCGGTGCCGATGATTGCCAGACCGCCTGCGGCCTTAACCTCGGGCGAGAGCTTGATATCCGTACCACGACCGGCCATGTTCGTGGCTATGGTGACGGCGCCGAGGCCGTTTGTGGACTGACCAGCGAGGGCTACGATGTCGGCCTCCTTCTGGTGGAGCTTGGCGTTGAGCACCTGGTGGGGTATCTTGCGGAGCGAGAGCATGCGCGAGAGGAGCTCGGAGATCTCGACCGAGGTCGTACCTACGAGGGTCGGGCGCCCGCTGTTGCGCATCTTCTCGACTTCGGCAATGACGGCGTTGTACTTCTCGCGCTGTGTCTTGTAGACGCGGTCGTTCATGTCCTCGCGGATGACGGGGCGGTTCGTCGGGATCTCTACGACGTCGAGCTTGTAGATGTCCCAGAACTCACCGGCCTCGGTGACGGCCGTACCGGTCATGCCGGCAAGCTTATGATACATGCGGAAGTAGTTCTGCAACGTGATGGTGGCAAAGGTCTGCGTGGCAGCCTGCACCTTCACGTGCTCCTTGGCCTCGACGGCCTGGTGCAGGCCATCGCTCCAGCGGCGACCTTCCATGACGCGGCCTGTCTGCTCATCGACGATCTTCACTTCGCCGTCGACGATGATGTATTCCTCGTTGAGGTTGAACATCGCGTAGGCCTTCAGCAGCTGCTGTATGGTGTGCACACGCTCGCTCTTGATGGCGTAGTCGGTGTACATCTGGTCTTTCTTCTGCACGCGCTCCTCGTCGGTGAGGCTCTTGTCGCCCTCGAGGGCAGAGAGCTGTGCTGCGATGTCGGGCAGGATGAAGAGGTCGTTGTCGTGTACCTCGCCCGAGAGCCAGGCGTTGCCCTTGTCGGTGAGGTCGGCGCTGTTGAGCTTCTCGTCGATGACGAAGTAGAGCGGCTCTACGGCTTCGGGCATACGACGGTTGTTGTTCTCCATGTAGATCTCCTCGGTGGCGAGCATGCCGCTCTTGATGCCGGGCTCGGAGAGATATTTGATGAGGGGCTTGTTCTTGGGCAGGGCCTTGTAGGAGCGGAAGAGCGAGAGGAAGCCGGCTTCGGTCTTCTCCTTGTTCTCCTCAGCCTGGCCCTCGGCGATGAGCTTCTTGGCCTCGGCCAGATACTGCGTGGCCAGCTGGCGCTGCACGCCTACGAGCTTCTCCACGAGCGGCTGGTATTCCTCGAACATCTGGTCGTCGCCCTTGGGCACGGGACCGCTGATGATAAGAGGCGTGCGGGCATCGTCGATGAGCACGGAGTCGACCTCGTCGACGATGGCGTAGTTGTGCATGCGCTGCACGAGGTCTTCGGGCGAAGTGGCCATGTTGTCGCGCAGGTAGTCGAAGCCGAACTCGTTGTTCGTGCCGAAGGTGATGTCGGCCTGATAAGCACGGCGGCGTGCCTCGGAGTTGGGCTGGTGCTTGTCGATGCAGTCGACCGAGAGGCCGTGGAACATATAGAGCGGGCCCATCCACTCGGAGTCGCGCTTGGCCAGATAGTCGTTGACGGTGACTACGTGCACGCCGTTGCCCGTCAGGGCGTTGAGGAATACGGGCAGCGTAGCCACGAGGGTCTTACCCTCGCCCGTAGCCATCTCGGCAATCTTGCCTTGGTGGAGCACGGTGCCGCCGAAGAGCTGCACGTCGTAGTGGATCATGTTCCACACCGTCTCGTTGCCGCCGGCGACCCAATGGTTGTGGTAGATGGCGCGGTCGCCGTCGATGTCCACGAAGTCGTGGCGGGCGGCCAGCTCGCGGTCGAAGTCGGTGGCGGTGACGACGACGTCCTCGTTGTTGGTGAAGCGTTCGGCGGTCGATTTCACGATGGCGAAGGCCACGGGACGAATCTCGTCGAGCACTTTCTCGAACACTTCAAGCTGCTCTTTCTCGAGCTTGTCGATTTTCTCGAAGATAGGTTTGCGGTCCTCGATGGGCGTCTCTTCAATCTTTGCCTTGAGCTCATCGATCTGAGTGCGTATGGGCACTCCGGCCTCGCGTATGCGCGCCTGAAGTTCTTTGGTACGCGCGCGAAGGTCGTCGTTGGAGAGCGCATTGATTTCGGGGTACACTTTCAGCACCTCTTCAACGAGCGGCTGAATAGCTTTCATGTCGCGGTCGCTCTTGTTGCCAAAGAGCTTTCGCAGAAGTTTAATAAAGTCCATATATAGATTTTACGATTTTACAATTTTACGATTTTACGATTAAGGCGTGAGTGGGGTTAAACGCTTGGGCGCTGAATGCCAGCGCCGTTGAGTGGCGTTTATTGCAGTGGCGCAGTCCGCGAGGCGCTGGGGGCACGTATGCGCAGGCACCGCGCGATGGTCGGTGCTATGGCTGTCGACTCTACGTGTGAACTGATGTGTGCGGGCTCATACTGGCTGCCGAGCAGGAATAGCGGAGCGGCCATGTAGGCTTGTCCGCGCTGTGCCAGCTTCTGTCCGTCGGCTTGCTCCACGGTCCAGCCTGAATTCACCTCTACAATGATGTCGCCCGAGCGTCCCGGTGCCCAGCTGTTGCGCACGAGGGTAAGTTCCGGCGTGCGAGGCCCTACGGCCAGCGAGCGTGCGCTATAGACGTCGGCCACGCCTTCCATCTGCGTCAGGAAGGCTTCGCTCTCTGCCAGTATGTCGTTCAGCTGCAACTGATGCTGCTCTACGGCTTTGTGGTCGATGAATATCTGCCGGCCGAAAGTGGCCTCCACGTATTGTGCCTGGCCGAACTTGGCCGAGAGGTACATGTTGAGCAGCAGCGACGCCTTCGGGATGCTGAACGTGCCTGCGCTGATGGTGGGGCTATAGGCCGAAGCATCATAGCCTGTGGAGCTCACTACGAAGACCACGCGCTCCTTGCCATAGCGCTGCAGCACTTTCGTGATGAAGGCGCCCAGCGTCTGGTCGAGGCGTACGTAGGTGTCCTGCAGCTCGGCAGGGGCGGTCTCGGCAGCTTCGTTGTTGAACGTGCCGGCATAAAGCCCTATGGAGAGAATGTCGGGCGTGTTGTCGATGCCTAACTTCGTCGTCTCCAAGCAACGGCTGGCAAGATTCAGCACTTCGTCGTTCACGAGTGCCGAGGTCTTGAACTCGTGGTAGCGGTGGCTGCCGGTGAAGGTGTGCTTGAAAGCTTTGGCTTTGTCGTCGTCGAGAGCGTGGTAATAGAGGAACGAGGGGTAGGCGTTGTCGTAGCTCGGCCCCCATGTGCTCTTAGCGATGCGCTGTGCGGGACTTTCGGTGGCGTTGTAGTTGGCAGCCCAGGCAGGCATGCTGCCGTAGAACGACGTGCCGGCCCACATGCCGCGCTCATCGCCCAGCCAGACGACGCCGTCGGCCGAGTGTCCGCCCAGGAATACGGCCATATCGCGCTCGGGGGCTATGCTCACGACCAGGGCTTTGCGGGCTGTGGCATGCTTGAGCTCGTCGGTGACGGTGGCTGTGAGCAGGTAGTTGGGCGACGTCTTCTCGGCGGTCTCGATGCCGGCATAGCGCGAATCATCGACGCAGAACACGGGTTGCAGCGTCTTGCGCGAGAGCCAGCGCAGGGCAGGCACTCCGTGGGAGTGCGGTGTGGCGCCGGTGACCAGGGTGGCTGTTGCCGAAGCGCGGTCGATGGGCGTGAATGGGTGCTGCACATCGCTGTAGTAGCGCCCTTCGCTCATCAGCCGCTTGAAGCCGTCGTCGCCGTAGAGCGGCGAGAAGGTCTCGAGATAGTCGGTCCGCAGCTGGTCGATGAGGATATTCACCACCAGGCGCGGCAATTCTGTTGGCGCCTGAGCATCGACGCTGATGATGGACATCAGCGCTACGAGCGACGTCAGCAGTCGTGTGCGTGATATGGACGAATGTGTGTTTATGACTTCTTATATATTAAGATGTGCACTATGGCACGGCTCAGCAAAAGCAGTGCCACAGGCATGATGATCTGACTGAAATGTTGTGGAATAATGAAGTACAGCACCACGAAGGCAGCCAGCCACACGGCTGCAAAGCGGTGATACTGATGGCTTTGGCGCTTGATGTCGGCCTTGATTACCCAGGGCAGGAACAGCAGTGGCAGGGGATTGAGCACCCACACCTGCCAATTTGACGCTACGCCGGGGTGCTCCGAGGCGAGGGTCATGAAGGTCAGCAGCAGGCCGGCAAGGCCCTGAAGGGTCATGAGCACGGCGTCGACGGGCCAGCACACGCGCCGGCGCACTATTTCCCATGCGGCAATGAGCAGGCCCAGGGCGAGGACAGCCCAGCCGAGGGCTGCGGGCGTGAAGGGCACCTGCGGCAGGCGTGCTGCTGCCGCCCTCTGGCGTTCTGGATTCTCGGCCAGCAGCTCGCGGCGCTCGCTCACGAGGGGTCGCAGGCTCTGGCGGCCGGCATCGATGAAAGCGCTGTCGGCATAATGCATCATGTAGATGGGGGCGAACATCTCGTCGCGCTCCACGATGGCGGTGTCGACAGCGGCACCGAGCAGCAGGTCGTTGCCTTCGCGTGCCCAGGGATGGCCCTCGGTGAATTCGTGGAGGATGGTGCGGAACGTGTTGCGCCGCGGGCGGGCAGGATAAACCACTGTGCCACGGATGTTTGCCTCGATGATGTCGCGCGCCTTGGTGGTGCAGTTGTTGCGGAAGATGTTGTAGCGATATTCGCGGTTCTCGGGCAGGATGTTTTCGTAGAGGCTGGTAGCCAGGGCGCGGGCTTCGGTGGGCTTGAGGTTGAGCACCTGCTCCGTCACCGAAGAGCCTCGCCACTCATATTCCATGAGGAAATCGCGGAACTCTTGGGGCACTACCATATAGTCGCACTGCCCCAGCACGAAGCGCCAGATGAAGTGGGGCTGCTCGAAGCTGAAGGCGCCGTAGTTGAACACGTGGTCGGTGCCTCGGGCCGGGTTTTGCACGCGGATGGCTGTGTGGCCGTAGAGTTCATAGACCTCTTGCCCGGGCGAGCACGTCAAGAGGCTGACCGTGAAGACCGAGTCGTCGACTGCAGCCACAGCCTCCGCAGATTTCACAACGCCAGCTTCTAAAGCCTCCGCAGCGCCAGTGTTATCAGCGCCTGCAGGGCTTTGGACATCTTGTGCCGAGAGCGAGGTTGCGGCAATGCCGAACGCGCAGGTGAGCAAAAGGGTGTATAATCGCTTCATAATTGGCTGCAAAGGTAGTCAAATTATATGAAACGAGAAAAGAGAAAAGGGAAAAAAGGCTTGATGCTTAACGTTTTTTGCAACAGAGCGCTCGCCACGGCTGTTTTTAAGGCTGTTCAAATGGGCCCTTAGCCCACAAGCTAACGAATAAAAGCCATGAAGGTCAGCCGAAAGACTTAGAGGGCTCTGTCGAAAAAAATAGAGGACTCTGCAGAAAGACTTTGAGTGTTGAACGGCAAAGCTTTGAGGGCTCAGTTGAAATACCTTTTTGGTTCTGCCGATAGACTAAGGGGTTTTGGCAAATGAGGCCAAGAGATCACAGGTAAAACAAGTTGTTTTACTTCCGAACTCCTGGTCATGTTTGTTCTTCTGACCGGTCGTATCTTAGAGTGCGACCGGCTGTATCGTGCTTTGCGACCTGTCGTAGCATTTATGCCGACGGGCTATTTGTCCAGATCCTTGCGGAAGCGGGTTGGTGGCGGACCGTAGAGCACGCGAATGCGTCCGGGGTCGTCGGGCTTGAGGATAGGTCGGGCAGGGCCGTAGGCTTTGTTGATGCTGTCCTGTCGAGCCTGCTCTTCCTGTTCGGCTTTCTCGGCAGCTTTGCGGGCAGCACGCCGCGAACTCTGGCAACCGCCGAAGCCCAGCAGCAGAAGCAATCCTGAAAGGAGAGCCGTGGTGAAGCGAGTAATTGGTTTCATAATCCAGGAATATTTAGTCCCCTCAGACTTCCCTAAAGGGTAAGGGATTGGAGGCGGCGCATTAGTCATTCAAAGTAATCGTCACTCTTCTCACTCTTCTCTGTGTCCTCTGTCTTCTCTGTGTCCTCTGTGCGACTGCGTAGCAGTCATTTCCCAAGCCTCTTCATGTGGCAGAGAATATTCTTGCCTTCGTTGTCGCGCAGGTGCATGCCGTTGCCCCGGCAGTAGCGCCAATGGCGGCAGTCCTTGCAGTCGCCCGTGCGGCGCCATTCGAAGGTGCGGTGGGGCTGGTAGCGGTGCTCCCAGACGTCCATGAAGTCGTCCTCGTAGATATTGCCTTGGTTGTAGTCCGAGCGAATGCTGGCGCAGGCTGCTATGGCGCCGTCGGCCATCACGGAGCCCACGGTGATGCCAGCCTGGCAGTGGAAGAAATTGTCGCGCACCTCGCTCTCGTAGGGCCCGAGGTAGCCTTCGCAACCATAGCTGGCGTGGATGAGTCTGTCCTTGCGCGTCTGCTTGATGAATTCGAACACGCCTCGGAACTCCTCGTCGGAGAGGCGCATGTCGGGGTCGTTCTTGGCGCGGCCCATAGGGAAGATGGTGTAGATGCGCCACAACTTTACGCCTTTGGCTATGAGGAAGTCGCGAATGGCCGGCAGCTCGGAGTAGTTGCGACGGTTGACGCAGGTGACGCAGTCGAACACGAGCCCTGAGCCTACGAGCAGGTCGATGGCCTGCGATGTCATGCGGAACGAGTCCTTGTGGCCGCGCAGCCAGTTGTGGTTCGCCTCGAGGCCGTCGAGGCTGAGGGCTACGCTGTGCATGCCCGCCTTGCGCAGCGAACTGAAGCGCTCGGGCGTGAGGCCCAGACCGTTGGTGACGAGCCCCCATGGGAATCCGCGACGGTAGATCTCGCTGCAGATGTCTTCGAGGTCGTCGCGCACGAGCGGTTCGCCGCCAGTGATGATGACGAAGACGTCGTGAGGATTGCACCGCCGCTCCACGCTGTCGAGCACGCGAAGGAAATCCTCGCCGGGCATGTCGGGCACGCCAGCCACGCGCTTGCAGTCGCTGCCGCAATGGCGGCAGTGGACGTTGCAGCGCAGCGTACACTCCCAGAAGAGCTGCCGCAGCGGGTGCTCGCGCTCTATCGACTTGTAGAGCTGGTGGGCCAGTTCCTGTCCTATGCGTTTACGTAAGTTCATCGGCGTGAGTGGCTATCGATGCATCGTATTGTGTGGCCTGAGTTCCATACAATGGCCTGATGTCGTTCCTCTCATCCGGGTCTTTGCAGCTTGAGCAGAATCCGAGAGATGCCAGGAGGGCTGTCAGAAGGCGGATGTAGGTTTTATTCATTGGCGTTGGTTGTTGTATTATACACTTGTGTAGTATCAGCGGGTGTGGGTTCGTAGGGCGTAGGTATTGGCCCGTAGAGGTCAGGCTCATCGGTGCAGGCCGTAAAGCCTAATGTCACGAGGCATCCGGCAATCAGTTTCTGGTATAGCTTAAGCATTTTTCTTTGTTGATTAAGTTTTTTGTTTATTTGATATGCAAAGGTATGGCCTTTAGGATAAATAAACAAGCAATTCACAAAGTTTATAATGCAGATAGCAACTTTTCACACTTCTTTTTCGTCAAACGACTAAAGAAGCACTACCTTTGCGGCCAATTATGATTCATCTTGAGAATATCAATAAGACCTACGCCGGAGCCCAGCCGCTGCACGTGCTGAAGGGCATCGACCTCGACATTGCCGAGGGCGAGCTCGTCAGCATCATGGGCGCCTCAGGTTCGGGCAAGAGTACATTATTAAATATATTAGGCATCCTCGACGACTACGACGAGGGCGAGTACAGCCTGGCAGGGACGCTCATCAAGAACCTCTCTGAGACGCGTGCGGCCGAGTATCGCAACCGCATGATAGGCTTCATCTTCCAGTCGTTCAATCTCATAGGCTTCAAGACGGCCGTGGAGAACGTCGAACTGCCGCTGTTCTATCAGGGCGTGGCGCGCCGCAAGCGCCATCAGCTGGCCATGGAAGAGCTGGAGAAGATGGGCCTCACGGACTGGGCCACTCACTATCCCAACGAGCTCTCGGGCGGACAGCGGCAGCGCGTGGCCATAGCCCGAGCCTTGGTGACGCGCCCCAAGATTATCCTGGCCGACGAGCCCACCGGTGCCTTGGACTCGAAGACGGGCGTCGAGGTGATGGAACTGCTTAAGCGCCTCAACCGCGAGGAGCACATCACGATGATTATCGTGACGCACGACCCGTCGGTGGCTGCACAGACCAACCGCATCATCCGCATCAAGGATGGAGTGATAGAGATGAATGACAAATGACGAATGACAAATGACAAATGACGAATGTCAAATGACAAATGACGAATGACAAATGACAA
>JAFRNY010000070.1 GCA_017429945.1 Bacteroidaceae bacterium
TATAGCATAAATCTCTACAAATTTGCGCCAAGGTTCCATTGACATATAACTTAAAATTGATGATTCGGGTACATACAGAATAGGATTCTTCACTAAAGAACCATCAAAAGCGTTACTTTGTGCATTTGGGGCACTTAAGGCATAACAATATACATTAAGGAGTGAAGAACAGCCAGAGAATGCACTTCTACCTATATTTTTTACTGAAGCTGGAATTATAAGTTTAGTTAGACTTGAGCATCCAGAAAAAGCTCCTTCATTAATATTAGTAATACCATTCATTAAAACTAAGGATGTGAGGCCGGTGCAGTTATAGAAAGCATAGCTCCCGATACTGGTGACAGAGGAGGGGATGGTGACGGAGGTTAGGCTGGTGCAGCCTGAAAAAGAAGTCTGTCCTAAAAACCTAAGACCATCTGAAAAAACCACTGATTCTAAATTCACACATCCATCAAAAGCCATATATCCTATAGAAGTTACTGAAGAGGGAATAGTCAGAGAAGTTAGCCCCGACCCGCTAAATGCAGCTTCTTCAATGCTGGAAACCGTCTCAGATAGTGTAACCGAAGTAAGGCCTGTGCAGCCAGAGAATGTATGACTTAAAATTTTAGTTATTCCCCCAGGAATGGTGATAGAAGAAAGCCCTTTGCAGAAATAAAAGGCGAACTCACCAAGATAGACAACTGTTGATGGAATGGATACAAAAGAGAGATCTACGCACCCGGCGAAGGCACTATTTCCGATGGTTGTTGCTCCTTCTGGAATCTCAATGGATGTTAAGCCCAAACAATTTGAGAAGGAACGATCTCCTATTTTTGTGACAGTTGAAGGAATGATTGTCGTCTTGCAGCCCTTAAGAAGCTCATTGTTGACTGTTCTTATAATTGCATTACAATCATCCCTCGAATCATATACTGGATTACCACTTTCAATCCTAATGTGGGAAAGTTCTAAACAGTCAGCGAAAGCATCTTCACCGATGCTGTTAACAGACGAAGGTATCGAAACAGAGGTAAGACTCGCGCAACGATAAAAGGCTTTTTCACCAATAGAATTAACACCCGTTGGAATTACAATGGATACTAATCCTGTACATTCAGCAAAAGCATTGTCACCAATTGATATAGCTCCTTCTCCAATTGTTACCGAATTAAGACTGGTGCAGCCAGAGAAAGCGTAGTCACCAATTGATATAGCTCCTTCTCCAATTGTTACCGAATTAAGACTGGTGCAGCCAGAGAAAGCGTAGTCACCAATTGATGTAGCTCCTTCTCCAATTGTTACCGAATTAAGACTGGTGCAGCCAGAGAAAGCGTAGTCACCAATTGATGTAGCTCCCTCTCCAATTGTTACCGAATTAAGACTAGTGCATTCAGAGAAAGCGTAGCCACCAATGGAGGTGACAGAGGATGGGATGGTGGTGGAGGTTAGACCAGTGCAGCCAGAGAAAGCGTAGTCACCAATGGAGGTGACAGAGGATGGGATATCAAGATCAATTACTTCTTTTCCATTTAGATAAAGATGATTAGCATAACTAAGAGGATTGCTTTGGATCCCCTCAAAAGAAATTTCACACCACGCAGCCAAGTCTGAAATACAAACCGAGGTCAAACTTGAGCAACCAGAAAAGGGAGCATATCTGACAAAGATTAATGTTGATGGAAGCGATATAGAAGTCAGATTTCTAAAATACTGGAAAGCTGCACTCCCAATGCTTGTCACGCCTTCTTGTATCACAACATTTCGAATAACTGAACTATAGCTACTCCAAGGACCATTATTAAAATATCCCCAGCCATAGCCTTCCATCTCTCCCTCTCCAGAAATAGTCAACCTCTTTGTGGCTTCTTCATACGTCCAAGTGAGATTCTCGCCGCATGTTCCGCTGTCATCAGCCCATGCCATAGCGGGCATCAGCGCCATAATAAACAAGAAGAATAGTTTTTTCATAATATCAAAATTAGTTGAATGTTAGATTATATTTTGCAGGCGGGTGTGCCACCGGCGTTCGTTGAAGAACACGCTGCAAAGGTACTCATTAAATCTTAAAACAAAAGGAAAAGATGTAGAAAAAAGATAAAAATGCAGGGCAGACCTGCTGCTGAGGCCTGCCCACGACTCAATGGTGAAGAATAATTGTATGGAACTTTGAACATTTGCAAGGTAGCGGCGCAGCTACAGCTTGCGGTACTTGCCCTTGTCGGCTACAGCTTGCGGTACTTGCCCTTGTCGGCTACAGAACGTATGCGCTGTATTCGGCCGTCGTCACAGAGGCGCTTGAGGCGGCTGTGAATGGAGTTGTCATTGTCATAGCCATAGGCATCTGCCAGCTCCTTGCTGGTGAACACATCGGGCAGTCGCTTGAAGGCGAGGGCTGTGCGCACAATTCGTGAAGGGGATTTTATCACAATTAGTGAAAGGGATTTGTCACAATTAGTGAATTATTCAAGTTTCGCAAGCTTCGCTCGCTTTGAAAGTTCTTCGCCGAGCGAAGCGACCAGAGGTCGAGCGAAAGAATTTAAAGAAGTTATGTGGCCTCTGGCCACGGAAGTTCTTGAAGTGTCAAGCGAGCAAGCTCGAGCGAAAGACGATACCTTAGCCGAGCAACCGCTTCCAGTAGAAAACAATACCCGAATCTATCGTCTTTAACTTCTTTAACTTCCTTAACTTCCAAAACACGCGAAACTTGAATGAATTATATTTATCACAATTAGTGAAAAGCCGCCATTCCAAATAATTCGCGTAAAAAGAAGTCCGCCCCGCAAGACATTGGAGCTTACGGGGCGGATTATTTGATGCGTATATATAATTAATGAACGCGCGCTAGGCAGCAAAGCCTGCAATAACTCGTCAACTTGTCAACCAACTTGTCAACTCGTCAACTTGTCAACCAACTTGTCAACTCGTCAACTCATCAACCAACTCGTCAACTCGTCAACTCGTCAACTCAGAAATCACTTCTTTGCCAGCAGGTCGCGGATCTCGGCGAGGAGTTCCTCCTGGGTGGGGCCTGCGGGAGCCTCGGGAGCGGGCTCTTCCTTCTTCTTGGTGGCTGCGTTGATAGCCTTCACGATGCAGAAGATGCAGAGGGCCACGATGAGGAAGTCCACCACGTTCTGGATGAACTGGCCGTACTTGAGCACGGCAGCACCCTCGCCCTCGCCGATCTTGCACACGAGGTTCGTGAAGTCCACATTGCCCGTGAGCATGCCGATTGCGGGCATGAGCACGTCGTCGACCAGCGACGAGATGATTTTACCGAAAGCACCGCCGATGATCACACCGACAGCCATGTCCATTACGTTGCCTCGCATTGCGAAGTCCTTAAACTCTTGAATAAAATTTGCCATAATTGAAAATATTTAGGGGTTTGATGATGCAAATATAAAACCTTTTTTGTAATTTTGCCGCGAAAATTAGAAAAAAAAGATGCGAAAGACCATAATTTTCCTATTTATAGGGCTCAACATGCTACTTTTCGTGGCTTGCAAGAGCGCTGAATATTGCAATTGTGGCTGAAATCGTTGACAAACGCCGGCGCACGTCGGAGTTTCGCTGACATAATATCACTACGCACGAAAAGAGTTCAATACAGATATTGTTTTCAATCATTTTTTAACCCAAAAAGAAAAAAGAAAATGACAAAAGTTGCAATTAACGGCTTCGGCCGTATCGGTCGCCTCGCTTTCCGTCAGATGTTCGAGGCTGAAGGTTATGAAGTCGTTGCCATCAACGACCTCACCAGCCCCAAGATGCTGGCTCACCTGCTCAAGTACGACACCGCCCAGGGCGGCTTCTGCGGCAAGTTCGGCGAGAACAAGCACACTGTAGACTGCACCGACAACTCCATCATCGTCGACGGCAAGGAGATCACCATCTACGCAAAGCCCAACGCTGCCGAGCTCCCCTGGGGCGAGCTGAACGTTGACGTCGTGCTCGAGTGCACAGGCTTCTACACCTCCAAGGAGAAGGCTTCCGCCCACCTCACAGCCGGCGCAAAGAAGGTTGTCATCTCTGCTCCCGCAGGCAACGACCTCCCCACCATCGTCTACAACGTCAACCACAAGACCCTGACTCCCGCCGACACCGTGATCTCGGCTGCCAGCTGCACCACCAACTGCCTCGCTCCCATGACGAAGGCTCTGAACGATTTCGCTCCCATCCAGAGCGGTATCATGACCACCGTTCACGCTTACACTGGCGACCAGATGATCCTCGACGGTCCTCAGCGCAAGGGTGATGTACAGCGCGCTCGTGCCGGTGCCCAGAACATCGTTCCTAACTCAACCGGTGCTGCCAAGGCTATCGGCCTCGTTATCCCCGAGCTCAACGGCAAGCTCATCGGCGCTGCTCAGCGCGTGCCCACTCCCACCGGTTCCACCACCATCCTCCACGCTGTCGTTAAGGGTGAGGTAACCGTTGAGGACATCAACGCCGCCATGAAGGCTGCACAGAACGAGAGCTTCGGCTACACCGAGGAGAAGCTCGTCAGCAGCGACATCATCGGCATGAAGTTCGGTTCGCTCTTCGATGCCAACCAGACCATGGTAAGCAAGATCGGCGACGGCAACTCGCTCGTGCAGGTTGTTGCTTGGTACGACAACGAGAACTCTTACACCAGCCAGATGGTACGCACCATCAAGTACCTCGCTGAGCTCAAGTAAGATACATCCACAATATCTTCGCCAATCAGGACGAAGCTTTTCACCAATTACGAGAGATTCTTTTCACTAATTATGAGAAATATAACTCACTAATTACGAGAAATATCTATCTCAATTCGTGATATAATATCTATCCCAGTTCGTGAAAAAGCATTCACCCTAATTCGCGAATATTAAACAAGATTACCGTCTGCAATCAAGCGGACGGTAATTTTTTTTATGAAAAACACATAATTTTGCCTCCAAAAAGATAGCCCGACGCCAATTTTTATATATTTTTGCAGCAGAATATGCAGCCCATCATCACCATACTCGGACCTACAGCCTGCGGCAAGACAGCCGTGGCCACACGTCTGGCTGCCCGCTACTTCAAGGGAGCAAGCGGCGCAGAAATCATCTCCGCCGACTCACGGCAAGTGTTCCGAGGCATGGACATAGGCACAGGCAAAGACCTTGCCGACTACGACATCGCCACCACCGACAGCCACGGCCAGCGCGCCACGCTGCACATACCATACCACCTCATCGACATAGCCGAGGCAGGCACCAAATACTCCGTCTTCGACTTCCAGCGCGGCTTCACGCGCGCGTACAATAATATATTAACACGTGCGCGACAGCCAATACTCTGCGGAGGCACGGGACTCTACATCGAGAGCATACTGCGAGGATACCAGCTCGCCGAAGTGCCCGTCAACCCCGAACTGCGCCAACGCCTCGAAGGCAAGACTCTCGAGGAGCTCACACGCCTGCTCGCCACATACAAACGGCTACACAACACCACCGACGTCGACACCGCACGCAGAGCCATCCGCGCCATAGAAATCGAAGAATACTATAGCCGGAACGGCCTCGGCAAGACTCACGATGCGCCACTCGTAGAGTCCACAACCTTCGGACTCGACATCCCACGCGAACTACGCCGCGAGCGCATAAGCCAGCGACTGCACCGGCGACTCGACGAAGGCATGACAGACGAAGTGCAGCGACTGCTCGACAGCGGCGTCGCGCCCGAGGCACTCATCAGCTACGGTCTCGAATACCGCTACATCACACTCTACCTGACACGCCAGCTCACACTCGACGAGATGACACGCCAGCTCGAGACAGCCATACACCAATTCGCCAAACGACAGATGACATACTTCCGAGGCATGGAGCGACGAGGCGTAGACATACAATGGATTGACGCCACACAACCCACGGAAGAAATCGTAGAACAAATCATCGCACAACTATGACCATACCACGTTGGGGCATCATCTATTGCCCAAAGCCAGGCGTAAGCCGCACACATAAACGATGGGAACACATCAAGCAACTGATTGATGCGCAAGGCATCGAGTTCGACTTCGTGCAGAGCGAAGGCCCCGAGAGCGTAGGGCGCCTGACGAAGATGCTCGCCGACAACGGCTACCAGACAATCATCATCGTAGGCGGCGACTCCGCCATGAACCGCGCCCTCAACGGACTGCTCTCACTCAGCGATGACGTGCGCGAGCGCACAGCCATTGGCGTCATACCCAACGGACGCGGCAACGACTTCGCATCGTTCTGGGGCTTCGACGAAGAAAACGACGCACAAACCATAGAATGGCTTAAGGCACGGAGAATCAAGCAAGTGGATGTGGGCGAGATAAGCTACACCGTAGGCGGGGAAGCACGGCACCACTTCTTCTTAAACTGCGTCAACGTGGGCCTCGTGGCAAATATCATGAAACTGAAATTCAAGACCCGCCGCATCTTCGGCCTCACCACCCTCACCTACTTCACCAGTATGATAGCCCTCCTCTTCCAACGCATGGAAACGAAGATGAAGCTGAAAATCAACGAAGAAACCATCGAGCGCAAAGTAATGAGCGTGTGCGTGGGCAACAGCAGAGGCTATGGCCAGACGCCCAACGCAGTGCCATACAACGGCATGCTCGACGTCAGCATAATCGCATACCCCGAGGTGCGCCAGCTGCTCGAAGGCCTCTGGATGCTCTTCACCGGCAAATTCCTAAGCCACAAGAACGTGCGCTCCTACCGAACACCACGCAAAATCCACTTCCACGACACACGCAAAGCATCCGTCAGCACCGACGGCATAGTCCTCCCCGACGTTCACTCACCTTTCACCATCAGTCTCCACCAAGAATACGTCAACCTAATTATAGGATAATTGATAATGTATAATGTATAATTGAGAATTGATAATTGATAATTGATAATTGGCCCCTGGATTACAAGAGTGTGATGCCTTCGGCAAATTATACATTATAAATTATACATTATACATTATCAATCTTCCATTTGCCGAAGGCTAGCCTTCGGCCCACTACCCCATTCGGCTAATCTTAGCCAGCTTCTCCTCCTCAAGAATCTTAATCTTACGGCCATCCACGGCCACGAGCCGCTCCGAAGCGAAAGCCGAGAGGGTGCGGATTGCATTGCTCGTCGTCATATTCGACAGGTTGGCCAGATCCTCACGGCTGAGGTAGATGCTGAGCGTGTAGCCATCCTCCTCCAAGCCGTAGCTCTCCTTCAGGAAGAGTAGCGCATCGGCCAGACGACCGCGGATATGCTTCTGAGTGAGCGTCACCGTGCGCTCGTCGGCACGCCCGAGATCCTCGGCCAGCCTCTGCATGAAGAACCACGCCAACGACGCATTCTCGTGAATCATGGCCATGACCATATCTATCGGGAAGCACACAATCACCGTAGGCTCGAAAGCCAAGGCCGACAACACAAAATTCTCACCCACGAAAGCCGGGCGATAGCCGAAATACTCCACCGGACGTATCACACGCACAATCTGCGTACGCAAGCCCACGCCCTCGCGACAAATCTTTACCTTGCCCGAAACCAGGCAGTACAACTTCTCCGGATGGTCGCCGGCAGAATATATCAATTCATTCTTACGATAGGTGTGAACCGTTGCAGCCTTTGCCAGACTTGCCCGCTGCGCATCCGTCAGCAGGCTCAGCATTCTGCCCAGATGCGGCAACAAATCGTTAATATTGGGAGCCTTCTTCATTTCTTACGTGCTTAATATTATGTTTTACGGCACAAAAATAGCCATTAAAAACGATTTCTCAAAGGAATGAGCCAACTTTTATTTGAAATATTTTTGCAAATGAGAATAAATTGCTAATTTTGGAGTGATTTTGTGAAAAATAACCTAACAATATCCTACACTAACTTATGAGCTATTTACAGTTTGACAAGACCTTGATGACAAACTTGGAGGAAGCTCTGAAGAAAGAAGTGCTGCGCTCGAACCGCTCAGGCGCTTACTCGTGCTCTACAATCCTCGATTGCAACACGCGCAAGTACCACGGACTGCTCGTAGTGCCCGTGCCAGAGCTCGACGACGAGAACCACGTACTGCTCTCGTCGCTCGACTGCACGGTCATACAGCATGGCGCCGAATTCAACCTCGGGCTCCACAAGTATCAAGGCGACAACTTCAGCCCCCGCGGACATAAATACATCCGCGAGTACGACTGCCAGCAAGTGCCTACAACCATCTATCGCGTAGGCGGAGTAATCTTGAAGAAGGAACTCATGTTCCAGCATTTCGAGGACCGCGTGCTCATTCGCTACACACTGCTCGATGCACATTCCAAGACTACGCTCCGCCTACAGCCATGGCTCGCCTTCCGCAGCGTAAGAGAGTTCACACACGAGAATCCCCGCGCCAACCGCGACTACCAGGAAGTCAAGAACGGCATCAAGACATGCATGTACCCCGGCTACCCCGAGCTCTTCATGCAGCTCAACAAAAAGTCGGAATGGGTATTCCGCCCCGACTGGTACCGAGGCGTCGACTATCCCAAGGAAACCGAGCGCGGCTATGCCTCGAACGAGGACCTCTACGTGCCCGGCTACTTCGAGTTCGACATCAAGAAAGGCGAGAGCGTAGTCTTCGCCGCAGGCACAAAAGAATGCAACCCCGCCAAGCTCAAGGAACTCGCTGACTATGAGGTGAACATTCGCACTCCGCGCGACAACTTCTACCACTGCCTCGTCAACAGCGCTCACCAGTTCCTGAACTACCGAGATGGCGAGACATACGTACTCGCAGGCTATCCCTGGTTCAAATGCCGTGCGCGCGACCTCTTCGTGGCGCTGCCAGGCCTGACGCTGACAAACAACGAAGTCGACCACTTCGAGCGCGTCATGAAGACAGCAGAGAAAGGCATACGCGAGTTCATCGACGGAAAGCCGCTGAGCGTGCGCATCTATGAGATGGACCACCCCGACGTGCTGCTATGGGCCATCTGGTGCATACAGCAGTACTGCAAGTTCGTGGGCATGGAGAAAGGCATCGAGAAGTACGGACAACTCCTGCGCGATATCATGAACTGGCTGCTGGCCGACAAGCACGGCAACCTCTACATCCACGACAACGGACTCGTCTACGCCAACGGCCGCGACAAAGCCATCACATGGATGAACTCCAGCCAGAACGGCCACCCCATAGTGCCCCGCTCGGGATATATCGTAGAGTTCAATGCACTATGGTACAACGCCCTGATGTTCAGCGCAAACGTATGCCGCACCATGAACGACGCCTCCGAAGCCGAACCGCTCGAGCACATAGCCGAGAAGACCAAGAAGAGTTTCGTAGAGACCTTCCTCAACGACTATGGCTACCTGCTCGACTACGTCGACGGCACCATGATCGACTGGAGCGTACGCCCCAACATGATCTTCGCCTGCGCATTCGACTACTCGCCACTCGACTCCAAGCAGAAGAAAGGCGTGCTCGACATGTGCACCAAGGAACTGCTCACACCCAAGGGACTGCGCACACTCTCACCCAAGAGCGGAGGCTACAACCCCATGTACGTAGGCCCGCAGGTGCAGCGCGACTACGCCTACCACATGGGCACCGCATGGCCCTGGCTCGCCGGCTTCTACCTCGAAGCCTGCCTCAAAGTGTTCGGATACTCACGCGTAAGCTTCGTCGAGCGCCAACTCGTGGGCTACGAAGAAGAGCTCTTCTACCACTGCATCGGCACACTGCCCGAAGTGTTCGACGGCAACCCGCCCTTCCACGGGCGCGGCGCCATGTCGTTCGCCGTCAACGTGGCAGAGATCATGCGCGTGGTGAAACTATTAGATAAATACATCTTAGACTAAACAAAAGGAGGAAACAGCACTATGAAAGTATTAATGTTCGGATGGGAGTATCCTCCTCACGTTTTCGGTGGACTCGCCACCGCTAACTATGGCATATCACAAGGACTGAAAGCGCAGGGCGACATCGAGACCCTCCTCTGCCTGCCCCGACCCTTCGGCGACGAAGACCGTTCGGCGGCCAAAATCATTGGCATGAACTCAGTGCCCATAGCCTGGCGCGACGTCAACTACGACTACGTGCAGCAGCGCATAGGCAACATCATGTCGCCCGACGACTACTATCGCTACCGCGACCATATCTATGCCGACTTCAACTACATGCACGTCAACGACCTCGGTTGCATGGAGTTTGCCGGAGGCTATCCCAAGAACCTCACCGAGGAAATCAACAACTACTCTATCATCGCTGGCGTAGTAGCCCGGACAGAGCAGTTCGACATCATTCACGCCCACGACTGGCTCACATACCCCGCTGGCATCCACGCAAAGCAAGTCAGCGGGCGCCCGCTCGTCATACACGTACATGCCACCGACTTCGACCGCTCGCGCGGCAACGTAAACCCCACCGTCTACGGCATAGAGCGCAACGGTATGGACAACGCCGACTGCATCATGTGCGTCAGCGAACTCACACGTCAGACCGTCATCAACCACTACGGCCAAGACCCCGCCAAGTGCTTCGCCATGCACAACGCCGTCTACCCCTTAGCGCCTGAGCTGCAGGAGATTGTAGACCAGCGTCTGCCCTACAAGGACCGCAAGGAGAAAGTCATCACCTTCCTCGGCCGCATCACCATGCAGAAAGGTCCCGAGTACTTCATCGAGGCCGCCAAGCGCGTGCTCGAGCGCACTCAGAACGTACGCTTCTGCTTCGCAGGCTCGGGCGACATGATGAACGCCATGATAGAGATGGCCGCAGCCTACGGCATAGCCGACCGCTGCCACTTCCCGGGATTCATGAAAGGCAAACAGGTCTTCGAAATCTTCCGCGACTCCGATGTCTACGTAATGCCCTCTGTCTCCGAGCCATTCGGCATCAGTCCGCTCGAAGCCATGCAGAGCGGAGTGCCCAGCATCATCTCCAAGCAGAGCGGCTGCGCCGAGATCCTCGACAAGTGCATCAAGACCGACTACTGGGACATCGACGCCATGGCCGACGCCATGTACTCGCTCTGCACCAACGACTCGCTCCACGAATACCTCCAGATCGAGGGCAAGAAGGAAGTCGACGGCATCACATGGGAGAAGGTTGGCGAGCGCATCAGAAAGCTATATGACCAATGCCTCTCAAGGTACTGACAGACCCAACCCCAACCCTTTGAAAGAGGGGGCAGTCACCTTTCAAGAATAAACATTATCTGTTATTAACTATTAAACAATGATCACAGAGACACCCTCGCAAATACATACCACTCTCCCCCTTTGAAGGGGAGCAGGGAGGGGGTCTGGTGCTCCTGAATATTTATGAAAACAATCTGCTTATACTTCGAGATTCACCAGAACGTGCATCTCAAACGCTATCGCTTCTTCGAGATAGGTAAAGACCACTACTATTTCGACGATTACGAGAACGAACGCGGCATCACAGAGACTGCCGAACGCTCGTACATCCCCGCCATCAAGACGTTCCTTGAGATGGCCAAACTTTATGGCAAGGCATTCAAAGTGGCCTTCTCCATCTCCGGCTGTGCAATAGAGCTCCTCGAGCAATATGCTCCCGAGGTAATCGAACTGCTGCAAGAGCTCAACGAGACAGGATGCGTAGAATTCCTCGCCGAACCCTACAGCCATGGACTCAGCTCGCTGGCCAACGAAGACGTCTTCCGCGATGAAGTAGGCCGCCAGGCCAAGAAGATGAAGGAACTCTTCGGCAAGAAACCCACCGTGCTGCGCAACAGCTCGCTCATCTACAGCGATGACATCGGCGCCTTAGTGGCCGACATGGGCTACAAAGGCATGATTGCCGAGGGCGCCAAGCACATCCTCGGATGGAAGAGCCCCCACTTCGTGTACAACTGCGCCCTGAACCCCAACCTCAAGCTGCTGCTGCGCGACTACAAGCTCTCCGACGACATCTCGCTCCGCTTCAACGACTCCTCATGGAACGAGTATCCCCTCTTTGCCGACACATAT
The DNA here is from genome assembly GCA_017429945.1 of Bacteroidaceae bacterium. GTDB lineage: Bacteria > Bacteroidota > Bacteroidia > Bacteroidales > Bacteroidaceae > Physcousia. The sequence continues at coordinate 11,928 of JAFRNY010000070.1, forward strand.
ATGGACTGGATTGCCCAGCTGCCCGAAGAGGAGAAGGTCATCAACATCTTCATGGAGCTCTGCGCACTCGGCATCTACCAGCCGCTGTCGTCCAACATCCTCGAGTTCATCAAGGCCCTGCCTGCCGTAGCCAAAGACCGCGGCATCACCTTCGCCACACCGAGCGAGATTGTTGCCAAGTCCAAGAGCGTGGCTCCGCTCGAAGTGCCCTACCCTATGTCGTGGAACGACGAAGAGCGCGACACCAGCTGCTGGCTCGGCAACGTGATGCAGCGCGAGGCATTCAACAAGCTCTATAGCGTGGCAGAGCGCGTGCTCATCTGCAAGGACCGCCGTATCACCCAAGACTGGGACCGCATCCAGGCGTCAAACAACTTCCGCTTCATGACGACGAAGAACATGGGCGTAGGCTTCTATCGCGGTATCTACGACAGCCCCTACGATGCCTTCACCAACTACATGAACATCCTCGGTGACTTCATCAACCGCGTCAACGCCCTCTATCCCCTCGACATCGAGAACGACGAGCTCAATGCACTGCTCACTACAATCCGTAACCAGGCTGACGAGATCACGGTCAAAGATGCCGAGATTGCACGTCTGCAAGCACGTCTGGGCTTGGATGCCGACGACGAGAAGAAGGAAGAGAAGAAAGCTGAACCCGCTAAGAAGGCATCCGCCAAGAAGGCTGAGCCCGCCAAGAAAGCGCCTGCCAAGAAGGCTGAACCGGCAAAGAAAGCCGCAGCTACCGCCAAGGCCGCTGCCCCGAAGGCTGTAGCAGCAAAGAAGGAAGAGCCTAAGAAGGCCGAGCCCGCGAAGAAAGCTGCTCCCAAGGCTAAGGCTCCTGCCAAGAAAGCTGCAAAGAAATAGAGCAGACTGTCGCTGACATAGACAAAAGGGATATACCGCCGTGGTATATCCCTTTTCTTTTGAAATAAAGGGAAGAGGAGGGAAAGGATGTTAAAGGGTAGTTAAAGGGAAGTTAAAAGGAAGTTAAAGGGTAGTTAAAGGGACAATACCTTAGCTGAGAAAAACAATCAACTATAAACAGCCCCCTAAACTATCGTCCTTTTAACTCCCCTTTAACTTCCCTTTAACTCCCTTTTACTCCCCTTTCACTCCCCTTTCACTCCCCTTTAACTTCCCTTTTACTCCCCTTTCACTGCTGCCGGTGTCCAACACTGGAAGAAGCGGAGGACGCGCTCGTGGTTGTAGCCCTTCCCCTCCTCGAGGAAGCTGGAATCCTGAATATGAAGCACGCGCCCCTGCTCATCGAGAACTATGAACACGGGGAAGCCGAAGCGCGCAGGCGAACCCAGCCGTTGCAGCAGTTCAGCATCACGCTTTGCCTTGACGGCATCTGCCGACGCGCTACGGGGATTATAGTTAACGTGGATATAGACGAAATTGTCGGCAACGGTCTTGCTGATAATGCTGTCCTTTGCAACGAAATCCGCAAAGCGCAGGCACCACGGACACCAGTTGCCGCCTAGCTGACAAACAACAAAGCGACCAGATGACTTTGCATCCTTTAATGCATTGTCAATCTGAATCATAGTGTCAATAGTTTCATCATAAACTCGAGGCAGACCCGTCTGCCCGTGAACGGCAATCGAAAGGAGCATGAAAGCTCCGAATAGCAGTTGTCTCATAAGGGTGAACTTGAATTATGCGAGGATTTTTAACGTTGATTTCCGTGGGCAAAAGTAGTCAAAATAATTAATGTGCAAGCACTCTATTCTGATTTTTATACTTTTTCTTGCATTTATTATGACGGTCTGTTGAGGTTAAAAAACTGAAAATGCTTGCTTATACGCCGCATATAGTGTACTTTTGCACCGTTTTTAGGCCGTCACAATACAGCCTATCCGCTTTAAGTGATTAATAGACTAAGATATATCCCCATATTAGGAGTGCTGCTGGCCCTGCTTGCGGCGTCGTGTTCTACGGCCCTTCGCCGGTCCGATCGCCCGTCAGCTGCCTCAGGCTCTGCCGTCAAGCTTGACGTTGCCAAGCCTGCTCAGGCTGAAACTGTCAAGCGTGTGAATCAAGCGGCAGTGGAGGTTTTCGATTCTCTTGCCGACAAGTTGCCCGAAGCTGTCACTTCTGCCACCGACAGCGCCCTGTCAGTCCCCGACACGACCGTCGTCTATTCCGGTTTTTCGAATATGCGTCGGCGCCCTGTCGTAAAGGATTCCACGGCTGTTGCCGACAGCCTTGGTCTCCATGCCAAGTCCGATTCTCTCGCCGCAAACGACTCTCTGGCCTCTGCGGCCCTGCTCGCCGACTCCCTTGCTACCGACACCGCCCGCTTTATGATCGTCCATGGCGACACAGTTTATCTTGGCCGAGGCGGCTTCACAGGCACTGTAACTCAAGAGATTGACTCCACTAAGCAGAGCAAGAATGCGCTCGAAGCCGTCGTAGAGTTCTCAGCCAAAGACTCTGTGACTTTCGACTACGCCAACGACCGCGTAAATTTCTACGGCGATGCGAAAGTCAACTACACCAATCTCGAGCTGTCGGCAAACCTCATTACCATGGCCGTCGACAGCAGTGTCGTACATGCCCACGGCACGCGCGACTCGCTCGGCAATATGGTCACGCCGCCCGTGTTCAAGCAAGGTGAGGACCAGTACGAGCCCGACGCCATAGCCTACAACTTCAAGACCCGTAAGGCTTTCATCAACAATGTCTACACCCAACAGGGCGACGGCTATATGATAAGCCAGGAGAGCAAGCGCGACTCAGTAGGCACAATGTATGTGGCGCATGCCAAGTACACTACCTGCGACGCCAAGCACCCACACTTTTATCTCGCACTCACGCGTGCAAAAGTGCGACCGGGCAAGGACGTCGTGTTTGGGCCTGCCTATCTCGTGCTCGAGGACGTGCCGCTGCCGCTGGCCATACCCTACGGCTTCTTCCCATTCTCCAGCACATATTCCAGCGGTATCATTATGCCCTCCTACGGCGACGAGACCACGCGAGGCTTCTATCTGCGCGACGGCGGCTACTATTTTGCCATCAACGACCGCGTCGACCTGAAGCTCCTGGGCGAGATTTACACCAAAGGTTCCTGGGGCATCTCGGGACAAAGCACCTACAAGAAGCGCTACCGCTTCAGCGGAGCCGTCAACTTCTCGTACCAACGCACCGTAGAGGGCGAGAAGAACATGCCTGACTACTCCGCTTCGAAGAGCTTTAAGATTCAATGGAGCCATCGACAGGACTCCAAGGCCAATCCTTCACAGTCGTTCTCGGCAAGCGTCAATTTCGCCACGTCGAGCTACGAGAAGAACAACCTCTCGTCGATGTACAATCCGCAGAGCCTTAGCCAGAGCACGCGCACCTCATCCGTCAGCTACTCGCGCTCGTTTGCCGACATAGGCCTCACACTCTCGGCAACAATGAACCTCTCGCAGAACGTCCGCGACTCCAGTATCTCGATGACGCTGCCGTCGCTCAACATCTCGCTCGCACGCTTCAACCCCTTCAAACGCAAGAAGATGGCCGGTGCTGAGCGCTGGTACGAGAAGATTGCGATGAGCTACACCGGAACCATTTCAAACAGTATTGCCACGAAGGAAGATAAGCTGCTACACTCGAGCTTCATCAAGGACTGGCGCAACGGTATGCGCCACCAGATCCCGGTCAACGCCACCTTCTCGCTGCTCAACTACATCAACGTCACGCCATCGTTCAACTTCAACGACCGCATGTACACCTACAAGGTCAACCGTTCGTGGGACGAAGATAAGCAGCGCGAAGTGCCCGACACCGTCTATGGCTTCAACAACGTCTTCGATTTCAACATGAGCATCTCGGCTTCCACGAAGCTTTATGGTACTTACACCCCGCTCATAGGCAAGAAGATAGTTGCCATCCGCCACGTGTTAACGCCTACCGTCAGCTTCTCCTATGCGCCCGACTTCGGAGCCCCGCATTGGGGATATTACGGCACATACGTCAAGACCGACAAGGACGGCAACGTCTCCACCGTGACTTACAACCGCTACCAAGGCTCGCTCTACGGCGCCCCGAGCAGCGGCAAGACGGGCAACATCAACTTCGACATAGGCAACAATATCGAAATGAAGCTGCGCGAAGAGGGCGACTCCACCCGCAAAGTCAGCATCATCGACGAACTCGGAGCATCAATGTCGTACAATATGGCTGCCAAGACGCGCCCCTGGAGCGACCTCAACACACGCCTGCGCCTGAAGCTCACGAAGAGCTACACCTTCTCGCTCAACGCTCAGTTTGCCACCTATGCCTACGAGAAAGATGAGAACGGGCGCGTGTACGTAGGCAACCGCACCGAGTATTCCTACGGCCGCTTCGGACGTTTCCAAGGTATGTCGCAGAACATCTCCTACAGCCTTAACAATCAGAAGCTCAAGGATCTCTTCAACAAACTGACGGGGCGCTCGAGCGACAAAAATAAGAACAACGAAGAGACCGACGAGGACTACGACGAGGACGAGGAGCGCGACATCAACGAGTCGAACATGGACCCCGAACTCACACGTGCTCAAAAGGGTACGCGCGGCAACAACCAGACGGGCGAGGTCGACGAAGACGGTTACTTAGCCTTCAAGTTGCCCTGGACAATATCCTTCAGCTACGGCATCTCCATGCGTGAGAACACTTCCGGCAAGTTCAACGACAAACGCATGCGCTACCCCTACTCGCTGACCCACACGCTCAACTTCTCCGGCAACCTGCAGATAGCCACCGGTTGGAACATCTCATGGTCGTCGGGCTACGATTTCAACTACCACAAGCTGTCGATGACCACGGCCTCGCTCTCGCGCGACCTCCATTGTTTCTCAATGACGGCAAGCATGGTCATAGCTCCCTACCGCACCTACAACTTCACCTTCCAGGCCAACGCCTCGACCCTCGCCGACGCCCTCCGCTGGAAGAAGCAAAGCGGCGTCACAAACACCATACGCTGGTACTAAACTGAATAAGCAATTTCTATACACATATTCTTTAATAGGGCTAACATGAAAAAGACTATTTTATTAGCTGCAATCGCCACCTTGGCTTTTGCCAGCTGCGACAAAGAGAATGAGTTCCACCAGACTTACGTGGCCAATTCTTTTCAGATAGTTTACGCCGACCAGATTACCGACAGCGTGCAATACGTCACCACCGAGGTGCACAACCTGAGGAGCAGCGAGGATTGGTGCGCGCCTATAACAATCTATCAAGAGTCTATCAACCAGCAGATCGCGGCCAATAAGGGAATCTATCAGCTTACGGCCTATCTCGACCTCAAGCTCAACACCACAGGCAAGCTGCGCAGTTCCTCCGTCACCATCGACGGCGGCAAATACAGCGCCAACACGCTCATCCTACAGCTCGGCAACCTCGAAGTGGCACGCCCACAGGTGGGCTTATCCTCAGAATTTGGCACAGATTCCGTCAGCACACTTTACATCAAGGACATCGCCTCCACCGACAGCATCATCTTCCACACCTACTACCCGTGGGAACTCTCCGTGCCCGAAGGCTCGTTCCTCACGCTCGAGCGGACCAGCGGTCCGGCCGGCAGAAACGTGGTGCGCTTCACCGCTGCCGCCAACATCGCTGAGGAGGCCCGCACAGAGAAGATCAGCCTCACGGCCATCTGCAATCCCAAGAAAGCAAGCACATCGCAGTCTGCTGGCGAAGACGTGCGCATCACCACCATCATCCCCGTTCAGCAGGCTAAATACGTACAGCCCACAGAATAAGCCCGCGCCTCCGCTTATCACCTTTCATACCGTAACCAACTAATTCTCATACTTCTTATGACATCATTACGCACCCTCATTGCGGCCGCAGCAATCTTGTTAGCTACGGCAACAGCCCGTGCCAACCAGCCCGACTCTGTCTATCTCTTCGCCTACAACGCCGACCCGGGCTCAGGCCTCTCGCTCGCCTACTCTGCCGATGGGCACAGCTGGCAGAGCATAGCCAACGGAGCATCGTTCGTCAAGAGCGATTTCGCACAATGGGGAGCGAATAAGAAGATGTACACGCCCGAGCTGACGCGCGACGCGAACGGCCTGTGGCACCTCACATTCAGCGTCGGTGCCGCCACTCGCCAGTACGCTCACGCCACCTCCGTCGACCTCATCCACTGGCGCCCGCAGGACTACCCCATGGCCGAGAGCCTCGAGGCCCTGAAGCAGAAGTTCGCCGCGATAGAGCAGCGCCAGACCGAAGCCGTAGTCAATGGCCGCCGGCTGAAAGGCTCGGTCAACCGTGTAGCCTTCAGCCACGTCGAAGCCCTTGAGAACGCCAAGGCCGCAGAGCGCGAGCGTAGCCGCCTTAATGCCGAGACGCTGGCCGACGACGCCACACGCTTTGCACGCCTCGCCCAGACTTCCGTCAACGCAGACATCGCCATCGATGCCAACAGCGCCAAAGCCATCTCCGACAAGCTCATCGGCATCTTCTTCGAGGACATCAACTACAGCGCCGACGGCGGTCTCTATGCCGAGCTGCTGCAGAATCGCGACTTCGAATACAGCGCCGCCGACCACGGTCGCGAGCGCAACTGGAACGCCACCCACTCGTGGACGCTCGAAGGCCAGGGCGCCCGCTTCACCATCGCCACCGAACAGCCTCTCAACGCCGTGCAGCAGCACTACGCCCGCCTCGATGTAGAAGTGCCCGGCGCAGCCCTCGTCAACAGCGGCTTCGATGGCATCGTGGTCCGCCGCGGCGAGCGCTACGACTTCAGCCTCTTCGCACGCCAGCTCACGGGCAAGGCCGCACGCCTTAAAGTGCAGCTGCTCGATGGCGAGCGCCTAATTGGTGAGACTACTGTGGCCGCTCCTTCTGCGTCATGGAAAAAAGCCTCTGCCACAATCGTTGCCAAGGCCGACGCCAAGTCAGCACGCCTCGCTATCGTTCCGACCGCTGCCGGCAGCTTAGCCCTCGACTTCATAAGCCTCTTCCCGCAGAAGACCTTCAAAGGTCGCAAGAATGGCATGCGCGCCGACCTCGCACAGACGCTGGCCGACCTACACCCCCGCTTCATGCGATTCCCCGGCGGCTGCCTCGTCCACGGCGACGGCCTCAGCAATATGTATCACTGGAAAGAGACCATCGGCCCCCTGCATGAGCGCAAACCGCAGCGCAACCTCTGGGGCTACCACCAGACACGCGGCCTCGGCTACTACGAATTCTTCCAGCTCTGCGAAGACCTCGGCGCCGAACCGCTGCCTGTAGTAGCTGCTGCCGTGCCCTGCCAGAACAGCGCCATAGACCCCGTGCTCGGCGGCGGACAGCAAAACGGTATTCCCTTTGGGCCCGCTTTTGAGCAGTACAAACAAGACATACTCGACCTCATCGAATGGGCCAATGGCGACCCCAAGACCAGCAAGTGGGCCCGCCTCCGTGCCGAGGCCGGTCACCCCAAGCCCTTCAATCTCAAATACCTTGGCATAGGCAACGAGGACATCATCTCCGATACCTTTGCCGTGCGCTACGTCGAACTCATCGAAGCCGTCAAGGCCAAGCACCCCGAGATCACAGTCTGCGGCACCGTAGGCCCCTTCTTCGAGGGCAGCGACTACGAGCGCGGCTGGCAGCTCGCCAAGGAGCACGACATCGACATGGTAGACGAGCACTACTACGTAGCCCCAGGCTGGTATATCAACAACCAGGACTACTACGACCAGTACGACCGCACAGCCTCTAAGGTCTATCTCGGCGAATACGCCAGCCACGGGCCGGGGCGCAAGTCAACCATAGAGACAGCGCTCACCTGTGCCATGCACATTTGCTCGCTCGAGCGCAATGGCGACGTCGTGGCCATGAGCTCCTACGCCCCGCTGCTGGCCAAGCACGGCCACACGCAGTGGAACCCCGACCTCATCTATTTCGACAACGAGCGCGTCTTCCCCACTGTCGACTACCAAGTGCAGCGCATGTGCGGCCAGTCGCAGGGCAACACCTACCTGCCCACAGCCGCCACCGTCAGCCTCGGCGATGATAAGCGCCGAGCCGACGATGCCACCGCGCAGCGCATTGCCGTAAGCACCGTGCGCGACAGCGCCAGCGGCCGCACCTACGTGAAAATCGTAAACCTGCTCCCGACAACCGTCAATGCCACCCTCGACGCCCAAGGCATTGAGCTCCCGCCTACGGCCAACCTCTGCCAGCTCAGCGGCACCTGGAACGCCACCGATGCCAAGCCAACAGTCTCTAAATCAGTTGATCTGAGCACGCGCAAACTTGCCCTGCCCCCTTACTCCTTCACTGTCATTGAATACTAAATAATCGATAGCGCCGATGCGACCGGTTGCATAAGCCAATTCAACCGGTTGCATAAGCCAATTCAACCGGTCGCATAAGCCAATTCGATAGGCCGCATAAGCCAATTCGATAGGCCGCATAAGCCGATTCGATAGGCCGCATATTTCTCAACCCTCTGATGTCATTCTGTAGGCCTCTTCTAATCCAACGAACATTATGTGCCATCGCATGCCTCTGCACCATGACACTTTCGGCTGCGGCCCAAAGCCCAGCCGCCGCTTCGGCACGCGACCACATCGGCTTTCAGCTGTCGGGTAGTCTGGCGCGCCTTATTCCTCAGAACGAATACACCAGCTCGCTCGTACACTCCTACTCGTGCAACTATCAGGACGCGCGCTTCCTTTGGCACACCCTGCCGGCCGACGGCAACATTTACGACCGAGCCTACCACTACCCCACTCTGCAAGCCGGCATCCTCCACGCCGACTTCTCCGACATTCGCCTCAACCGTTTTGCTCCTGACTACGACTCGAAGCTCGGCCACGCCATAGCCCTCTACGGAGGCATACAGATAGATTTCCTCCGCCGCGGCCGTTGGTCGCTGGGCTGCGACCTGCAGAACGGCGTGGCTTTCTTCACCCGGCACTACGATTTCAACACCAACCGCGACGACGAGATCATTGGCTCCGTGGCCGCAATCTACGTTGGAGCATCGCTGCAGACCCGCGTGCGCGTGGCGCCACAATGGAGCTTAGGACTCTCTGCTGACTTCCGACACTGCAGCAACGGACATATCACTCGCCCCAACCTCGGGACGAACACCCTCAGCGCATCCCTGTCTGCAAGCTACGACCTCGAGCCACAACCGACAGACTACCGGCAGGCCTCTGCCAGCGCCAAGCAACCCTCTGCCTCCGATAGCCGTGCAAAGGCCTCCAATACCCCCGCTGATGCTGAGAATCCCCCCACTAACGCGGAGTTTACCGTTCCCTCGGCTTCTCCCGAGGGTCCCACAGCCCCCCTCGCGCCCTCCGCTTCGCCCGCTTTCCGTCCCCGTTTCTACGTCGACCTCAGCGCCGGAGTATCGCTGAAATCGCTGCTCGAAGCCTTCATGGCCGACCCGTCGACAAAGGTCAAGACCTATGGCGTTTTCACCGCCGTGGCTGCGCCCATGGTCCGCTACCACCGCATGCACGCCAGCGGCCTCCAGTTCGATTTCATGTATGCCAACTATGTCGATGAGATTCGCACTCTCGACATCGCAAAAGGCCACGAGGGCGAATACCGCTATTCACCCTTCATCATGGGACTGGCCTTGCGCCACGAGTTCTTCTACCGCCACTTCTCGATCTTCGCAGCCGCAGGCATTTATCTGCGCCACCGCACGGGCCACTACAGCGCCACCGAGGAGAGCCGCCTATATCAGGCCATCGGTCTGCGCTACAGTTTCCCGTTCACGGACGACCGTCTGTTCGTGGGCTACAACGTTAAAGCCCACCATCTTAGCAAGGCTGACTGCATGCAATTTATGGTGGGCTGGAGGTTGTGACGCAAGCGGACGTTATTCGTTATATCGTTTGCCGTTATGTAGTTATTTCTACGAACTCTTCGATGTGCTTGTCAATATATACGGCTATCATCGAAGTAATAGCCTCTTCATCCTCGACGAAAGCATCGTCGAGCTCATCAAACTCAGGGTGAAGCTCAAACGACGCCATAAACTCCTCGTCGGTCATCTCCTGCGTGAGCTCGTCGCCGTAGCGTTCAAAGAGCTTTCGTCCTTTGTAAACCAGCTTCGAGAAATCGTGGAGCACGCTCGTGCCCTCAGCGGCCTCAACATCCTCGCCCCAAAGGCGCATGGCCTTGGCAAAGGGGTTGAGGAAGATGAACGGCCCGAGTCCGTTGTGGATAAGTTGGACGAAACCACCGTCGAGCACTTCTTCGCGAAACAGGTGATAGCCGAGCAACGTGATTTGGTCGGCCGAGAGTTGGGGCATAGTCTGAGCCGTGAGCTCGCCGCCTATGGCTTCGAGCGTCTTGCTCACTACGAGTTCAAACAGCGCATCGAAGCCCTTGGCTGCAGCGGCGCGGAGGTCAGAGTCAGAGATTTTGGGGAGCATACATCTTGGGGGTTACTGGTTGTTTGTTTGTGGAAGTTAACTTCTTTAACTTCAGAGTATTCTCCTTGTCTTAGAAATTATGCTTGAAGTGGCGGTCGATGTCGCGGCGGTCCTCTTTTTCCTTGAGTGTCTCGCGCTTGTCGTAGCCGTGCTTGCCTCGAGCAATATGGATGTCGAGCTTTGCGCGACCGTTCTCGTCGATGAACAGCAGCGTCGGCACGATGGTCACGCCCGGACTCTTCGTGGCGTTCTGCAGCTTGTTGATCTCGCGCCGGTTGAGCAGCAACTTGCGGTCGCGCCGCGCGGCGTGGTTATTGTACGTGCCGTAGAAGTATTGGGCGATGTTCATATTCTTCACCCACACCTCGCCGCCGATGACCAGGCAATAAGTGTCTACGAGGCTGGCTTTGCCCAGACGTATGCTTTTGATCTCGGTGCCCGTGAGCACGAGCCCGGCCGTGAACTTGTCGAGCAGGAAGTAGTCGAACTCAGCCTTGCGGTTCTTTATGTTTATCGTCTTTTGTTTTTCCTTTGCCATTGCCTTACTGTTTAGCAAGAAGCCCAGCCCTTGCGGACCGGGCTTCTTTTGTGTTGTTAAGCCGTAAGCTGTGCTGCACTGCCGAAAGGTGGTTGGCAATGCTCAGTGCCGGGCGTAGTCAATCATCTTTATCGCCGTGACGGCGCATTCCGTGCCCTTGTTGCCAAGGATGCCGCCAGTGCGCGCCTCGGCCTGCTCCATATTGTTGCAGGTGAGCAAACCATAGACGACGGGCACCTTGCCTTCGACGTTCAGCTCCGTAAGACCCTGCGTGGTGCCTTGGCAGATATAGTCGAAGTGGGGGGTATCGCCGCGGATGACGCATCCGATGGCTATTACAGCATCGACCTGTGCATTGTCGATCATCCATTTGGCGCCATAGACCAGCTCGAAACTGCCGGGGACGTGCTTGACAAGAATATTGTCGGCAGTGGCGCCATGAGTCTTCAGAGTCTCGATGGCAGCATCGGCCATGCTGTAGGTGAAGCGGTCGTTCCAGTCGGCAACGACGATGCCGAATCGCATGTCGTGTGCCGAAGGCACCGTGGAGGCGTCGTAGTCAGAGAGATGATGATAGGCTGTAGCCATTCGTGTAGGCTTAGGATTGTTACTTTGTTACGCGCTCAATGTACTTGTCAATCTCCTGCTGCTGAACAGCCATCGAGTTGACATAGTCGCGCTTCACCTGCTGGTAGAGTTCGAGAGCCTTGTCGGCCTTGCCCTGAGCTTCGAGCAGTTCGCCGGCCTGGATGAGGTAGGTGGGCGAGAGGCTACCGTTGTCGGCGGCCTTGGCGGCCTTGATGAGCGTGGCTATGGCCTTCTCGTTGTCGCCCAGGTTAGCGTATACATTGCCCAGAGCGCCGATGGCAGCAGGCGTGATGATGGCGTCGTCCTGGCCGCTGAAAGCCTCCAGATACTTCTTGGCCTCTTCCCATTTCTCAGTCTGAGCGTAGGCCAGACCAGCATAGAGCTTGGCCAGGTTGCCGGCTTTGGTGCTCGAGTACTCGTCGGCCACCTTGAGCAGACCGATGCAGCCCTGACCGTCGCCGTTGAGAGCCTTGTCGTAGTTGTCGGCGTCAAAGTAGGTCTGGCACTTAGCCAGAGCATCGTTGGCCTTGGCGATACGCGGGTTGCGGATGAGCTGCACGTAGCCGATGATGGCTGCGGCGATCACTACGATAGCGCAGATAGCGATGAGGATTTCTCTCTTGTACTTGTCGAAGAAAGCTTCGGTCTTTGTCACGACCTCGATGTTCTCGGGGGCGGCGTTCTTGTTTTGATTCTTTGCCATTGTTCTTTTTATTGTTTTTTAGTTTCTTAATTCTGTATCGGGGGCCATGTGCAGATATATGATTTAATGTACGCGCGGGCGCGCAGCCGTGCACAAAGCGGTGCAAAATTAGTAAAAAACTTTTTCCTGCTAAACTTTTCGCCCTAATATTTCATCTTTTTTGAAGATAATAGCCCAAAAAGACTTTTTACTTTGGCAAAATGAGCCTGCGATAGCGCTTTTTTCACTAACTTTGCATAGAATATTCAACGCGCAGGCGACGCCCTTCGCCCATAAAGACACCCCGACGTGCAACTCAATCAGCTGTCCATAGTCAACTATAAGAACATACGCCAGGCAGAGCTCACGCTCTCGCCAGGGCTCAACTGTTTCATTGGACAGAACGGCGAGGGCAAGACGAATCTGCTCGACGCCGTGTTCTTCCTCGCCCTGTGCAAGAGCTCCACGACGGCGTCGGACAGCCTCTGCATCACCCACGACCAGGACATCTGCATGCTACAGGGTTCCTTCGTACGCGAGAATGGCGACAGCGAAGTCATTCAGATGGGGCTGCGCCGAGGCAGCAAGAAGACCGTTCAGCGCAACAAGAAAGCCTACAAGCGACTGGCCGAGCACATAGGACTCGTGCCGCTTGTGATGGTGTCGCCGCTCGACTCGCTGCTCATCATTGGAGGCAGCGAGGAACGGCGCCGCTTCATGGACATCGTAATCTCGCAGACCGACCACCGCTACATGGACGCTCTCATGAGCTACAACAAAGCCCTGCAGCAGCGCAACGCACTGCTCAAGCAGGAGGAACCGCCGGCCGACGAGACTCTCCTCGTACTGTGGGAAGAGGAGATGGCACGCCACGGACAGATTGTCTACGAGGCTCGTGAGCGATTCATCGAGGCTTTCGTGCCAGTGTTTCAGGAGGTTTATTCCACTATCAGTCAGGACAAGGAGCGCGTAGAACTGGCTTATATCTCGCACGCCCAACGGGGCCCTCTGCTCGATGTCATTCAGCGCGACCGCGCCAAGGACCTTGCCGTGGGCTACTCGCTCCATGGCATACATCGCGACGACCTTGAGATGTCGCTCGGCGGCTTCGCAATCAGGCGCGAAGGGTCGCAGGGCCAGAACAAGACGTTCCTCATTGCGCTGAAGCTGGCACAGTTTGATTTCCTGCGACGTGCAGGTTCGCACACTACCCCACTCCTGTTGCTCGACGATATCTTCGACAAGCTCGATGCCAGCCGTGTAGAACAGATTGTGCGACTCGTAGGCAGCGACCGTTTCGGGCAGATATTCATAACCGACACCAACCGCGACCACCTCGACCAGATTCTCTCGCGCACCGGAGGTCACTACCGCATTTTCAGCGTGGAGAACGGCAACATAACAGAGACGCAAGCTCACGACGGCGATCAAGAGTTCGCCGAGGCACAATTATGAGACGACAGCAAGCCGAACAACTCGGAGCCATACTCAACCAGTTTCTGCGCGAGGAAGGCTTGGAGACGCCCTACAACGAATGGCGCCTCATTCAGGCGTGGCCCGAAGTGATGGGACAAGGCATCGCACGCTACACCCTGAGCACAGAGATCCACAACCGCACGCTGTTCGTGCGACTCTCATCATCTGTTGTACGGCACGAACTGATGTCTGGCCGCAAAGCCCTGGTACACAGGCTCAACAACTACATAGGAGCCCAAGTCATCGACAATATTGTGTTTCGATGAACCTACAGGTCGAATGACAAGTCATATCAATCGGCCCGTTTTTAGCCTTCAACCATCTCGTCTGAAACCCTTTAGGGTTCAGTGCATGACCTTTAAGGCGTCTGGCAAAAGCCTTTGAGGGTTCACCCCTGGTACCTTGGCCGCGTTTTCAGCAAATCTTCCACATCTGAGGCATAAGGCTAGTGGAAGCACACGCTCAGGCCTTCAGCACATCGTCGTCGGAGCGTGGCACAAAAGGCCCGTCCTTGGCTTCGAATATTACCGTGGGCTCGAGCACCTCCACTGTATGCCAGGCGCCTGCCGGGATGCTCAAGGCCTGAGTGCCTCCATCGTGCGCCAGATGCACGCGCGAAGTCTCGCGGCCGCTGTCATCGAAAAAGATTTCATCCATTCGGCCACGCAGGATAACGACTGTCTCCGTCGTCTCGCGATGGCGATGAATAGGCAGCTCTGTGCCGGGGATGAGAGCGTTGAGCATGCGCTGCGACTGGTCGGCCTCGGTCGTGCGCAGGTCGAAGGCCTGCCGCAGACGCGGATTCTCGCGCGCGTTATTAATTAATGTGTCAATGAACTTGTCGTCGATAATAATTTGTGGCATATAACTGATGCGTAGGTTTAATAATTCATGTTGTGACCGAACGCGGCCGCTTCAACCGCCTATCTCCGAGAGTTCCAGCCAGCGCAGTTCGGCCTCATCGAGCTCGGCTTGCAGCTGCGGCAGGCGTTTGCTCTTCTCGGTGATGGCTTCGACAGAGAGCGTGGCGCCGCTGAGGTCGGCCTCGATCTGAGCTTTCTCCTCTTCGAGCTCTGCTATACTCTTCTCCAAGGCCTCCATCTCGCGCTGCTCCTTATACGTCAGGCGGCGCGGACGCTGAGCCGAAGTGTTGCGGGCTGCGCTGTCAGCATTTGACTTGCCGGCGCTCTGCGAAGCAGTGCCAGTTTTCTTCTGAAGGCTTTGTGCCGCTTCCGCTGCAGCTTGCTCTTTCTCCCATGCCCGGAACTGTGTGTAGTTGCCTGGGAAGTCCTTGACCGTTCCGTCGCCTTTGAAGACGAGAAGGTGGTCGACGACCTTGTCCATGAAATAGCGGTCGTGACTCACTACGATGACGCAGCCGCGGAAATCGCGCAGGTAGTCCTCAAGGATATTCAGCGTAACGATGTCGAGGTCGTTGGTAGGCTCATCGAGGATGAGGAAGTTGGGATTCTGCATCAGCACGGTGCAGAGGTACAGACGCCGCCGTTCGCCGCCCGAGAGCTTGTAGATATAATTCTGCTGTTGCAGTGGCGAGAACATAAAGTGTTGCAGGAATTGCATGGCAGAGAGATGGCGCCCACCGCCGAGGTCGACATATTCAGCCACACGCCGCACGGCATCGATGACGCGCATCTCAGGCGAGAAATCGAGCCCCTCCTGAGAGAAATAACCGAAGCGCACCGTTTCGCCTACTACGAAACGCCCGCTGTCGGGCTTCACCAGTCCGAGCAACATTTTAAGGAACGTCGACTTACCTGTGCCGTTGGCACCAACGATGCCCATCTTCTCGTAGCGCGATAAGTTGTAGTAGAAATCCTTGAGTATGACTTTAGGCCTGCTCATCGGGTTATCGGGGTCGGCAGGGAACGTCTTGCTGACGTATTCGGCCTCGAAAATCTTGCTGCCAATGTAGGTGCTATTGAGTTGCAGCGACATCGCTTTCTCTTCGGTACGCTGGTGTGCCCGCTGCTCGAGGTCGGCAAACGCCTCTTCGCGATAGCGCGCCTTGTGGCCGCGGGCCTGCGGCATGCGCCGCATCCATTCGAGCTCGCGGCGGTAGAGATTGTTGGCACGCACGATATTGGCGTTCTGAACGTCGATGCGCTCCTGTCGCCGCTCGAGATAGTAGGCGTAGTTGCCACGATAAGTGTAGAGCGTCTCGTCGGCCAGCTCGAGAATGAGCGTGCACACGCGGTCGAGGAAATAGCGGTCGTGGGTGACCATCAGCAGCGTCATCGAAGAGCGGGAGAGATATGTCTCCAGCCACTCAATCATCTCAAGGTCGAGGTGGTTGGTGGGCTCATCAAGGATCAACAAGTCGGGCTCCTGACACAACACATTGGCCAAGGCCACGCGCTTGAGCTGTCCGCCCGAAAGCTGCTCTACGGGTTGGTCGTGGTCGGTGATCTTAAGCTTCGTAAGATATTCCTGAATGCGCTGCGGCTCCTCGCGACATTTCCAAAGGCATGCCTCCATGACGGTCATGTGCCCAGGGAAGGAAGGCGTCTGCTCGAGATACGCCACGCGAAGGTCGCGCCGGAAGATGACCGTGCCCGACTCGGGCTGCTCGCGGCCTGCAATGATATTGAGCAAGGACGTCTTGCCCACGCCGTTCTGGGCAATCAAGCCTACGCGCTGGCGCTCGGCGAGCCCGAAGCTGATGTCGTGAAACAGCACCTTGTCGCCGACGGCAAACGACAGGTTATCTACTTGAAAAAAGGGATTAACAAGAGCCATAACGTAGAATTTGCCGCGAAATTACGCAAAAAAGTTGAAAATCCTTTGACAATTTTCGAGAAATAATTACCTTTGCAGCGAATTTATGAGGGGTTAGCTCCTTTTCAAAGCCAATCCCTTTGTAGTTTCCACTTTTTTTGTATAACATTTTACCAACATAAGGGCGATATTATACCCCTTATGACATACCTCTTAATCAATTATATGCACACGAAAATTGAACTCGAGGCGCTACCCATAGAAGAGCTTTCTGCTATGGCCAAGGACCTCAACATCTCTGTAAAGAAAGACACAGCAAAGCTCGACCTTATCTACAATATTATTGAGGCCGAACTCGCTATGGCGCCACAAGACGAACCACAACCCAAGAAGCGAGGGCGCAAGCCCAAGGCTGAAAAGACAGCTGTCGACACCGTGGAGAAGCTGAAGGACGACCTCGCCAAGGCACGCAAAGCTAAAGAAACGACAAAAACAAAAGATAAATCCACCGACTCTGAAGATAACGCCGAGCAAGCAGCTGAACCTAAAGAGGGCGACAGTGCTACGCAGAAGGCTAAAGCAGCGAAGAAGACGAACAAAGCTGCAGACGACAAGGCTAAGGCCGAGACCGAAGCCCCTGCCCCTGCCGCTGAAGATGTGAAGCCTGCACCCAAGAAACGTGGACGTAAGTCGAAAGCCGAGAAGGAGGCTATGGCTGCTGCCGCCGCAGCTCAGGAGGCGCAGCTGCTGTTTACCGAGGCCGATGCCACAGACAGCGAAGCCGCCAGTGCTCAGCCTGCAACCACAGCCGAACAGACCACCGAAGCTCCGGCCGAGGTTGCTCCAGAAGAGAGCAATGCTGAAATCGCCCCGGCCGATGACACTGAGCAGCCGGCAGCCCCAACGGCCGAAGAGGTTGAAGCCTTCTTCAAAGCCGATGAACCGAACTTCATCATTACCATCCCCATTCCAGAACTGCCGTTGCAAGACCCGCTTATGCCTGCTCCTGAGAAACGCCAAGAGCGTCAACAGAAAGGAGCTCAGGACTATTTCGTGGCAGAAAGCGACGCTGCTGACCAGTCGATGGAGAAGAATATTCAGGCCGGTCAAGCCAATGGCAGCACTACGGACAGTTCCAACTACGATTTCGCCGACCTCGTAAAGGCCGAGGGCGTGCTCGAAGTAACCCCCGAAGGCTGGGGCTTCCTGCGCTCGAGCGACTACAACTACCTTGCCAGCCCCGACGACGTCTATGTAAGCCAGCAGCAAATCAAGCAGTACGGTCTGAAGACTGGCGATGTCATCGAAGGCAACATCCGCCCGCCTTACGAAGGTGAGAAATATTTCCCGTTGGCAAAGGTAGAGAGCATCAACGGCGTAAGCCCGGCCCGCATACGCGACCGCCAGGCCTTCGAGCACCTCACGCCCCTGTTCCCCGACGAGAAATTCAATCTATGCAAAGGCTACAACGACCCGATCAGCGTACGCATCGTAGATCTCTTCTCGCCTATCGGCAAGGGGCAGCGCGCGCTCATCGTGGCGCAGCCTAAGACGGGTAAGACTATACTTATGAAGGAGATTGCCAACGCCATCGCCGCCAACCACCCGGAGGCTTACCTGATGATGCTGCTCATCGACGAGCGCCCCGAGGAGGTGACCGATATGGCCCGTACGGTCAACGCCGAAGTTATCGCTTCGACCTTCGACGAGCCCGCCGAGCGCCACGTGAAGATTGCCGGTATCGTCCTCGAGAAAGCCAAGCGTATGGTAGAGTGTGGCCACGACGTCGTAATCTTCCTCGACAGCATCACCCGCCTGGCACGAGCCTACAACACGGCTGCTCCGGCCAGCGGCAAGATCCTTACTGGCGGTGTCGATGCCAACGCCCTCCAGAAGCCCAAGCGCTTCTTCGGCGCAGCACGTAATATCGAAGGCGGAGGCTCACTGACAATCATCGCTACAGCCCTCATCGACACAGGCTCAAAGATGGACGAAGTAATCTTCGAAGAGTTCAAGGGCACGGGCAATATGGAGCTGCAGCTCGACCGCACGCTGGCCAACAAGCGTATATTCCCGGCAGTGAACATCGTGGCCAGCTCCACGCGCCGCGACGACCTGTTGCACGACAAGACTACGCTCGACCGCATGTGGATCCTCCGCAAGTATCTCTCCGACATGAACCCCATCGAGGCCATGAACGACCTCAAGAACCGCATCCAAGGCACCAAGTCGAACGAAGAGTTCCTCATCTCGATGAATTCATGAGGGAAGTCAAAGGGAAGTTAAGGGGACAAGACTTCTGCTACTGCCCCTAACACTCAATAACAGCCCACTAAACAATCGTCCCTTTAACTCCCCTTTAACTCCCCTTTAACTTCCCATCGATTCACAACAAAACACAGAAAGCCCCGCCTGTTCGGCGGGGCTTTCTTCATAAAAAGACTCCGATAGTCTTGCTTCAGAACTTGAAGCCGAGTGTGAACGTTACGTTGTGGCGATCGAGGTTGACATCGGTTGCCGAGAGACGATTGCTCTCGGTGATGAACTGAGCCTCGGGAGCCTTAGCCGTCTGATAACTATCGTCGAAGGCATAGAAGTCGCCGTGCTGGTGACGATACTTATAAGCCACGTCGGCATAGAAATTCTTACCTCTGTAACCCATACCGAACGAGAAGATGTTGGCGGCTTTGAGGTTCATATAGTCCGTACCGGTAGTGTAGAACATGCTGTAGGAGTCGATGGTCTGATCGAAGCAACCGTTGGACTTATGAGGTGCGCTGAAGAAGTTGTAGCCGGCACGCACGGCAAACTTCGGTGCGGGCTTGTACTCGATACCGGCGCGGAGGTTATGGACGCCGTTTGACACTCTCTCGGTGAGGCCGTTCATAGCCTTGTCGCTGTCCATGCCTACGCTCTGGTCGTCCCAGCCGCTGCTCTCCTGGCGTGGGTATCCCATCTTGGCCTTGTTATACATGGCGTACTCGTATTCTACGTCCCATGCCAGATAGTCTTCGACCGTCGAAGCCAGACTCAGGCGGAACTTCCAGGGCGAGTGGAGGTTGAACTCAAGGTAGTTGGCATCAGGACTGTCGTACTTTTGATACTGACCTTGCTCGAAGTTGTAGGTATAGTCATAAGATTTGGCCGTCTCATTCCAACCGTTGTTCTGCCACTTGGAGTAGAACGTGAAGTAGCTATCCTCCTGCTTAAGCGTATACCATGTCGGGGTCTCTATTGCGATACCGAAGCGGAATGGGTTGTCTTCAATTGGGCGAATAATAGTACCCACCTTGAAATTGAAACCCGTGCCGTCGACATCGTGCTGGGCATCGAGGGTGTAGTCCTGCACCTCGAATGTTGTCTGAGGCTGGTTTTGGAAGTAAGCATCGCGGAACTCCACATAGGATGTGTTACTACGGTATCTGAGGAAGTCTATGCCAAAGGTAGCGCCCCAGAAGAAGCGATCCTGCACGCCGCCCGACACGTTGAGGTCCAAGCCATAGAGGTTGCCGCTGGAGGTGCGGTAGAACGAGTTCGAATTGCTACGGTACTGCAGCTGACCGCCGTCGCCGGCAAACACATCGTAGATGCCTACGCCGTATGCCTGATTCACAAGCGAGCCGACATTCTGTGAATAGTAGTCGCCGAAGTCCATCATCAGGCCGGCCAGCTGTGCTGCCTGCGAGAGGCCACCAAGGTTGCCATTCTCAGCAATCATAGAGTGGCTGAAGTTCAGTTTCTTCTGCAGGTTGAGGCCGAAATTCACGTTGTTGCCGTTGGGATTGTTGAAAGCTGCAACGAAACCGACCTGGTCGAAGCTGTAGTGAGCTCGGCTGTCGCCGTCGATGGCTTTGGCATCCTGGATCATAGCACCCATGCCTATGCTTATATCGTTGCGGCGCATCAGGCCTATGCCGGCAGGGTTGTTTGAGATTACTGAGATATCGCCTCCGAGAGCGCCCATGGCTCCGCCCATGCCAACGTAGCGAGCTGTTCCGTGAACGTCCGATGTGTTGGTCAGACGGTCGTTGGTATATGTGTCCTGAGCCTGAGCTGCTGTGATGGCCATTGCCATCGCTGCGAATATAAAGACTTTCTTCATTTCCGTATATTATAATTAATGTGTGGTTAAAAGTCAATGCAAAATCAACTGAGGTCAACGGCCACGACCGCCACCGCCTCCGCGGCTGCCGCCAGAGAAACCACCTCCGCCGCCTCGGCTGCCGCCAGAGAAGCCGCCGCTGCTTGAGCCACCGCCGAAGCTGCCGCTGCGTGTGGAGCTTGAGCTACCGCCAAAGCTGCCGCTGCGCGAAGAGCTTGAGGGCGTGGAATAGGTAGGAGTGGAGCTGCGCGATGTACCGAACGATCCGACACGGTTGCTGCTGTTGGTGGTGGCAGCGCTGCGATTGGTGTAGCCGTTGCCTGAGCGAGTTGTAGTACCGAACGAGCGTGTGCGACCAGTGCCTACTGCATTGCCGCCGCTGTAGCCGCGTCCGCGATCATAGCCTGCGCCGCGTCCAGTCTGTCCGCGATAGCGCCCGGTGTGGGCTCCATCGGTGCGGCTGTTATGCGGACGTCCGTAGTAACCGCCACGATAGTAACCGCCATAGTAGGGATAGCCCCAGCCATAGTAGCCGCCGTACCAGTAGGGATCATAGCCCCAATAGCCACGCCAGCCGTAGCCCCAACCGGCATAGCCCCAGTAGGGACGGTGCCAGCCGTAGTAACCTCCGTACCAATAGGGGTCATAGCCCCAGTACCAGTCGTCCCAATAGAAGGGGTCGTAGTAGCTATAGTACCAAGGTGATGCGTAACCTCCGGCATAGCCGAAACGGTTCAGACGACGCGTGAAGGCATAGTCTTCGCCATCCTGATAGCCTTCGTTGTAGCCTTGGGCATAGACGTCATTGGCCAGCGAGCGTGTAGTCACGGCCATAGAGTCCTCTAAGACATATAATGTGTCGTTGCCGGGCAGCTGATAGGAGAACGTGCCGTCGGGGTTCTCGACCAAGCGGCTATGCGAACCGTAGTTGCCGCGACGGTTATACTCGTCGACATCGCGCTTAGAACCGCTGATGTTCAGAGGCTCATCCTCATCGGCATATACGATCTGCACGGGCACGTAGCGGCGAGCATCCTGCTGAGCTTGCGCCTCGGCCTCGGCTTTAGCCTTCTTCGCACGCTTGTTTACGAAGTAGACATCGTCCTGGGCCACCGTCCAAGCGAGTGGCACGAAGAGCAGCGCCATGGCTGCCAAGAATTGCTTTGTGTTCATCATTTGCGTATACAAATTAATTGTTTTCTATTTAACTCGGTGCAAAGATACTGCTACTTTTGTGGCCTGAAAGGGGAAAAATCCTAATTCGGAGGAGAAAATCCCTAAACATCGTCAGCGCGCTGCCGCCACATGGCGTAGCTGTGAGCATTGGCTCTTTTGTATCTTTCAGACTACAAAAGTACTGCTTACAGCCCATTTGCACAAACAAAGCACGTTAAAAATAAGGAAAATCCATAAAAAAGGGTGTAAAGACAAAAAAATTAACTAATTTTGCGACCGATTAGCATCTCATAGGACCCGAATTGCACCTCATTTCGTTTACTATGACACATTAATTATATTATAGGAAAACATTAATCAAAACACTTTATACTATTTATGAAAGCATTCGTTTTCCCCGGTCAGGGAGCCCAGTTTTCAGGAATGGGCAAAGACCTCTACGAGAGCAATGCCGAAGCAAAGGCTCTTTTCGACAAAGCTAACGAGATCCTCGGTTTCGAGATCACAAAGATAATGTTCGAAGGCACGGCCGACGAACTGAAACAGACGAAGGTGACGCAGCCTGCTGTGTTCCTCCACTCCGTAATCACCGCCATCTGCCTGGGCGACAAGTTCCAGCCCGACATGGTGGGCGGTCACTCGCTGGGTGAGTTCAGTGCCCTCGTGGCTGCGGGAGCCCTCTCGTTCGAAGATGGTCTGAAGTTGGTGAGCGCCCGTGCGCAGGCCATGCAGAAAGCCTGCGAGGCTCAGCCTTCGACGATGGCCGCTATCATCGGTCTCGACGATGCCACCGTTGAGCGCGTCTGCGCCGAAGTGGCCGCCGAAGGTGGCGTCTGCGTGCCTGCCAACTACAACAACCCCGGCCAGCTCGTCATCAGTGGCACGGTGGAGGCCATCGGCAAAGCTTGCGAGCAGCTTAAGGCTGCAGGTGCCAAGCGCGCTCTGCCCCTGCCCGTCGGCGGCGCTTTCCACAGCCCCCTGATGCAGCCTGCCAAGGACGAACTTCAGGCTGCCATTGAGGCTACCGAATTCCATACGCCCAAGTGCCCCGTTTACCAGAATGTCGACGGCAAGGCCCACACCGCCCCCGAGGAAATCAAGGCCAACCTCATCGCACAGCTCACCGCCAGCGTGCGCTGGACCCAAGAGGTGAAGGCTATGCTCGAAGCAGGCGCTACGGAGTTCACCGAGTGCGGCCCCGGCAAGGCTCTGCAAGGCATGATTGCCAAGATTGCCAAGGACGTCGATGGCGTCGTGGTACGCGGCGCTGCCGACCTGTAAGCAGCGTGTTACGCAAGCAGCGTGAGCTGCAAACACTTTTGCCGTATGAATTACCATCGATTTAAGAACATTTTTGCACAAGCTTGCATCGGACTCCTAGCGGGTCTGACGCAAGCTTGTTCGGTTTATACTCAGCCTGTGGAAACCCAAAAACCTGTCATCTATCAAGTCTTCACCCGCCTCTTTGGCAACGACACAAACGTCAATCAACACAATGGCGACCGAGCCACCAACGGCTGCGGCACAATGGCCGATTTCACGCCCAAAGCATTGGGTGAGATACGCGCACTCGGAGCCACGCACATTTGGTTCACCGGCGTCATAGAGCACGCCACGCAGACCGACTACTCGGCCTACGGCATAGCACGCGACCACCATGCCATCGTCAAGGGCAAGGCCGGCAGTGCCTATGCCATAAAGGACTACTACGACATCGACCCCGACATCGCCACGAGCGTGCTCTCGCGCATGAAGGAGTTTGAGGCCTTGGTTGAGCGTTCTCACGAGGCGGGCCTGAAAGTAATCATCGATTTCGTGCCCAACCACGTGGCGCGCCAATACCATAGCGACGCCTGCCCCGAAGGCACTGAAGACCTAGGGGCATCGGACGACACCACGATGCACTTCTCGCCCCGCAACAATTTCTATTACTTCCCCGGCGAGACGTTCACGGCCGACTTCGACCTGCAGGCCGACGAACCTGCGCCTTACGCAGAACAGCCAGCCCGAGCCACGGGCAACGACGTATTCTCGGCCTTTGCCAACAAGGACGACTGGTACGAGACCGTAAAGCTCAACTACGGCGTCGATTACACAGCAGGCCGCACCACACATTTTGACCCCGTGCCCTCTACGTGGGAGAAGATGCTCGGCATACTACAGTTCTGGGCTGGCAAGGGCATCGACGGCTTCCGCTGCGATATGGCAGAGATGGTGCCATCGGAGTTCTGTGGGTGGGCCATACCACAGGTCAAGGCCTCGCACCCCGGCATTACGTTCATAGCCGAGATCTATGGTCCCGATGCCTACCGCCGCTATATCCACGAGGGCGGCTTCGATTATCTCTACGACAAGGTCGGGCTCTACGACACGCTCCGCGCCGTCACCTGCGGCAACGCCAACGCCGCCGCCATCACATCGTGCTGGCAAGCTGTTGACGACATCCGCCCCCACATGCTCTCGTTCCTCGAGAACCACGATGAGCAACGCATAGCATCCGACTTCTTTGCCGGCGATGCTGAGCGCGGACGTGCTCCCATGATTGTGGCTGCCACCTTCAGCACAGGCCCCGTAATGCTCTATTTCGGTCAGGAACTGGGCGAGCGCGGCATGGACGACGAGGGCTTCAGCGGGCGCGACGGTCGCACTACGATCTTCGATTACTGGACAGTACAGACAATCCAACGCTGGCGCAATGGCGGCAAGTTCAACGGCAAGAAACTTACGCCACAAGAGGTTGAGCTCCAACGCTTTTATGCCAAGCTCTTAAATCTTTGCACTAATGAAGCAGCCATCCGCGAGGGCGAGTTCTTCGACCTTATGTACGTAAATCCGAAATCCGACCATTTCGACCCGCACCGCCATTATGCCTACCTCCGTCGCGCAGGCAAGGAGGTGCTGCTTTGCGTTGCCAACTTCGACGACAAGCCGGCCTCGCTCGACATCAATATCCCCGAGGCCGTATTCGAGCTCTATGGCCTCAAGCCCAAGGCAAAGGCTAAAGCCACCGACCTGCTGACAGATGCCACATCGACCTTCGCCTTCACACCCGCAGTACCAGCACACGTTGAGGTGCCGGCCTTGGGCGGAGTGATACTTAAGATTAAATAAGACAGACACAAGACACAAGACTCTTCGACATGACATTCCCTGTAATATATGTCGCCATCATCCTCGTATTCATGCTCGTAGCACTAATGCGAGAATGCCTGCGCCCGGGCCTGATCCTCTTCACGGCAGTCGTGCTGCTGCTCGTGGCCGGCATCATCAACCCCGAGGAGGCTCTGAAAGGCTTCTCCAACAAAGGCATGATTACGGTGGCGCTGCTCTACCTCGTCTCGGAGGGCGTGCGCAAGAGCGGCATCCTCGAACGCATAATGTTCCGTATTATGCCTAAGAAGAATGCCACGGTGACCTCTGCAGGCCTACGCTTCTACCCTATCGTCACCTTCATCTCGGCCTTCTTCAACAATACGCCCGTAGTCGTCATCTTCGCTCCTATGATCAAGAACTGGGCTCGCAAGATGAAGCTGCCGCCCACGAAGTTCCTCATTCCGCTCTCCTACGCCACGGTCATCGGAGGTATCTGCACCCTCATCGGTACGACCACGAACCTCGTGCTCCACGGTATGCTCCTGCAGGAGGCCAAGGACGAGGCCGTGGCCGTTGAGGAAGGCGGCGCTCCGGGCTTGCTGATTCGCTATGGAATCGACGGCATGTCGATGTTCGAGCTCACTAAGGTAGGCATTTTCATTGCCTTGGCCGGTCTTATCTATCTCATTTTCTTCTCGAAATACCTTTTGCCCAACGACCGCCGTTCCGACGAGGAAGCTGCCGAGCAGGACCTCGCCCCGGGCATGACGCGCCACGAGGTGCTCCTTGGCAACCGTTTCCCCGGGCTGGGCAAGACGCTCCACGAGTTTGACTTCTATCGCCACTACGGTGCCCACGTGCGCGCTATCAGTCGTGGCGGTGCCATCGTCGAAGGCGATTTCATGAACATGCGCCTCACCCACGAGGACACGCTCATCATCGACGCCGACGACTCCTTCATGAAGGCTTGGGGCGACAGCCGCGTGTTCTGGATGATCAACCGCGTGGGCGACTACGAGCCGCCGATGGGCCAGAAGAAGCGTTGGTTTGCACTTGTGCTGCTCATCCTCATGATCATCGGAGCCACCGTAGGTGAACTCGAGCCCGTGAAGGAATATCTGGCACAGTCGTCCTTCGTGCAGGCCCACATTCCCGGCCTGAAACTCGACATGTTCTTCTTCGTGTGCATCACGGTCATCATCATGGCATGGACACGCATGTTCTCGCCGCGCAAGTACACTAAATATCTGTCGTGGGACGTGCTCATCACCATCGCCTGCGCCTTTGCCATCTCCACGGCCATGACCAAGAGCGGCTTTGCAGACTTCGTGGCCAGCTTCATCATCTCGCTCACCGAACTGGCACGCCACAGCGAGTTTGGCATCTACATCATCCTGGCAGCCCTGTTCCTCATCACGAACATCTTCACCGAACTCATCACTAACAACGCGGCAGCAGCCCTCGCCTTCCCACTCGCCCTCTCCGTGGCCGAGAAGCTGGGTATGGACCCCATGCCTTTCGTCGTCTGCATCTGCTTCGCCGCAAGCTCGGCCTTCTCCACGCCAATCGGCTACCAGACCAACCTCATCGTGCAGGGCGTGGGCGGCTACAAGTTCACAGATTTCGTCAAGGTGGGCCTGCCCATGAATCTGATAGTCTTCACCCTTAGTGTGCTGCTCATACCCTGGGTGTATAATTTGGTATAGCTCGGTATTTTCAAAGTTGCAAACATCGTATCATCAATCTAATGGATAATAACTCATTCTGTCAAACACATACCGCTTCCTCAGTGAAGGCCGGGGTGGGACCTGATATCTATCCCGTGACCATGCTCCCGCGCTCGGCGCGCGAAGAGCTGCTGCACCAGCGCGGCATGATGATTTGGTTCACCGGCCTATCAGGCTCCGGCAAGTCCACCATAGCCTTGGGCGTGGAGCGCGAGCTGCACAACCGCGGCCTGCTCTGCCGCGTGCTCGATGGCGACAACATCCGCGCCGGCATCAATGCCGGTCTGGGCTTCTCGGCCGACGACCGCCGCGAGAACATACGCCGCATAGCTGAAGTGGGCCGCCTGTTCGTCGACACCGGCATCATCACCCTCGCCGCCTTCGTCTCGCCCACCAACGAATACCGCCAGATGGCGCGCGAGATCATAGGCCCCGACGATTTCTTCGAAGTCTTCGTCTCTACGCCCATCGAAGAGTGCGAGCGACGCGACGTGAAAGGCCTCTACGCCCGTGCCCGCCGCGGCGAGGTGAAAGACTTCACTGGCATCAGCGCACCCTTTGAGGCGCCCACGCACCCGGCCCTCGATATCGACACCTCAAAACAGCCTTTGGAGACAAGCGTCCGACAGGTGGTCGACCTCATCCTCCAGAAGCTTCCTGTCGGCATCACGCCGCAAGCCTAGTTCACGATTCAAAACGCAACGAAATAAAAACATATTATGAATAACTACCATCTTTCACACCTGCAAGAACTCGAAGCCGAGAGCATCCACATCATTCGCGAGGTGGCGGCCGAGTTCGAGAACCCCGTAATGCTCTACAGCATAGGCAAGGACAGCAGCGTCATGGTGCGCCTGGCCGAGAAAGCCTTCGCGCCCGGCAAAGTGCCCTTCCCACTGATGCACATCGACTCGAAATGGAAGTTCAAGGAGATGATTCAGTTCCGCGACGAGTATGCCAAGAAATATGGATGGAACCTTATCGTGGAATCGAACATGGAAGCCTTCCGCGCAGGCGTAGGGCCCTTCACCCACGGCTCGAAGGTCCACACCGACCTTATGAAGACCAAGGCTCTCTTGGACGCGCTCAACAAGCATAAGTTCGATGCTGCCTTCGGCGGTGCGCGCCGCGACGAGGAGAAAAGCCGTGCCAAGGAGCGCATCTTCTCGTTCCGCGACCAGTTCCAACAGTGGGACCCCAAGAACCAGCGCCCTGAGCTCTGGGACATCTACAACGCCCGCATCCACAAAGGCGAATCGATCCGCGTATTCCCCCTCTCCAACTGGACCGAGCTCGACATCTGGCAGTACATCCGCCTCGAGAAAATCCCCATCGTGCCGCTTTACTACGCCAAGGAACGCCCCTGCGTGGAAATCGACGGCAACATCATCATGGCCGACGACGACCGCCTGCCCGAGAAGTACCGCCCCCTCATACGCCCACGCATGGTGCGCTTCCGCACACTCGGTTGCTGGCCACTGACCGGCGCCGTAGAGAGCACGGCCACCACCATCGAGGAGATTGTAGAAGAGATGATGACCACCACCAAGAGCGAGCGCACCACCCGCGTCATCGACTTCGACCAGGAAGCCTCAATGGAACAAAAGAAGCGCGAGGGCTACTTCTAATCTTGTCTCGTATGTTGCGATTATCGTCGCAACTCCCCACCATATAATCTAAAAAACAATGAACAATAAACTCGACATCAAAGCTTATCTCGACGCCGACGAGCAGAAAGACCTCCTGCGCCTGCTCACAGCCGGAAGCGTCGACGACGGCAAATCGACCCTCATCGGCCGACTCCTCTTCGACTCCAAGAAGCTCTACGACGACCAGCTCACTGCCCTCGAGCGCGACAGCAAGCGCGTGGGCAACGCCGGCGAAGGCATCGACTATGCCCTACTGCTCGACGGCCTCAAGGCCGAGCGCGAGGAAGGCATCACCATCGACGTAGCCTACCGATATTTCTCAACAAACCGTCGCAAGTTCATCATCGCCGACACGCCGGGCCACGAACAGTACACCCGCAACATGATCACCGGCGGCTCTACGGCCAACCTCGCCATCATTCTCATCGATGCGCGCAAGGGCGTAATCACACAGACCCGCCGCCACACCTTCCTCGTATCGCTGCTCGGCATCAAGCACATCGTCCTGGCCGTGAACAAGATGGACCTCGTCGACTTCGACAAGAAGATTTTCGACGACATCGTGGCCGACTATCTCAACCTCACCAATCACCTCGGCATCGACGACGTCACCTGCTTCCCGCTCTCGGCTCGCGACGGCGACAACGTCGTGGAGAAGAGCGACCGCACGCCGTGGTACGACGGCAAGCCGCTGCTGGAGTTTCTCGAGACAGTGCCCATACATGCCGACCGCAACTTCACCGACTTCCGCTACCCCGTTCAGTACGTCCTGCGCCCCGACCTCAACTTCCGAGGCTTCTGCGGCAAGGTGGCCAGCGGCGTCGTCAAGGTAGGCGATGAGGTCGTGGCCCTGCCATCCATGAAGCGCAGCCACGTCCGCAGCATCGTCACCTACGATGGCGAGCTCCAGGAAGCCTTCCCCCCGCAGAGCGTCTGCATCACCCTCGACGATGAGATCGACATCAGCCGCGGCGAGATGATTGTTCACCCCGACAACCTGCCACACATAGGGCGCCACTTCACTACCATGCTCGTGTGGATGGACGAAGAGCCCATGGACACCTCCAAGCAGTTCTTCCTCAAGCACAACACCAACACCACACGTGCCACCATAGCTGCCATACGCCATCGCATCGACGTCAACACACTCGCCCGCAAAGAAGGCGAAGCTTTCCAGCTCAACGAGATAGGACAAGTGGACATCCTCACAGCCAAGACGCTCTTCTTCGACCCCTACACCGACAACCGACAGACGGGCGCCTTCATCCTCATCGACCCCATCACCAACAACACCTCTGCCGTAGGCATGATTCTTCAGCCACTCGACGAGAGCGCGCTCGAGAACGATATCGTGCCCACGCTCGACCTGAAGAAACTGGGCATCGCACCTGAGCACCACGACGCCATCGCCGTCGCCGTCAAGGACCTCGCACGCCAAGGCATTGAGGTGAAGATTATTAATTGAACCCTCTAGAAAGGAAAGTTAAAGGATCGTTAATGAGACGACAGTCGATGCCAATGTAGTATATGTATTGTCCCTTTAACTTCCCTTTCGCTCGAGCTCTGCTCGCTTCGCTCTGCGAAGAACTTCCCTTTAACTCCCCTTTAACTCCCCTTTAACTATGGGACTTATAAAATTCGAAGACTTGCCCATCAACCCGCTCGTGGGTGCCGACTGGGCCACCTTCAAGAAGATGACCGCCGGAGAGCCCATCGACCCGGGCTACCGTGGCAAGTTCTATCTCACGAAAGCCATCTGCCGACTGCTCTCCACAGCAGCGCCCATTCAAGAGCGCCGCTATCGCAAGCTGCTGGCCGACCAGCCTCTTGAGCACGACCCACTATTCATCCTCGGCCATTGGCGTTCAGGCACCACCTTCGTGCACAACATCTTCGCACAGGACCACCACTTCGGCCACACCACCACCTACCAGACCGTCTTCCCTCACCTAATGATGTTCGGACAAGGCTTCCTCAAGCCCATCATGAAATTCTTCATGCCCAGCAGCCGCCCCACCGACGGCATGGAACTCACGCCCGACACGCCGCAGGAAGAGGAGTTTGCGCTCAACAACACTATGCCCTACTCCTACTACGATTTCTGGTATTTCCCCAAGCGCATGCTCGACTACTGCGACCGCTGGCTCACCTTCGAAAACATCACGCCCGAGGAGGAACAGGCATATAAAGAAGCCTTCCTACGTTGCGTCAAGATCTCGCTCTGGAACACAGGCGGCACGCAGTATCTCTCCAAGAACCCGCCCCACACAGGCCACGTCCGCGCGCTCGTAGAGATGTTCCCCAACGCCAAGTTCATCTATCTCATGCGCAACCCCTACACCGTCTTCGAGAGCACGCGCTCCTTCTTCACCCAGACCATAGCCCCGCTGAAGCTACAGAACGTCAGCGACGACCAGATCGAGCAGAACGCCATAGAGGTCTACCCACGCCTCTACCGCGCATACCAGGAGCAGAAGCACTTCATCCCCGAAGGCAACCTCTATGAGGTACGGTTCGAAGATTTCGAGCGCGACGCCTACGCCGTCACTAAGGACATCTATGCCCGCCTCCAGTTGCCCGGTTGGGAAGAATCGGAGCCCGCCATACGCGCCTACATCGAAAGCAAGCGAGGCTACAAGAAAAACCGCTACGACTACAAGCCACGCACCATCCAGCTCGTCAACCAACACTGGGCACAAGCCATCGACGACTGGGGCTACGAACGGCCTGCAGCCGCAATGGATAAAGGATAATGGACAATTGACAATTGACAATGGATAATGGGCTGTTTCGCAGCGGTAAGAGCCTCTGCGTGCCCAATCCTCATCCTGCCCGGGGTTGAGTGCCGGGCGGTTCGTCCGCCCGGGCTGCCTCCTCCCCTCCTCTCGCCCTCTGCCCTCCCTATCCTCATCCTGCCCGGCGCCATTCTTCATTTTTCACTTTTCATTTTTCACTTTTCATTACGGCCAAAGGCCGTCATCCTCCATGCATTCCCTCCGTGAACTATACCGCATAGGCACCGGCCCATCGAGTTCCCACACCATGGGGCCCCATTCTGCCGCCTGCATCTATCTCGAGCGCCACCCCGAAGCCACAGCCTTCGACGTCACCCTCTACGGATCCCTCGCCGCCACTGGCAAAGGCCACATGACCGACGTCGCCATCCTGCGCGTCCTCGAGCCCCATGGCCCCGTCGACCTCCATTGGGAGCCCACCATCTTCCTCCCCTTCCACCCCAACGGCATGAAATTCGCCGTGCGCCAGCCCGACGGCACCCTTACCGACGAATGGACAGTCTTTAGCATCGGCGGCGGAGCACTATCCGAAGGAGAAGTCACCGCGCAGCCCACGAGCGCCAGCGAGGCCCTCCCCCTTACGGGGGAGCGGGGAGAGGGTCTCTACCCCCTCACCACCATGACCGACATCATGGAATGGTGCCAGCGCACCGGCCACACCTTCTGGGAATACGTCGAACAGTGCGAGGGCCCTGACATCTGGGACTACCTCCGCCGCGTATGGCAAGTCATGCAAGAGAGCGTAGAGCGCGGCATCGACCACGAAGGCATCCTCCCCGGCCCACTCGGCCTGCAGCGCAAAGCTCCCGTGTACTACACCAAAGCCAAAGGCTACAAAGCCAACCTCCAGAGCTCAGGCCTCGTCTATGCCTACGCCCTGGCCGTCAGCGAGGAGAACGCCTCAGGCGGCACCATCGTCACAGCCCCCACCTGTGGCTCCTGCGGCGTGCTGCCTGCCGTGCTCTACCACCTAGGCCACAACCACGCCTTCTCCGAGGAGCGCATCCTCCACGCCCTTGCCACAGCAGGCCTCATCGGCAACCTCGTCAAGCACAACGCCAGCATCAGCGGCGCCGACGTAGGCTGCCAGGGCGAAGTGGGCGTAGCCAGCGCCATGGCCTCGGCTGCCGCCTGCCAACTCTTCGGAGGCTCCGTAGCACAAATCGAGTACGCCGCAGAGATGGGCCTCGAGCACCACCTCGGCATGACCTGCGACCCCGTCTGCGGCCTCGTGCAGATCCCCTGCATCGAGCGCAACGCCTTCGCTGCCGCACGCGCTCTCGACGCCAACTTCTACGCCTCGCTCTCCGACGGCCAGCATCGCGTCAGCTTCGACCGCGTAGTCCGCGTCATGAAGCAAACCGGCCACGACCTCCCCTCCCTCTACAAAGAAACCTCCGAAGGCGGCCTCGCCCGCATCGGCTGACGCCCCTAACCGCTAAGCCCTAAACCCTAAACGCTAAACCTTAAACGCCAATCCCTAAGCCCTAAACGCTAAACCCAAACAACCTCCGGCATGCTGGGCAAAAAAAATTTTTGTTCAAAACAGACTTCAGACTACAGCCAGTCAACGTGCAGAGACAGTAGGTGCAAACAACTAATCATATTGCCATATGCGACCAGTCGTATCGGCTTATGCGCCCTATCGAATCACCTTATGCGCCCTATTGAATCGGCCGATTCAATAGGGCGCATAAGCCAAAACACTTGAGAGTATAGGCAAAAAGTCTTGGCACAATCGGCCGAAAGTTAAGGCACTTATTGCCAAAACTCTTAAGACTTTAGGCCACCGACCTCAATCTATCAAATAGAACAACGCGCCACGTCATTTTATACTAAAAAACAAAATGTTTTTTGAAAAAGGGTTCATCCTACATTGTAACCACCTGATTCTCTGCATAACCATTCTCAAAAAGGTGTAAAAGGTCATTTCCCAATTGTTCAATATTCACAATGCCCGTATAAGCATACTTGCATCGCAAGAAACAGAGCATATATGGTTGAACAAAAAAAATGATTATCCGCAATCTTACCACCAAAGAGACCGCAGCGCGGTCTTCGCTTTGGTAACCGAGGGTACGAGCGTAGCGAGCACCCTCGGTTAACATACAATCGTGGAATATGCACTCTGGAAGAGTGCCCCATCATTACAAGAGGGCGAACCCTCCAGGGTCGATTCCGATGCTGGCTGTCATCCGGGGGTGCTGCGCACACTCCGGTTACCAGAGCGATGACGCTTGCAGCGTCTTGGTGGTACGATTGCGGATAGTCATTAAAAATAATGAAGGGACAAAAAAGAGCCACCTTTGATTATCAATCATTTACAATGTAGGATGAACCCTTTTTTGAAAAACTTTTGAAAAACGTCTGCGCCAAAATCCCCCCCGCCGATTCTTGAACGTTCAATCAGCACCATTATCAATTATCAATTGTCAATTATTCATTACCCATTATCCATTACCCATTGCCCCCTCCGTGTCCTCCGTGCCCTCTGTGGCTGCGCAGCAGCGACCTGTATTTAATACTGCCCAAAATGGCCTAAAGGCAAAAAAATGAGAAAATTTTTGGTGGGAGAGAAATAAACATATAACTTTGCAGCGCAAGCAGGTCTTGTAGGTACGTAACCCAATTATTATAGCATCTCTCCCTATGATACAATCAGCACCTCCTTCATCCACTGTTTTCAACCCCATGCAACTCCAATTGTTGAGAATGTTTTCATACGTTAAGACTGAAGAGCAAATGCGGGATATCAAGAAAGCATTATGTGATTACTTCTTCAAGAAAGTTGAAGAAGGGATGGATATTTTATGTGAGAGCGGAGATTGGGGAGCCGAGCAGGAAGAAGCCATACTAAAAGAGCACATACATACCGCCTATAACTGCAAATGATTCGGATAGTCTTAGACACGAACTGCCTGATTGCTTCATTGTCTCGCACCAGCAAGAGTTATGAAGTATGGAAAGGATTATATGAAGGCCGATATATTCTTTGCGTATCCAACGAGATATTAATGGAATACCAAGAAATTATATCACAAAAAACAACCTCTCAAATAGCAGAGAACGTCATTCAGTTCTTAATTAACTGTGAACACGTTGAATTTATTACCCCATATTTCCATTTTGAACTAATCAAAACCGACCTTGACGACAACAAATTTGTAGATTGCGCTATAGCAGCAAATGCGACATATATCGTTTCCGAAGATAATCATTACAAGCCCCTGAAAGACATTACATACCCCCATCTCATAGTCATAAAACTCATGAAGTTTGTAGACTTGCTAAGGAAGGAATATGGAATAAGCTAATTCCATTATCCATTGACCTTTGACCATTGACCATTATCAATTATCCATTATCAATTATCCATTATACATTCTCAATTCTACATTCTACATTCTCCATTCTTCATTCTTCACTCTTCACTCTTCATTACGGCCTTGCCGTCCTGCCCTCTGTCTCCTCTGTGCCCTCTGTGGCTGCGCAGCAGCTCATTGTCCATTGTCAATTATCCATTATCAATTATCCATTATCAATTATACATTATCAATTCCCCCTCCGTGTCCTCTGTCACCTCTGTGCTCTCTGTGGCTGCGCAGCAGCGACCTGTAGTCTGTTTTGATTTTTAATACTGCCATATATGGCCTAAAGACAAAAAAAACGAGAAAAATTTTGGTGGGAGAGAAATAAATATATAACTTTGCAGCGCTGCAAGTTAGCCCATCATAGGGCGGCGGGCAGACCTTTATATAAGAATGACGTTTTCGAACGTCTGTCGTTGTGAGCCAAGAACTTCGCAAACTCTAACATCACAGCAGACAGATGACAACCGATGCGTCTGCGTAGTGCGTTTATATAATCCTTAGTATTTATATGCGTACTGGCGTGGGCTAACTGCGTTGTCTATCCTGTGTGATGTAGGCAATGCGAAGGCCTTTGGCTCCAGGATAGGCAGAGAACAGCACCTACGCCTTTTTTGTATACTAAGGAAATTGGAGACCATTTTATCGGCTTGCCTGGGTGTTACGGCCAAAAAAGAACAAATTAACTTATGGAATTATGATTCTGTAAAGGATTTCTTAGAACAAAATCCATATTTTGCTCAACTCTTTAATGAGTATGAAGGAAAATTTGCATGTTTATATGATGTCAATGGCATAGATGTACTTATCTACAATGTTGGAGGCAGGCCAGAAATCTGGTTCGGTAATATGTTGAATTTCATCAATCAACGAGATCATTTAGACAATGCAATAAGTTTCGTAAGACTTGCCTATCAAGTTATAAATGATATTTCTGTGCAGATAAGTTGATGCTATATCAAAAATATTAAACATATAACGGCCTATGTACTACATTCAAAAACTAGAATCATTACTTGCTACAGTAACTCTAAATAAGAGTGAACGAGAGGCTTTAATAGCATTTGCAGATAGTTTAGTTATGTTTCAGGAGAACAGGAAAGGAAACAGAACGACTCTGATTAAAGCCCTATTAAATCTATTAGAGCAAGGAAAGTTGAGGGGGTATTTTGAATTAATCCTTGAAATCTGTCCAAAATCTGAGGGAGAAAGGAAGGACAAGATGAATAACTTTTACGATAATATGGATTAGACATTGTAGATAACGTACCAACAAGAAATTAGACCATACCAGATTTGAAAATAGCACCATGATTATTCTCCACTACTAGAGTGGTGTTGTAACTATAAGTTCCTTTTTGGCGAACTCCTTTTAGTCATTTCCATTTGCTTAAGATCCTATTGAACATATTCCAACATAATAAAACGGCTAAAAACCAAACATGTCACATTGTACAAAATTTAATTTTACATATTCTGACGAAGAAGCGATTGTTCGTGCATTTAGGAAAATGGACGTGCAAACTTCTTCGGAACTTATAACCGAATATAAAAATGACTTCCAAAAGAAAATTCTAAGCCATTTTGGCTATATGGGAAGTAAACAAATGAGGGCAATTTGTGGATGTAAGAATGGGATAAACATGTTTATGTGTAAAATTGAAGAGAATCGATACGAACTTGTTTGCGAACATCCGAACATCACGCCTCAAATTCAAGACCAGATGAATAACCTTGGAGTGGAATTTCAGCAAGCCTATGTTGAAGTTGCCGTTGATGCAGTTGTAAAAAGGTTGGAGAATTCAGGCACCCCCACTCAGGTAACAAAAATGGAACATAAGTATACAATCAACTTTGGACCCTCTCTAGAGTATCAAGTTGTTGTTTCCTATGATGATAATGTTGTAAAAGAAGAAGTGTTTGGAGTAAAAGGGAACTTTTGCACAGCACTTACAGAAGACATTGAAAATATTTTATCTCATCCGGAGGCTGAATTAGTCTCTGAGTTTAAGACTGAGATTGATATGGTAGTTGAAGATCAAGTATTACAGGTTATTAGTCTTGAATTTTAATGAGGATTATGAA
The DNA here is from genome assembly GCA_017429945.1 of Bacteroidaceae bacterium. Classification (GTDB taxonomy): domain Bacteria; phylum Bacteroidota; class Bacteroidia; order Bacteroidales; family Bacteroidaceae; genus Physcousia. The sequence goes on from JAFRNY010000070.1 coordinate 48,322, forward strand.
ACTTCCTATTCATCATATTTCAATATCAGAAGCAAATGGGCCAGGCTCGCGAATTGTTGTTTGGGTTCAAGGCTGTCAGCTTAAATGTAAAAAATGCTTCAACCCTATGACTCATCCATTTACCAAGGACAATATCATGGATACAGATGAAATAATAGAAATAATTAATAATGCAAAACATATAAATGGAGTAAGTTTCTCTGGAGGTGAACCGCTTGAGTATCCAACAGCGATCATCGATATTCTAAAGAGAATGAAAGTTGGACTAAATAGTATACTATTTTCAGGTTATACCTTGGAAGAAGTTATGAAGTCTCCATTAAAATCAGATGTAGTTAGAAAGGCTGATCTTTCTATTCTTGGACGATATAATGACTCTTTGCCACACCCTTATGCAGGGAAAAAATTTGTATTAACAACAGATGCCATTGATTTGAACTATTTTAAAAAATCTATTAATGTGGAATACCAAATAAATGGCAATGAGATTACTAAAACTGGAATTTTTAAACTTTAATAATATGGAATATAAGAAAACACTTACAGATTACATTAAAGCCCGCTATTCTCTTCTTGTCATCGAATCATTTGAAGAGGAGAGAGTTGTGAGTGAGCTAAGGCAAATTGCCAAGGAGATAAACCATACATTGTTTGTATGGAATTCCACAGAGGGTATAACGCTCAATGGAGCTGTTGCTGGTGAAAAAACCAATGATCTCAAATTGGCAATTGATTTCTGCGAAACTAAAGCCAAGGAAAAAGATGCTCGATATTTGTTTGTTTTTTGTGATGCACACAATTATCTAGACAGCAAGTCAAATGCAGTTTATAAGAGACGACTGAAAGATTTTGCCATGAATATTAGAAACAAAGGATACAAATGCAACTGCATCATCATTTGCCCGTCTTTTGAAATCAGTAATGATCTTCAGAAGGAAATAACAATTGTAGATTTTCCTCTCCCTGACAGAAATGAGGTGAAAGCTATCGTTTCTTCCAATATTACAGGTTATAAGAATATCCCTGGTGTAACTATTGATGTTAACGAGAGTACTTTGGAGAAGTTTGTTGATGCCTCCATTGGGTTGACACGTCTTGAGATTGAGAACTGTCTTGCTAAAGCAATTGTTTCAGATCATCGACTTGACGAGAGTGACATCAAAGGAATCCTAAATGAAAAGAAACAAATCATTCAAAAGACAGGAATATTGGAATTTATTGATACACAGCTTAATCTTAATGATGTAGGCGGATTGGAAACCTTAAAAAGATGGTTGGAATTAAGGAGCCACTGTTTTGAAGTGGAAGCGAAGTCTTTTGGTGTTAAACCTCCCAAAGGGGTTCTTCTTACTGGTGTCCCAGGTTGCGGGAAGTCCTTGACAGCAAAGTGCGTTTCTTCTGCGTGGAATATGCCGCTACTTAGGTTGGATATGGGTAAAATATTCCAAGGCGTGGTAGGCTCATCAGAGTCGAATATGAGATTAGCGTTAAAAACTGCGGAAGCCATTTCTCCAAGTATTTTATGGATAGATGAGATAGAAAAAGGTATGTCTGGAGCTAATGGAGGTGGTGGAGATGGCGGAACTTCTACTCGTGTTTTTGGGACTTTGCTTACTTGGATGCAGGAAAAGACAAGCCCAGTTTTTGTGTTTGCAACAGCTAATAATATAAATGGTCTACCTCCTGAACTTCTGCGCAAAGGCCGTTTCGATGAGATATTCTTCGTAGATTTCCCGTCAAAAGAAGAACGCAAGAAGATTCTTCAGATTCATATAGGGAAGCTAAAAAGGAATCTTGAGAATTTCAATCTTGATAGACTTGCTGAGATTAGCGGAGAAGATACATTTGGTAAGGATGTGGTGCTTGCTGGTGCCGAACTTGAATCGTGGGTTGCAGACTCGTTAATAGAAGCTTTTTCTCGGAGAATAGAAGGAGATCCTACAGCAGACTTAAGCATGCAGGATTTTGAAACGACTATAAAAAGAATGGTTCCTATGGGGCAGATGAGGAAAGAAGAGTTTACGAAGTTACGCCAATGGGCAAATGAAAATGCCGTTAGTGCGTCACTAACAAGTAAATCAGGAAGCGCAAAAACGGAAGAGTTTCTCGGAGGAAGAAGAATTGATTTTTAATATAAAACTTAAAAACATGCAATCTACTATTAAAACAGTACAACCGTACAAATTATATAAGAAATTATTTTTAGCAAAGAAAAGCATAATCATTAAATTGGGGGTGGTATTGACAATTCTTGTATTTCAAGTCGTTTCCAGCGATTCGGGAATCTGGATTTTGGTAGTTGTTTTGTTTCTTATAGCTGCCCCATTGATGTTTTACGATATACAATTAAAGCGTTATTATGAACCCAAGGTAACATATTCAATAGTTAGAGATTATGCAAACTTAAGATGCCCGCGGTCTTTGTTAGTTAGTTTGATTATTATCTCTATAATAGGTACGAGCTTTGCGGTTGTTGGTGATATTCAAGTTGATTCATTCCCTGTGTTAACTTTAATAATCGGGGTCGGATCTTGTTTGTTAATCTTGGGATTAAAATATTTCCCAGAAAATCTTATTATGGATAAATCAGATCGAATGCGAATTAAAAATCATCAAGATATTGATTATAATGTAAAAGTTGATCTTAATGATATCTATGGGATTAATGATAAGATGACACTTTCATATCAGAACTTTCAATTTGATCAAGAACACCTTGAAAAAGGCGACTATCTCTTAGGGGTCAGCCCACTTGGTGTTTATTTCGCACTAAAGTCTGATTCTGTCATCAAGACGTTTATCAAGTTCGAAGATATTGATACCCTCGGATTATTATGCACTCTAGGCAACATATTCATTTTCAATATACAATCTAAGAGTAAGATAGAAATAAACATTATTATAGATCCAGATGATTCATTAGTAGTTAGCCAATACAAGCTTGCTGAAACGCTTCTAAACACCTTGGATTCATATATTCTAAATGACAATAAAGACCAAGCTCATACAACAAGACGCAGACGTATAACTGTATCTTCTTCTATAAGTTCATCTTCCAATAGTTCGGAGGAAATTACTGTAAATACGGGGCGCTCTATAGACTTAGATACAGATACTGAAAATAAAATAGATAAGCAACCTACGGAAAAGAAGCGAATGGTTGATATCTCTTTTACCCCAACAGTTAATTCGGAACTTGCTGCTGGAGAAATGATTACATCAAACCGCCAAATCGAAATATTCTAAAGTAGTAAATCGGATTCCAATTATTCAAATTCATTAGCTTTATTAACAATTATGTACACTTTTTTTCAAACCAACGTATCGCCTATTTCCCAAAAAGAATCAATGGCTATTATGAGTAAGAGACACACGACATTTCAGCTATTTGCTTTTATGTCCATTGTGACCATAACCTTTTTATTATCTTGTGGCGAAAGCGTAAGGCCCATTGAAGATGTCACCCTTCAATTAAAGAAAGAGATAAAAGCAACGTATCCAGAACTGAACAATTTGAATTTGGAATTAACATACAAGGGTAAGGATAGTGGTTTTGGGTCGCTCAATCTTTATAAAGGAGTTTTACGGGCCTCACTTAGTAAAATAGGCGATGTAATGTACATTTTAGACGTATCGGAATTCAATGGAGATCTTGATTGGACTTGCACAGCTACAGAAGAAACGTCTTATAAGATTAGTGAATATAATGAACGGCAGCGAATTAACGCAGAATTAAAAGCTTTTGACAATAAATGGGGCGGAAAATGGATAGGAACAGATAATAATGATGATTTTGATCGAACTTTTACATTAACTATTAATCCAGATGGCACTCTTTCTGAATATGGAGTATATCATAATTTAAATACAGGCAATATTTTTAAGGAGACTCTGGAGGGTAATTGGTCGTATATTGACTCTGATGTCATAAGGTTTCACATGGAGGCCGAACGTAATTACCATGGAGTCATTAAAACCTTCGTTCGCAATGGCTATTTTCGCTCAGATGGTCTTATGTCTGCTAGTCTAGATTTTAATCAAGCCTATCAAGAGTATGTTAGAACTGGTGGCCGATGAATCAAAACAATGAAAATATTAGCTATATCTGTTTATGCTGACACGCTATATATGATACAAACAACTCAGCCTACTTGTAGACGATTTGTCTGAATCGGTATAATTCAATTATTTCACAACAACTTTTAAACATTAAAATCATGACTGAAAACAAAACAAAAAAAGCAGGCGTTGCAGCCTTAATCTTCTCCTTTTTGATTCCCCTGCTTGGAGTCGTGTTCTATTTCAATAACAAACAAAAAGTTGAGAATGCCTCAGCCTATTTATGGGCTGCACTCGGTGGATTCGTTTTAGGAGTCATCGTGAATCTGATAATGCCAGCTTAACGAGTTATCAGAGGATGTGTATGCATTCAATCAAATACCCGTTTCAGCAGTTGTAGTTTCGTTGTACCTTTGCAGCTGCAATCGTGCGACCCAACTACAACTGTTACTATTATGGCCCAATGAGAATTTCTGCAATTGCAGTCCGACCACCAACACGTGGAGTGTCCCTGAAGTCGAACCTGCATCAGATAAGTATATGTTTACACATAACTCAAAGGAATAACTATAATATCTCTGACACAACTTTTTTACATTTTATTTGCTCATTTGCAACCATTTTTGTTACTTTGCCACAGAAATTGTTATGTGTAAGTATAAAGATACAAACAAAGTTGTTTTATCGTGGTTGATGTTCAGAGATTTCTACCTTAAAATATTAATCGCATGTATGATGCTGGCAGTGCCTAGTGCGAGCGCTGCACAGAAGATCTACAATAACTCGGGCGCTGTGATCGGAAGGATTGATGCGGACGGGACGGTTTATGATGTCCGGTCAGTCAGGTTAGGACAGTTCAAGTCTGACGGGACTATCGTGAACAACAGTTCTTGGATTGTGGGTAAGATTGAAAGGGATGGTACTGTCTTGGGAGAAAACGGAATGAAACTGGGGAAGATACGTAAAGACGGAGTGGTCATGGACCAAAGGGGCTTTTATTTAGGTAAGGTGGCGCAAGACGGGACTGTAAGCGATATGTCCTCATTCGTCATAGGAAAAGCTAAGGATGTGCCCACCGCCTACACCGCAATTCTTTTCTTCTTCAAAATGCTTGACATCAGGCCGAAATAATGTCATTATTGATTGTCAGGCATTTGCAATGTAAGATGAACCCTTTTTTGAAAAACTTTTTAAATTTCCGCGTATTTCCGACTTAATTCCGTGTACTTCCGTGTTCCTACTTCAGGCGTCGGATGACGCGGCAAGGATTGCCTACGGCGACGGTGCCAGAGGGGATGTCGTGCGTGACGACTGAACCGGCACCGATGGTGACGTTGTCGCCGATGGTGACACCGGGGAGGATGGTGACGCTGCCACCAATCCACACGTTGTTGCCAATGGTGACAGGGCGTGCCCACTCCTGACGGGTGTTGCGCTCAACGGGGTCGGTGCTGTGGCAGGCGGTGTAGATACCTACGTTGGGCCCGATGAAGCAGTCGTCGCCGATGGTGACGTAGGCTTCGTCGAGAATGGTGAGGTTGAAGTTGGCGAAGAAGCGGCGGCCTACGCGGATGTGCTTGCCGTAGTCGCAGAAGAAGGGTTGGTTGATGAACACGGCGTCGTCGCCCACCTCGCCGAGCAGCTCCATGAGCATGGCGCGGCGCGCGTCGAGGTCGGAGGGCCGCAAGTTGTTGTACTCGCGCAGGAGGTCCTTGGTGGCGTTGAGCTCGTGGCGCAGCTCTTCATCGACGGCCGAATAGATTTCTCCGGCCAGCATTTTCTCTTTTTCTGTCATAACGGGCGCATTTGAAAGTGAAAAATGAAAAATGAAAAGTGAAAAATGATAATTGATAATTGATAATTATTGCTACACAGCAGTGAGGAACACCAAAAAGCTTTGGGAACTCTCATTTTTCACTTTTCATTCTTCACTTTTCATTACGGCCAAGGCCGTCTTATTCTTCTGTCTCCCCGTACATCCGGGCTTTCTGCTCGCGGATTCGATCGTCGCTGATATAGTCGTCGTACTCCATCAGTTTGTCGATGGTGCCGTTGGGCGTGAGTTCGATGATGCGATTGGCCACGGTCTGGATGAACTCGTGGTCGTGTGAGGCAAAGATGATGTTGCCCTTGAAGAGCTTGAGGTTGTTGTTGAACGCTTGAATGCTCTCGAGGTCGAGGTGGTTGGTGGGCGTGTCGAGGATGAGGCAGTTGGCATTCTTGAGCTGCATGCGGGCTATCATGCAGCGCATGCGCTCGCCACCGCTGAGCACGTTGACCTTCTTGAGCACCTCCTCGCCGGAGAAAAGCATACGGCCGAGATAGCCTTTCATGAACACCTCGTTGCCCTCGCCATACTGCATGAGCCAGTCGACGAGGTTCTTGTCGGACTGGAAGAATGCAGTGTTGTCGAGCGGAAGATAGGCAGTGGTGATGGTGAGGCCCCATTTGTAGGTGCCAGCCTGCGCCTCGCGGTTGCCGTTGATGATCTCGAAGAGGGCCGTCATGGCGCGTGGGTCGTGGCTGAGGAATACGGTCTTCTGACCTTTCTCGATGTTGAACGACACGTTGTCGAAGAGCACTGTACCGTCCTCGGCCACGGCCTTCAGACCTTCGACCTCGAGAATCTGGTTGCCCGGCTCGCGGTCCATCTGGAAGATGATGCCGGGATATTTACGCGTCGAGGGCTGAATCTCATCGACATTGAGTTTCTCGAGCATCTTCTTGCGCGAGGTGGTCTGCTTGCTCTTGGCCACGTTGGCCGAGAAGCGACGAATGAATTCCTCGAGCTCGCGGCGCTTCTCCTCAGCCTTGGCCTTTTGGTTCTGTGCCTGACGCAGGGCAAGCTGACTGGATTCGTACCAGAAGGAGTAGTTGCCGGCGAAGAGCGTCACCTTGCCGAAATCGATATCTACGGTGTGGGTGCAGACGGCGTCGAGGAAGTGGCGGTCGTGCGAGACGACTAGCACGGTGTGCTCAAACTCTGAAAGATACTGCTCGAGCCACTGCACGGTGTCGAGGTCGAGGTCGTTGGTGGGCTCGTCGAGCAGCAGGTTGTCGGGCTCGCCGAAGAGAGCCTTGGCGAGCATGACGCGCACCTTCTCCTTACCCGAGAGGTCGCGCATGAGCATCTGGTGCTTCTTCTCCTTAATGCCAAGGCCGCTGAGCAGGGCTCCGGCATCGCTCTCGGCGGTGTAGCCCCCAAGTTCGGCAAACTTCTCCTCGAGCTCAGCCACGCGAATGCCGTCGGCGTCGGAGAAATCCTCTTTCATATATAGCGCGTCGCGCTCGTGCATGATGTCCCAAAGCACGGTGTGGCCCATGAGCACGGTGTCGAGCACGGTGCAGTCGTCATACTGGAAGTGGTCCTGCGAGAGCACGCTCAGGCGCTCGCCCGGTCCCAGCTCTATTGTGCCCTTGTTGGGCTCGAGCTCTCCGCTGATAGCTTTGAGCAGCGTGGATTTGCCGGCACCATTGGCGCCTATGACGCCATAGATATTGCCATTGGTAAACTTCATGTTGACGTCCTTATAGAGGACGCGCTTGCCAAACTGTATGGCGAGGTTTGATACTGTAATCATATATATTATCGACTTTTGCGGCCGCAAAGGTACAATAAATATTTGGTATTTATGAGGCAGAAACTAAATATTTCGAGAAAAATTGCTACTACATCAGATTCTTTTTGTATTTTTGCCCCATAGAATATGCAATAACAAACAAATTCGACTATATGAAAAGACTTTTCACTCTCCTCTTGCCCCTGATGGCAGCGCTGCTGACGGCTCTGCCTCTGCACGCACAACTTGCCAACCCCGTGAAGACCAGCGTCGAGCAGAAAGCCGTGAGCGGCAAGGCCGACTTGGTGGACATCGTCGTAAGCTTCGTCATCGACAACGGATGGCACGTCTATGGCCCCGACAACAGCGGCGGCCCGACGCCCATGACTATCAAATTCGAGACGCTCGAAGGCGCGCAACCCGAGGGCGCCCTGCGCCTCTCCCCCGCCCCACAGCGCATCATGGACCCCATCTTCGAGTGTGAAGTCACCTTCGTAGAGAAACAGGCCACGGCCACACAGCGCCTTAAGCTCAAAGGTGGACCGTGGAAAGCTACCGGCTATCTGCAATATGGAGCCTGCAACGACGAGAACTGCATGCCTCCCACGAGCGTAGAGTTTGATTTAAAGGGCGAGGCACCTCAGCCTAAGGCAGAGGAGAAGGTACCTGAATCTGAGAAAGAAGAAAAAGCCCAAGCAGCAGAAGAAACCAGCGAATCCGAAGGAGAGGATGAGCAAGCCCAACCATCAGACAGCCTCTCACAAGCTGGAGGCCTCCCCTCCCTCACGGGAGGAGCGGGGAGTGGGTCTTCCCTCTGGACTCCCGTCATCGATGAGCTTCACGCCCTCGATGCCGAGAGCGACACCTCGTCGCGCTCGCTCTGGGGCATCTTCCTCTTAGGTGTGCTCGGCGGACTGATTGCACTGCTGACGCCTTGCGTATGGCCCATCATACCGATGACGGTGAGTTTCTTCCTCAAGCGCTCCAAGGACGACAAGAAGAAGGGCATAAAGGATGCCATCCTCTATGGTCTCTCCATCGTTGTCATCTACGTAGGCCTGGGCCTGCTCGTGACACTCATCTGGGGCCCATCGTCGCTAAATGCGCTCTCTACGAATGCCTACTTCAACCTCTTCCTGTTCGCGCTGCTGGTAGTGTTTGCCGCCTCTTTCCTCGGAGGTTTCGAGATTACATTGCCCTCGTCGTGGTCGACGAAGATGGACGAGAAAGCCTCTTCAACGACAGGACTGCTCTCAATATTCTTCATGGCGCTGACGCTCGTGCTCGTGAGCTTCTCGTGCACCGGTCCTATCATCGGTCTGCTGCTCGTAGATATGGTGACAAGCGGCTCCGTGGTAGCGCCCACGATAGGTATGCTCGGCTTCGCACTGGCTCTGGCAGCCCCCTTCACGCTCTTCGCGATGTTCCCCACATGGCTTAAGTCAGCGCCCAAGAGCGGCAACTGGATGAACGTCATCAAGGTGGTGCTCGGACTCGTGGAGCTGGCCTTCGCACTGAAATTCCTCTCTGTGGCCGACCTTGCCTACAGCTGGCGCCTGCTCGACCGCGAGACGTTCCTCTGCCTTTGGATCCTTATCTTCACCCTCATGGGCTTCTACCTCCTCGGATGGATTCGCCTGCCGCACGACGAGGATGAATACGACGACGAAGGCAATGTGGTAGCACGTCCGAAGATAGGCGTCATACGCTTCCTCTCAGCCCTCTGCGTGCTGGCCTTCGCGCTGTATATGGTACCTGGACTGTGGGGCGCTCCGTGCAAAGCCGTGAGCGCGTTTGCACCACCTATGTGGACGCAGGATTTCAACCTCAACAGCAATACAGTAGAAGCCGTCTATACCGACTACGAACAGGGCTTCGAAGCCGCACGCCGTAGCGGCAAGCCAGTGATGCTGGACTTCACAGGCTTCGGCTGCGTCAACTGCCGCAAGATGGAAGCAGCCGTATGGCCCGATGCCCGAGTGCGCCAACTTATGACTGAGGACTACGTGCTCGTAAGTCTCTACGTCGATGACAAGACACCTCTGCCTGAGACCATTGAAGTGACCGAGACCGACGGCACCGTGCGTAAGCTGCGCACCGTGGGCGACCAATGGAGCTACCTACAGCGCACCAAGTTCGGAGCACAGACGCAGCCCTTCTACGTTCTCATGGATCATGAGGGCCACCCCTTGGCTGGTTCTTACAGCTACAAGGAGGACGTCCCCGCCTTCGTCAGCTGGCTCGAGAGCGGGCTGAAGAAGTTCAAGGAGAAATGAAGAATGACTGATGACGAATGATGAATGACAAATGACGAATGATGAATGATGAATAAGATATAGCGGGTTGAGTTCCGGGCGGTTCGTCCGCCCGGTCAGCCTACTTAACTACTTCGCCTGTACTCCCCTTGCCTGGAGAGCTCCTTAATCCTCTTACCCTCTCCTTCGCTCGAGCTTTGCTCGTTTCAATTTTCGAAAAACTCCCTTAACTACTATATCTATGAACAGACTTAAACTTTGTATTGCTACAGTGCTCATGGCCTTTGTGGGCACAGCCACAGCCCAGGACGACGGTTGGGATCGTGAGAAATACCCCGACCTGCCCGCACCGCGCCCAGCGGTAAACATGAAAACAGCCCGCAAGATGATCAAGCGGATGAATGAGAGCATTGCCAGCGGACGAGTTCGCCCCGACCACCTCAACAATGCCCTGCAACCCTCCTTCCCGCCTATCATAAATCAAAGCGGAGGGTCGTGCGGTGCGGCCTCGAGCATCTACTATCAGTTCACCAATCAAATCAACACGGCACGATTCACTGCGGCCGACACCGACGAGCGACGCTACGCCACTCACTTCCCCTGGATGCTCAACACAAACGGCCCCAGCGGCACGGGCTACGACCGTCTCGGTCGCGACTGCGGCATAGCAAGTGTGGCCACATACGGAGGCACCACCTACAGCCACCTCTACGGCAGTTCTGGACAAGACGACCAGGACGACGACTGCGGCTGGATGCAAGGCTACGACCGCTGGTTCGCCACTATGCACAACCGAATTCTCTCAGGCAACAGCTTCCCCTTCAACTGCGGCACAGAGGAAGGGCGTGAGCTCGTGAAGAACTACCTATGGAATCGCTGCGGCGATGACAGCTACGCCTCTGGCGGTATCTGCGGAATCGGCGTGGCTGCCGGCCCGTTCGAAGGCAATATCCCGAAGACTGCAGCCAACGACGCAGCAGGCGTAACGGGCATGAAGTACGTCACCGACTGGAACGAGACCTACAACCATGCCATGACCATCGTAGGCTACGACGACCGCATTGAGTTTGACCTCGATGGCAACGGCATCGTAGGCGAGACACGCAATCCCAACGGCGACAACGAGGTGGGCGCATGGATCATCTGTAACTCATGGGGCGACGGGTATGCCAACAAGGGTTTCATCTACTGCCCATACGAGAAATCCAACTGCGTGAAAGGTTGGGCCAAGGAGCGCAGCTTCACGCCCGGCTACTACGAGGTCATGCGCGACTACCGCCCGCTACGCACCATACGCGTGAAAATGGAATATTCTCACCGCTCTGAGATAGCGCTCCACGTGGGCATAGCTCAGGACACCGAGGCTACGACGCCAGAGAAATCCATAACGCTCACACACTTCAATTTCTGCGGCGACGGCAACAAAGGCCAGACGCGGCCAGCTCCTGAGATTCCTATGCTCGGGCGATGGGCCGACGGCGAACTGCACACCGAACCGATGGAGTTCGGATACGACCTCACCGACCTCACTGCCGACTGCGACTTCTCGCGCCCCGTGAAATACTTCTTTTGGACAGAAACGCGCTCGTGGGGAGTAGGACAAGGCAAGATCTACGAGGTGAGCATCATCGACTACAACATCGACCGCGACGGCGTGGAAGTGCCGTTCGACATCGATGAGCCTATAGAAGTTCCCAGCGCCGGCAAGAAGACACAGTTGACGGCCGTCGTTTCAACCGACTTCGTGCCCGAGCCACGCAACCTCATCGCCAACGACCTCATCCTTACATGGCAGGCACCTACCGGCAGCCGATACGAGCCCACAGCCTACAAGGTCTATCACGACGGCGAACTCTACGCCACTATAACCGACGGACAATGTCGCGCCACCATAGAACCAATGGGCGTCTATACCGTGAGCGCCCTCTATAGCATCGGAGGCCATGAGGTAGAGAGCAAGCAGTCGGCTCCAGCATCGGCATCGGCAGGCGAACTCGTCACGACCGACAACACCCTGGCGCAGATGCAGACGGGGTCGCGCCTTCTCATCACCGACCTCACCGACCGCTCACTCGAGGATTTCACCATCGAATTCTGGCTAAACCCACAGAAGCCAGCAAGCGACGACTGCTACGGATTCCGTATCAAGGCCGATACGACGCAGTTCTTCTTCAAAATCATCAGCGGCAACAAGATAGAGTTTGGCAACGACGGAGGATCCTACACTCAGTATGGCTCTGCGCTTACCTACAACCGTCCCAGCCACGTAGCACTCGTAAACCAAGGGCTGAACACAAAGCTCTACATCAACGGACGCAGCGTGTTAAGCTGGAACAACCGCTACAACCATCACGGCATAAAGGGCCCTGCTCGCCTGATTATCGGCGAAACGGAGGGCACTACCAGCAATTACAAGGAGGTCTACGATGCGCCGTGGGACGGACAGCTCGATGAGCTGCGTTTCTGGAACTACGCTCGCTCGGCAACACAAATCAAAGACTCCTACCAGAAGGACATAGCACAGCCTCGCATGCAGACCGGCCTCCTACATTATTATAATATGGCCAGCCGACAGGACGACGGCACGCTCTTCCTCGTAGATGGCTGCGGAGGCTGCGACGCCGAGGTCATCGGTGATGACAATATCAGCTTCGTAGACTTAGAACTCGACAGCCGCGACAATCCTATTCATACTGAGACAGGTGCAGCGTTCACCGCAGCCGCAACGGCTGTCGTAGGCAAGCCTTTCGCCATTACCGACAACAGCGCAGTGAACACCAGCCAATGGCAGTGGACTATCACCGGAGCCGACAACGAGGCCGTTAGCGGCACACCCTGCCCGACGGTAGTCTTCAAGCAAGCCGGACAGCAGACCATAAGCCTCACCACCATTACGCCCTACGGCACAACGGCCGAAGCTACGGCAACGGTAGAAGTAGCTGATGCTGTCATGCCGGAGTTGGACTTCACCGTGCCCGACGACGACATCCCAGCCGGCACACACTTCACCTTCGTCAACAAATCGTCGCCCATAGAAGCTGCCACCTACGAGTGGAACATCGAAGGAGCACGCAACCCCATCGTGAAAGCCACTAACGCTGCAGCAACCTTCGATGCCGATGGCACCTATACCGTGACACTAACTGCCTACAGCCCCGACGGCAGCAGCAAGAGCATCAGCAAGACAGTGAGCGTAGGCGCCGTGGCTCCCGAGGCAGCCTTCAGCCTGCACAACAATGTGCTCGTGAAAGGAGAGAGCGTTGACCTCATCGACGAATCGCGCTTCACTCCACGAGAGTGGACCTGGGACATTGAGAGCAATCTCGAGATCTACAGGCTCGCAGAGCAGAGCGCAAGCGTCAAGCTCGATGTGCCCGGCATCTACGACGTCACCCTCACCGCCGCCAACGCCAAAGGCAGCAGCCGCATCACGCGCAAGAAAGCAATCACCGTATGCAATGCCGACGGACAAACGGGCCTGCGTTTCGACGGCGTCGACGACCTCGTAACTGCCTCGTCGCCTTTCAGCGCCGACGGCACAAAGCAGTGGACCATAGAATGGTGGATGATGCCCGGGCGCATCACCGACGACGGTTTCCACATAGGCGACAAAGCCTCAACCATGCAACTTTGCGTCAAGCCAAAGGGCCAGATCTCAGTAGATGTAGCAGGCATTAACTTCACCACGGATGAAGGCGCCGTCGTCTTCGACGAATGGCACCATTATGCCGTGGCATTCAAGACAAGCCTAGTATATGTCTATCGCGACGGTGTGCGCGTAGCTTCGGGTCGCGTCGTCGGCGCTTCAACGACACCTGCGCTCGAGCGCTTTGCCATCGGTGGCAGCGAACGGCCCTTCAACGGACTCATCGATGAGCTGCGCGTATGGAACTACCTCATGGTGCAGGCCGATGTAACGCCAACAGCCAATGAGCCCATTGCCGAACCCACCTCTGACGAACGGTTGCAGCTTTACTACGACTTCAACCAAAATAGTGGCGACGTCATAGACCGCACAGGCCACGGCCACACAGGACGCCGCACAGCTTTCGGCCCTGACGGCGATGCCTGGGACAGTTCGCTCGGCATCTTCTGGCTCAACCCCTCGGGCACTACTGCCAACGACGTCACATCGAAGTACCTCAAGAACTACAAACACCCCTTCCGCACCGGCGCCGGCAACGTAAATCCTGCCAACGCCAGCCGCTACCTGAAGCTCTTGATGAACAACACTACTTCACCGTGGAAGCAAGTGAACAATGTGAAGAACGGAAACATTCTCACCGAATGGCACGTCGACACACAGAAGAACAACTACCTCACACTCGAAGACACCTACTCGGGCTTTGAAGAAGTAATTAAGGACCTTATGTGCTTCCAGACAGTCGAACTGCCGGCAGGCCACTGGACGTTCACCGCCAGCCGCGACGGCGACGATTACTACTACAACTGGCTGCCCGACAACTGCTACGTAGCAGCTGCAGCAGCCGACCAGCTGCCCGTCACCGCCGACCTCGCCAACGATGCCTTGGCCTACGCGCCGCTCAACGACAACACAATCTCGTTCCTCCTCGACGAGCCCACTATCGTAAGCCTCGGAGTCATCGCCAATATGGCAAACAAGCAGTGCGTGGCAATCGGTGCCTTCGAATTACTATACAAGCCACTAATAGAAATCAGCGGAACTACGCCCGATGCTATCAGCGAGCCTACGCTCATAGCCGAGCAAACCCTACAGGCCAAAGGCGGTGTAGGTTGCATCAACATCATTGTCAACAAGCCACAACACGTTGCCGTCTGCGACCTTGCCGGCAAGAGTATCTTCTCCGACTGGCTCGATTACAATGCCCGCATCCCCGCACGGCGCGGCGTCTATGTCGTAAATTCGCAGAAAATCGTGGTGAGATAAGGGGGTATTGATAATTGATAATTGATAATTCATAATTGAATATTGAGCTTACTTGGAAAAGTCCCGCCGGGACAAAAGAATATACGGAGGGTTAACTTTTTCAAGTAGGCTCAATATTGAAAATGAAGGCTGAAGATAGGGCAATAATTAATAAAAGCCCTGGGAGAGCCTGCAGTAAAAAGGCGGGTGTGCTCCCCAAGAATTAACAATAGCCTAAAAAATTGGCGGGGAAGGACTTCTTGTCCTTCCCCGCCTTCATTTACCAAGTGATAAATACTGGTAAACCTGGAAAGATGTTATTGGTTACTTCCGCCTTAATCATCAATGCCATACAGGTTGCCCTGATAGTCGAACTTAAGGTCGAGGTCGTTGGAGAGTTCAATCTCGATACCCCAACGCTCCTTGTCGATCTTCGTGATAAGTTGACCGGGGAAATTAGCCTGTACATACTTCTTGATTGCCTCAGGAACGATTACGGCAGGCACTGCAGCCATCTGGCAGTCAACCTTGTCCCAGTTGCCCTTACGGTTGAACTTAATCTCTGTTCCATCGTCGAGGCGGCACTCATATTCGCTGAAATCCTTCTCGGCATAGATAATCTTCTTGCCAGCGAAGTGGGTCTTCACGAAAGCCTTTGCGGCAGCGGGAAGCTGCTCGGGAGCGATTGGCCGGTCATCGGCAAATGCGGAGGCCGAAATCATCATGCAGAGAGCGGCCATCAGTAATAACTTAATCCGTTTCATAGTCAAAAGGTTTGTTAAGTTAATAAATATTAGTCATCAATATCCATGTCCTTTATCTGGCCATCCTTGTCGAACTCCACTTCCAGACCTCCGTCGAGGTGGACCTTATATGTGGTTTGGAAGAGCTCGGCATCCTTCTTGGCATACAGGATTGAACGGTCGGGATAGTTCTGTTCGAGATAAGTCTTTGCGGCTGGTGGCAACTGCTCAGTGGTGATGATGGCGTCGCGATCACCGCAGGCTATGAAGGCCGTCAGGCCCAACAGCGCTATTACTGTAACGATAGCTAATTTTTTCATCTTTGGTTACGTTTTTAGGTTTTGACAAGGGCAAAGGTACGACATTTTTTTCATCTACAAGCTTTTACTATAAATATTTTTGTTTTGAAACATAATTTAGTTACTCTTCTATTATGTTATTACATATATGTAACTAATCTAGGACAGAAGTAATGTTCATTTTTGACTTTTCATTCTCCATTATTCATTTCTCTCTCATTCTTCATTCTTAATTCTTCACTACTGTCCCGTTAAA